>NZ_AYTM02000002.1:4760283-5073479 GCF_000507185.2 Pseudomonas syringae KCTC 12500
GATCACTGGGATTGGATATGACCACCGAAGTACTGCGCTTGTCGCCGTCGAACACGATGCGAGTTGCGTTGACAGTCAAGGCTGCCTGACTGGCGGGTATATAAGCTGCGCACATGAATAACAGCATGCACGCCGCAATCGCAGGTGGTTTAAACGCCTGTTGGAAAATCATGGAAAGTTACCTTGTACGTTCAGGCCCGAAGCGGACCTGAACGTATTGAAGATGCTTCACGTGAAAGAACGGTTAGTTTTTACACGGTGAGCGAATGAGTCGATGTATCAGTTAATCGCGACAACAAACTGTACATCCGCCGAAGCGGCACCGGGTTGAACGGTAGCCAGTGTCGAACGGTAGTAGGCGTTGAACACCATGTCGGTGACACCCCCCTCGACCAGTGGATAAGCCGCCGAGGCGTCGCCTGGTTTGATGGAGGTCCCGGTCTGGTCCTTGATCACAATCGCAACGCCCTTTGCCCCGTCGGCAGTAGGGGTGACAGCGAAGTATTCGCCGCTGCTGTCCGCGTTCCCGATGAAGGTAACTTTGGCCGTATTCGGGTCGCCAGCCGTAAGGCCGCAACTGCCGTCGTCATTGACGCGCAGGGCAAAGCTCTTGCCAGACAGTTCGTCACCGATGCCGGTGAAGCGGCTGGCCTCGACAGAGCCCATGTTCACCAGGTTGCCGATAGAGCCATCGCCCGGATTGACCACTTCGATAGGGCAGGTGGTAGCGGTGATCTTGCCTTCGAAACGGATGGTGCCGGGGCCGGGGTTTGCGGATACGACAGTGGCACTCAATGTAGTTGCCAGAGCAAGGCCCAGTACGGATAGCATTTTGTTCACGATAAAAACCTTATAAGTATTAACGTTACAAGAGTGAAAATGTAACTATTTATGGTGTCTTGAGACACCGTTTGTGTTGCGTGTCATGACGGGGCGGGAGTTTACAGCAGAGGTGTTAGTTGCAAAGTCTCTGGAAGGCTTTGTTTAATGGCGGGGGGTGTAGGATATTTCCTAAACTAGTGTCGTATATTGTTGTTTGCGGATGTGTGCTTTGTTATATGTCAGATTTAAAACGTTCGCAGGTTACGGCCTGGCATAAATTACACACGTCTTGATACTTGGCATAACGCATTAGAAGGTCTGGATAATGGATGATTCAGTATTGGCAATCAGCTTGGCAAGTCAGGCCAAGATGCCACCGACAAGCGCTTATAGCTGTCGATGGCGAGAAATTGAAATTTAATTTCTGACGGTTCGCCAGTCGCCGATTCCTCCGATACGGGGTAAATACTGTTGTCTTAGCGGGAAAAATTTTTGCCAAAAACTCTGTGGCCGTGGCGGTGGCGCTACTGGAGTTGGAGCTACAGCCCTTGGAATAGATGGCACTCTAGCGGCGGGAACACTGGCAAATGGAGTCGAGGCGGTTTTTGTTGAGGCAAGGTTGCCAGCGAGCGATACGTCATTCCTCCTCCTGAGCATGGTCGTCAATGCGTCGACTGCGCCTTGTTGCGTTCTGCTCAAGGTTCCTTTCAATCCTGGTAGCCGGTCGACGCCGGTCACAGGCGAGATAGACGTCGCGTTTACTGAGGTCAATGCCGAGCCCAGTTTTGTCTGATAGGCTGCTCGACTGAGTGCCCGGGTCCCAGCCTTGATCGCGCTTTTAACCGCACTTTTCAAGAACCCCCCACCGATCTCTAAAGCTCCCCCCGCGTAGGCGAGGTACTGCCCTGCTTGAATTGCTGTATTGTTTCCCGTCGCCGCACCATAAGCACTGGCAGCAGTGGATGCAGCACTGAGAGTGGTCCCTGTCGCCAACACTCCGGCTGTAACGTAGGCAGCCGCCTGTGCGCTCATCGATAAACCCAGAACCGTTACAGGGCCCGAGACGGGTGTGGCCAATCCAAGCGTGGCAACTGTCGCGTAGACACCGAGTACGGTGAACACTACGCCAACCGCCACCATGGCCCAGGACTCTATTCCCATGCCCCCCGGCATTTCTGCCGGTATCGCATCCTCATCGGGCCGTCGCAGCCTGCCGCTCTGTGAGCTGGCGTCATGCCCGGTGGGGTCGCGCCAGGCGATGGGATTGCCCAGGCAATAGGTATAGGGGTTGAGCCCGCCTGCGCCGAAGGGGCTCAAGGAGTCGGGGCTGTGAAAACGCATCATGCCGGGGTTGTAGGCTCTGTAGCCATTGCCGAGCAGGTACCAGCCCGTGTCTTTTTCGCATACCTCGCCGTTGAACCCTGCGACGCTGAGCAACGCGTCATCGCTGTGGCGTTCTCCGTAGGCGCTGTATACAGCTGTTCGCAATGTGTTCTGCTGGAACTCGGCAAGAACGCTCAGGTTCGCATCTGTCAGCAATAGCAGGGTTTCTGCAGATTCTCCGACGGTCTGCTGGCCGACAGGTTGCTCATCAATGTGCAGAAACAGAGTGCGTCGGTTGTCTTGCACCGTGCTACTCAACTGCTGGTTCTGATAAAAACGCAGTATTTCGCTGTCACTGCCATTGCGGGTGGTGACCAACTGGTTATGGCCGTCGTAAGCGTATGTATTGATCGGCTCCCCCGTCGGTTTCTCCACCCGTGAAAGGCGGCTCTGGCTGTCGTAGTCCAACTGGTTGCCGTGCTCGTCATTGAGTTGATTGCCGTTGGTGTCATAGCGGAACGTCGGATCCGGTGTGCTCCGCGCAGGCCGGTAGGTGATGCCGAGTAACTGGCATCGGTCCCTGGAGTCGGGGTCACCCTCTTTGCCATAGCGGAAGATAGCTGTCTCGGTGCTCTCATCGGCAAATTCGGTATGGTTCAGGGTCATGTTGTCCAGCTCGTCGAAGTTGAACGTCTGCTTGAGTATCGCCCTGCCGGAGGCGTGCACCGGCAATTTACTGCCTGAATAGCTGACGCCGGTCAGACGACTTCGAGCGTCATACCTGAATTCTTCCAGCAGCAGCCTGTTGCCCGCTTCCTGCAGGTGACGGCTTTGCATGAGTCCGTCGGGCTGCCATTGCTGTTCCAGCGTACGTACCGGGTGATCGCCTGCAATCTGCGTCCTGAGAACTTCCTGTCCCTGGTCGTCATACTCCATGCGGGTTATCAGGCTGGTTCCTGCGGCCTGATCGTGGGTTGTCATCTCTCTGGGCTGACCGAGTGGGTCATACATGATGGTTACCTTCACGTTGCCCTGGACGACGCTTTTAAGCTGGCCGAACCCGTCGTACCGGTAAGTCGTTTCTACACCTTTGACGCGATGCTTAACGCCGCCTTTGAGCCGGCCTTTGACGACGCCTTTCCCCGGGCTTTTGACTTCTTTTTGTTCGACATCGGTGCGAGACATCGTGCGGCCCTGCAAGGATGTCCGATACTGGGTTATCCAAGTCCGGTCTTGTCGATCTTTCCAGGTCTCTTTGGTCAACTGGTTGTGCGCGTCATAAGCGTAACCGCGCTTACCCTGCTGATTGGTGGCAGAGGTCAGGCGGGCGCTGACCTTGTCATAGCCAAACCCGGCGGTTTCATCCGGTGCGGTACTGGAGACGATCTGGTCGGTGAGTGCCAGGTTGTAGGTGTAGCTTATGTCGTCACCCTTGGCCGTTTTGCGTGTTTTGACCTGTCGGTGACCGTCCTCATACTCGTAACGCTCGATACGTTGCCCAGCCTGGGCCAGTGTCAGGCGCCCGAGCCCGTCGAACGTCTGTTTACCTGCCGGGGTTATGGTAATACCGTCCGGATGAATCATCTCCAGGCCGATCGGCAGCTCGGTGTTGCTGTGCGGTGCATAATCACGGCGTGCCACGCTGCTATCTGGCAAGCGTGTGTTGACCATGCGCGACCAGGCGTCATAACTGAACTGCGTTTTGTGGTCTGACTCGTCGGTCTGCTCTGTGCAGCGTCCCAGTCCGTCGTAGAGAAAGCTTTGTGAGCCAAGGTCCATCCCAGCTGCGTTCTGGCTCTTGATCCTGACCGGCTTACCGAACATGTTCAGCCAGGTCTCGCTGCGGCCACTGATCAGAGGCTCTGCTTCACCGCTTTGCACCCAGCGCCTCTGAATAGGACCATCATGTTCTTCATTGCCGATGGGGTCGTAGTACTGGTGGGTCTGCACGCCTTGATCAGTGGTAATGACAGACTGGCCGTTCCAGTCGTCGTAGGTGTACGTGTTACGCGTGGTGAACCGTTGCTGGTTGTCGAACCAGTCGTAATCCGTTTCGTATTGCACGTTGTTCCAGGCGTTGTAGTGCGCTGTATGGATCATGTGCATCGCGTGCGGATTATTGCTGTCGACGTGGTCCCTTTCTTCGAGTATTGCCCGGCCCAGACCGTCCATGACAGAACGGGTCTTGACCTTGCGGGCATCGACCAGCACTTGTTCTGCCTGCTGCGCCGGAGCGGAACACAGGGTGTACAGGTACTCGCGACTGGCTTCATGACCGGCAGTCGAATTCGGTGCGATCGTTTCTTTGATCAGCCGGTTGAGCGCGTCATGGATATAGCGGGTCTCCACGCCTTCTTCCAGGGTCAGCAGCACCTGGCCTGTCAACAATGACTGTTGTTGCTGCTTGCTTATGCGGGCGTTGTCGAAACCGATAGTGATGATGTCGATGAGTTGTACCGGGACTTTCAGTTGCTCGCTCTCGCTATTGCTGTACTCGTAGACGGTAACGGTGTCGTTTCCATTCAGGGACTCGATATTTTTCCCGGTTCGACCATGCTGGAAAGGCGCGTCCGGCTGGTTGATGTACTCCAGCAGGATCCTCTGCAGCTCCACAGAGGTTCCATCGCTTTCAAGCTGCAGCAGTGTTTCGCCTTCCGGCACAATCCAGTCGGGTGAGCCGCTGCCGGTCAGTGCGGGCAATATGCGGTAGCGATAACGCGTGGACAGAGTAGGGGCCCCGGGTTGCGACGACAGGGCGGGCTTGAACACTTTTTCTTTCAGTCGGGAGACAAACCCTTCCGCATCGGCCGGGCAACCATCGTCACCTCCGGCCGGGTACCAGCTGCTGATTTCTGCCATCCCGTCAGCTCGTGTATGCACCAGCAGATTGCCGTAACTGTCATAGGTATCGGTGACGGTCTCTGTGCGGGTCCGCTCAGGCTCGTCGAGCCGTTGCCAGCGGGTGGTGACTTTGCTGGGTAGCTGACAATCGGCGGGCTGCTTTGAGTAATGCACGCCCTCCAGGATGTTGTAGGCGGTCGTGACCGTTTGCTGATTTTCGTTCTGGGTGGTGACTTCAATGGTCTGCAGGTGGAAGCGGTTGAAGGTCCGCTCTATGCTGCGCACGGCCTTGTTGTCGACCCACAGGCTTTCGGTGCAGACATAGTCGTAGTCCTGCAAATATTTATAGAGGTTGTCCAGGCCGTTGTCTTCCCAGGCGATGGGCAACCCTGCACCGAGAAAATTTCGTGAGCGTTGCTGGCCGTCCTTGTAGGTATATCGCACATCGAGCTTTGCCAGCTTGAGACCGGGATCGATGACGTGTCTTGTCACTCTGGGTATGGGCAGGCGAGCGGCGCTGGATGGAAATGTATGGCCCTCGTCCTGGTAGTAAACGTCTTCGCTGCTTCCTGTAGGTGTCTCTACATGCTTGACGCATAACTGATTGCCATTCTCCAGGCCATATTCGAAGCGCCAGGACGCATTATTGTCGGTGGGCAGGGTGATGCGCGACACGCGTTTGTCGCTGCCGGCAAGTGTCATTAAAAAGCGTGCCAGCGGAGTGCCGCCAGTGCCGGCATACGGGTGCAGGTTCAGCTCGACGGAGGTGCTGCTGCGTGCGATTTCCAGCAACGTCTGACCCAGGTCGTCAGTGATCGAATCAAGCCTGTAGGTGCTGCTGTTGAACGCCGTGTGTTTGAGCGCAATGCTGTGCCCCGACGGCGCGATGATTTTTACCGCCCAGGCCATTTTTTTATTGCCGCTGCTGTGCAGTCTGAGGATTTCCACCAGACCTGATTTATGCACCACCCGGTAAGACTCTTGGTCCAGCTTGTAGAAGTGGAAGGTGTCGAGTTTCTTCTCCGTCATCGTCAGCTGACCGGTGCTGCTGGTGCCGTCGACCCGGAAGGTCTCGCCCGTGCTGAGGGACAGGATCTGAGTGGCAGGATCGTATTGTGACAACTGCAGGTTCCAGCCCAGGCCATAGCCACTGTCCAGCGTATTGAGCTGGCTGTAGGACATGTCGAGTCGGAACCCCGGCCCGCGCAGGTCATTGCTTTGCAGATCGGGCATGCTGATCGATATGTTGTACAGCCCGGTGCGTGGGTCAACGCCGCTTTTCAGACAACTCATGAAATTGAGCGCGTTGGAGTGCACGGAAGTAGAAGCAGCCATGGAGCGGACCTCGCTGATTGATGCGTGACAAGCGCAGCGGTGTCTGACGATTGTGCAGTCCTTGCGCTCTGGTCAATGACGACCCCCAAGCCTCAACACCTTGGGCGTCGGTGTGGCTGGAGGTCTTGCCTAACCCTAACAGTCCGTACCCGGGCAACAACCTAGCAGTAGTGCTAGTGGGCAATTGATATGCATCGGCGTAAAAAAATCCTATCCGCATCCTCAGGGGCAACCCTTGCGATATACCCATTTCAGGCGGAAACGAGAAAGGAGTCTCACTCATGGCGCTGGATCTTCCCGCCCCCAAGGTGCCCGACCTGCAGCCCGGGAACTACCTCGATCTGGAACAGCTGGGCAGTGCCGACCTGATTACCTGGATCAACTACCCAGGCATCAAGAACGGCGATCGGTTCATGCCCAACTGGCGAGGTTGCGGCGCTCTGGGCGCAGTGGAGGACTATATCAACGATTTGATCGAGGTCGTGGGATTGCAGCCTGAAGGCATGCCCCTGTTGATCAATAATCCGTTGCTGGTGAGGCTTGATAAGGGGTGGGTGTTTTACTCCTACATAGTCGATGGTCGCCCCGATGAATCCCTGCGCCTGTTCTTCTATGTCGGTAAACCGCCGTCAACGGCCGCCGGGCTGGGGGTGCCGCAATGCAGGGAGTCTCACGATCTGAAGCTTGATCCCGACCTGCTGTGGGAAGTCGATGGGGTGCTGATCGTAACGCCGCCGTATCTGGCCATGCGCGAGGGCGACAGGGTGACCCTCACGCTGGATCTTTATTTCGCCGAAGGCGATTACTTGTACCCTCTGTTCTTTTCCCAGGTATTGACACTGAAAGAGGTGGGCCAGCCTTTGCAGTGGCCGATAGAAACCAACGAGTTTGCGGCAATTGAAAATGGCTTCGCTCTGATGAGCTACTGCATCGAATATGCCGATTCCACATCGACAACGGCTTCGGTCACCCAGTCTCTGGCCATCGTCGCACCCTCAGCGGCGTTATTGCCCGCCTTGACCATCAAGGATTTCAGCGGCGGCTCACTGGACCCGGAGGCCTTTCCTGAAGGCATCACCCTGCTGATCGACCCTTTCGGCATTCAGATCGATGACGATGTCGTGGTTTACGTCTCCAGCGGCAATCGGCTGGTGCAGACCCTCAGGGCTGACATCTCTAATCTCGACAGTGGCGTACTGCAGTTCTCGCTGGCTCAGGCCTGGCTTTATGCCAATAACGGCAAGGAAATCGAGCTGGTGTACCAGTACGCGCGACCCGGCCATGCAGCCAGCTCGTTGCCGCGCAAGGTCATTCTGCGTCGGCCACTCGATCTACCGGTGCCCGTTATCGAAGACGCGATCATTGAGAATCCCGTTGAAGGGGGGGTGAAGGGCTATATCTTTGCCTCGCAGCTGGAGAGGGGGGCGACGATTCGCATACCGAAAGACGCAGTCATCGGCGACGACTCCACGGTACAGATGTACTGGGATGGTTACGGAAGCACGGGCACCTTTATCGCTGATCCTTCGCCAGACGATTCGCGCCTGTTCCTCATCCCGCCCACAGCGGTCCCGGCCAATATGGGCAAGCGTCTGGCCGTGTATTACAAGGTCGATTCAGCGCCGCAATCGGGTACCTCGAAAGTATTCGATCTGGAAGTCAGAGGCCTGGGCTCCGGTTGGCCTTCCATCCAGATCATGCGCCCACGCGCCACTGATGGCCGGCTCTCGCTCGCTGAGGTATCGCCAGAAGGTGCCGGTCTTGACCTGGCTTCCTGGGTCTACATGGCGCCCGGACAACGGGTACGAATCAAGGCCACTGGCTTGTTGAAATCGGGATCGGAGCAGACGGTCGGGCTACGTACCGGTGCAGCCGAACCGCTCAGTGAGGCGGAATACGATGCCAGGAAGGTATCGGTGATTATCCCGAGGGATTTTCTGGAAAGTCTGCAAAGAGACAGTCAGACCAACACCGTGAAGGTTGAAGTCAGCTTTGATGAAGGGGCGAATTACACGCAGTTTCCGTCCATCGGTTTCACGGTGCTGGAAGATCTTTTTTTTGGGCCGGCAAGCGGACGCACGACGCGATAGCTACCGGCATGACCCGACACTTGCATGGACGCAATCCTATGACCAATAACACGCTGAACAGCCTGGCCGAGTGGATGAAAAACCCCGACAACAATGTTATGTGGGGCTGGGATTCCATCGCCGCAATGGCCCGGGGCAAGGTGAATAACCTGTTGCTTCAGGAATACATCGCGCGATTTTCGTCGAACGCTTATCTGAAGCCTGTGAGCGGAGAGGTGGCACTGAGCGACGGCTTCAAAGAACGTATTCACAATTTCATTCTGGATACGCCCAGGCTGACGTTCTCGAACAATGACCTGGGTCAGTCTCATGCGACATTGACCTGTTCCATTCTGGGCGGAACGCAATTGACGATGAGAAATAACGTCGATAATTGGGAAGCCGACAGAGTGATTCATATCGATGCGCTTCAAGGTCCGAAACTGACACTGGATCTCGCGCTGGAAAAGGTTCCTGGCAGTGTCCAGAGTGATGGGCGGGTGCGGCTCGACCTCAAGGACAGTGACAATTTCATTCTGACCTTCGCGGTTGACAGGGCTGACCGGGTACTCGGCGGAAATTTTTTCAAAGCCCTGTTCACTGCATTGCCGGACGAGGAGCGCGTATGGACGTTGGGCGTGATCAAGCGTGGCACCAATAATCTGATGCACCCCCAGTCCTTCAAACTGCGCACCCAGACCAATCCTGCCGCGCCTCTCGACCCGCAGGCCGCCAACTACGGCGACGGGGCCGTGCTGGTGTTCATTCGCCTGGAAGGCAGTCAGGAAGGCGGCGACATCCCGGTAGAGTACCAATACCTGATACCGGATGATGTTGGTAAAGATTATTCGGCCACGGTGTTGTTCAGTGCGGAGCGTACGTTCAAGGCGGCACTGTTCATCGGTGAAGTGACCAGGACCATTGCTTCGATTATTGAAGGCGTGGTGTTCAACACGTTCCATGATGGCTCCGGCCGACTGGTCAAGGCGACGGCCACGTCGGGCACACTGAAAACGTCCGAATCGAGCAGCCAGAATGTCCCGGTTCAAATCGATGGCGTGCCAGTCCAGGCAAATGTCTACAAAAACGAGACCTGGCTTGACGCATTCGGGAGCGCACCTTTGTCGGTGGAACTCATTGGCGATGGCATGGTGGAACTGACCTGGAAGCCCAAAGCGACCCCCAGCGTAATACTTACGTTGCCAGGCGGTGTGCTGCTACTGGTCATGAGCAAGGTCATCACGGTTGAGATACGGTGCATTTATAACTTCGCCGAAGAAAACAACGACCTCGTTCTGATCCCCAGTCTCACGATAAGTACCACCAGCAGCGAACCGGATGTCGCAGAGAACGATCCACCAGTAAACAGCTTTTCATTACTGTTCTTGATAGCGTCGGTAAAGAGCAATTTCGAGAAGCTGGATACGCATCCGTTCGAGTCCGACATCAGAGCCGTACTGGAAGGCAAACTCGCTACTCGTGTGCCGATCAGCTCGTTTATCCGGGACAGTATCGACCTCAATTTCAACGAAGCCATTGTGCCTGACGTACTGCGTGCGCCCAGAGACATTGCCGTCTTCGGCCGTATCAACAGTTCCGGGGCAGACTTTGTCGTCAGCCCTGCGGAGCACCTGATGGCTGTCGACAGTTCCACCACGTTTGCCATTCAACCGCCGGGTGCGAATGTGAGGTGGACTGCCGAACTTCTGCAGGGTGATGCACAGAACTACGGCGCCATCAACAACTCCGGCAGGTACTACGCGCCAGAAACATCTCTAACCGAGCTTCCATTCACACGTGTTCGGGTGACGGCCACTGACACCGACTCGAACTATCAAAGTTCGGCCCTGGTCACGATCGTGACCAATCCGATCACTCTCAATCCGTTGATCCAGGTGTGTGACGCCAGGGCGACGGTGGAGCTGGAGGCAGGTTCGCTCGGCACAGAGGAAATGGACTGGTCGATCAAGGATCCGGTGGCTGGCGAAAGCGGTGTTCTGGAGCCCAGCGCACTGGCTGATGGTGATCACCGTTATGTCGCAGCATCAAAGGTGCCCGGCAAAACCTACGTATTGGATCAGATCGTCGTGACCAGCGGGCAGGCGAGTGTTTCTTCGTGGGTACTGGTAAAGCATCAGACACCCTTGTTAACCGTGAAAGTCGTCAACACCGTAAAGGTTTCGGAAGTTCTGGACGTGGTAAGAACATTGAAAGTTTTAAGGGGTGTGAAAGGCCCAAAAGTTGTGACCCTCTGGAAGCGCGTGAACGCTGTGAACATTCGCGCCGATCAGGTTCAACTGGAAGCGTTTGCCAATGGCGTTCCGATGCCAGGCACCCGGTGGAGAGTCGGTGTCGGGGGCGGGAACGTCCTTAACGGCCTGTACACCCCCGACGTACCTTCGACTGACCGGTTTGTGCTGATCTTTGTCGAGGCCCCGCATTCAATCCTTGGCATCATAGAAGGGCATATCATATTGCCGCTGCCGCTGGACCGGTTTGCCGGAGATCTGGAATTGATGAAAGACAAAAAAGTACAGACGTCCTAACCGAGCGTACGTCGGTCTTATGTTTATCTACATCACAGGAGGTGATGTCATGGCTGGTTATTCAGCGGAAAGTCTGCTGGCATGGATGAAAAATACCACGCGTCTGAGAGGTTGGGACGCGATCATTGCTCTGGATGGCGACAAGGTCAACGAGCTGCTTGACTACCTTTACCAGAAGAGTGTGGCTCAGGGGCTGTCGCGTCCGGTGCCGGACGGAAGTATCGCGATTCCCGATACGCATGACTCTCACTTTTTCTCGGGCTGTGTTCTCGGTGCGCCAACCTTGTCGTTCAAACACAGTGCCCTGGAGCATTCCCTGCTGGCCTGGCGCATTTCAGTAATCGCCGGTTTGCATACCGTGCTGGAGAACGTTCAAGGACGGCACAATGTTCACAGAATCGCTACCTACGATCCGCTGAACGCGCCGCACCTGGATTTTGATCTGCAAATGAGCAGTCAGAGCGCGGATCTGGTTGTGGATCTTGGTCTGGCTGAAAACCTTACGCTGGATTTTCCGGGCGGGACTACCGAACAAAGCAAGGTCGGTGAGTTTTTTCAGGGTTGGTTGACCAACCCGGAAAATCCGCAACAGCTGTTCAGGTTGGGCATTTTCAACGAGCAGAGCAACGAATTGCTTAACGTACGCAGAATTGATGTGCGCTCACAGCTTGAAAGCTCCGATGCCACATCGGTGCATAAAAAAGGCGCCTTGTTACTGTTCACGACCATGGAGTACGGCGTCAGTGGCGGGATTCCGGGTGACGAGTCCGACTTCCGTTACCTGATTCCCAACGATGCTCAGCTTTCGTATTCGGCGACCGCCGTGTTTTCCTCCCACGCGTTGCACCGTGCTGCCTTTGGCCATGCGGTGATGCAAATGCTCCAGGCACCCGACTTCAGCTTCATCGTTTCGGAGGATAAACCGCTGCAGCGGATGGTCGCCCGGGCCGGCACATTTGCAGTTCCTGCTGGAGACTATCGAAGTGCGGAATATGTCTTCGAATCGGAGCCTTTCAGTGTCCAGGCCTTCAACACCCAGCATCCTCTGACCATTGATTTCGAGTACACCCAGACCATGCAGACCTGGGAATTCCCCTGCACGCTGGGCTTTCGCTACAGGGCGCTGGACAGCGATCAATGGCAATCGCACAACGCGACATTCAACATCAGCCTCAAGCATGAGTTTCATCTGATTGAAAGTGAGTCAGATGATCAGGCAATGGAAGGGCAACTTTATGCGCCTTATCTGTTCGATCATGAAGTCAGCGCCGTTCCGGGAACGCTGGACAACCTGAGTGCCGGGGAACTGGAGCAGATCAACGGTTTCGTGGCCTACACCGTCAAACACGCACTGTTGCAAGGGTTGAGCAAAACCCTGGATGCAACCGGCGCCGAGCGTTTTCTGGGCGGCTGGTTATTGCCTGACGAGCAAGTGCTGCAACCTGTACTCAAACGTCTGCCTTATGACCTGGCAGTGTTCGGTCGTATCGATCCCGGTGCGTCCACGTTCAGTATCGTCGAGCAGCAGGCACTGATCGGCATGGGAGAAACACTGCAATTTACCACCCGGCCTGCGCGCGAAGGCCTCATCTGGTCCCGGACGAATGCAGTGGACGGCGATACTGAAGGTCCGGGAGAAATTGATACGCAAGGCATGTATACGGCTCCTGCAGCGCTGCCCGTGAGGCAGGGTTTTCAACGCGTATTGATCAAGGCAACGGACCCGGTGTCCGGACATTGCAGTACGGCATTGTTGACGGTGATGGCCAGCAGCGTCAGCGTCAGCCCGTTGATTCAGGTGTGTAATTACGGTGAACGGATAGCGCTCTCAGCACGCAGTTCGCGCACAACTCCCCTGAAATGGACCGTGGTCGATCCGGTGCCCGGACAAAGCGGGACGCTCGAGGATGGCATTGATGCGCCGCATGAGAAGTTTTACATCGCCGGCCCAGGGGGCGCTGGGAATACCTATGTTCTGGACACAATAACGGTCAGCGACGATCAGCACACCCAGTCAATCCAGGTACTGGTTCTTCGCCACTCACCGATGCTGCCCATCACGCTGGTTAGCGTCAACGATCAGCGTGCCGAGCTGAAAGTCGTCGTCAACGGCAGAGTCCTCCCGGTTACCTGGAGTTGGAGCGGGCCGGGCTGGATAGATCCCGAGGGTGTGTACAGCAGTGATGCCAACGCACCTGAGCGCTTCGTTGTCGTGTTCGCAGAACTTTTCGATGACATACTTGGCATGATGGCCGGGCACCTGATTCTGCCGCTGCCATTGAGTGACTCGACCGGGGCGCTGCAGGCACTGACCGGGCAGCCAGCGTTGGGTACGGCGGGCACTGCAATGCCTCGTTCATTGAGCGGTATTGTGCAGCGCGCCGGTGCCGGTGCCGGTGCTTTGACCCAGGGCTGGGGAGCCGTCGCAGTGGTCAGTCGCAGCGATCTCAACCGGCATATGGAACAGCAATACATTGAGCGCTATCAGGAGCTGGACTTCTTGCCGTTGTTCACCGGCGACATCGTTGTGGATGAGCGACAAGGCGACACTGTTCGTCTGAAGCAGGTCGAACTGGGTGTGCCGGTTCTGTCGTTTCTGCCTGAGTCGCCGGGCTACAGCAGTGTTCTGGTCACGATGCATATCGTGTCTGGCCGCTACAGCGGCCTGCATCAGCCGCAGGGAAGCGCGACCACCGTGTCCGGCAGCTTCATCATCAGCGAGCCGATGGGCTTCAGGCTGGCGATGACGGTTGACCTCTTCGTGGGCGAGGAGGGCCATGTGCTGCTCGATCTGGCTGGCGGAGCCGGCGTTGCCTGTAACCTGGGGGGCGTCGATGAGGCGATCAATCAGCAACTGGCGGATTTCTTCGCTCAGGAGTTCAAACAGATTGCGCTTCATCGCCGGGTTTTCTCAGTGCTGCAGGCACAGCTCAATCGCTACCACGTCCAGACGCCAGGCAGCTTGCGGCTTCTTGCCCGCGCCGCGCCGCGTTCAAGCGATGCGCGCATGGAAAGTGCGGGGGATGGCGCGCTTATGCTGTTCATGCACGCGCAGGATGGCGAGGGCGAAGGCTTGTTTCCGCCAACAGACGATTTCGTTTATCCAATACCTGATGATCGCGGGGCAGACAATCAGCCAGCATACGGCACGGTGTTGATGCTCGCGCAAAAGACCCTGTCGATGATCGAACGTGAACGCTTGCAGATGCTGGACACCCTGAAGTTTACCGGTGGGCGCGTATTTGAACCGCTTGAGCAGCATCGCGCACATGACCTGCTGTTGTTTGGCAGTCTTCGTGCAACACAGGCCAGCATTACGCCAATGTTCTCGACCCTGGCGGCCGGGCAGACCCAGCGTTTCGTCCTGCGCAACTCACAAGGCGAAGAAATACCGGCCACCAGTTGGAGTGCGTTAAGCATTCAAAGCCACGTGGCTGCCGGAAGCGGCAGCATCTCTTCCAGCGGCGTTTACACAGCAGCGGATCTTGAGGCGATCGGCCATGACGCGATTCGCGTGGTGATCACCGCCGCCTATCAAGAGTCAGGCGCTGTCGTCAAGGTCTCGGCGCTGGTCAGTGTGGTATCACGGAGCATGGAGTTGGTGCCGCGTGTAACGGTAGTACCGGGAGGGGCTACGCTGCAAACGGTCTCTCTGGCTGCTTCGACGCTTGACGGCAGCCCGGTGAGCTGGACGCTGCTGGGTGCTGAGCTTGGCAGGTTGAGTCAGGCCGACAAGGGCGCGCTCTTCAGTCCAGACGCCAGGTCCGGGAAAAGAGCGCTGGCCGTGCAACAGATCGAGGCGTTGGGCAATGATTATGGCATCGCTACCGTGCTTGTCGCCAATGGGCAACAAATGCTGCGCATCGAGCCGGCTTTCGTCCCCAGAGCAAGGCCAATGGTGGCGGTGCAGTTACAGGATGACCGTGCACTGCTGCCCGGTCTTGAGCGACGCTGGAAGGTGGTGGGCGGACCAGGCACGGTCGATCGGCAGGGGCTTTTCATGCCGCCCGACCAGACGCTTGTCGCCAGCAGCGTGGTGAGCTGTGAAGTGGTGAACAACGGGGTGGTTCTTGCGTGTGGCTATAGCGTCATCGAATTGTCTGAAGTGATCGACGAAGGTCGTTGGGAAGAAATGTCGATGTTCACCGTTACGGTCCCCGGCACGTCGTCGCCTGACCACAGGACGGGTAGTCTGTACCCCAACGGTTATCAGCAGCTCAGGCTGCAGGTCAAGACCCAGGTGATGCCGGTGGACGGTGTCGATTACCAGCTGAGCCCCACCGAAATGGCTTCCATGCGTCTGGTAGACGATATCACCGGACAAAACATCGAGTCAGTGCTCCCCACTCTGGACGGCATGCCCGAAGGTGATGACCAGGCTTGGCGCGTGCGTAAACAACATAACCGCTTCGAGTTGTCCGGGGCTGGCGTTTTCGCTGCTGAGTCGGGTCTGGATGTTCCACGGCCAGTCGCCCAGGACTTCTACCTGCATAGTCGGGCAGAACCCGGTTTCAGCGGTGTTTTCTATGCGACCTTTCAGGATGACAACGGCAAGTGGTGGACCTCGGTGCAGTACGAAGAGGTTAACAGCAAGGTCGAAATCAACCCGCGACGTTTGCCCACGTTCGATACCCGCAATTACACCTTCATTCCGAAACGTCTGGATAACAATGGCACAGATCCTTCGGTTGATCCGCCTCCAGAAGGCTCTCCAGATGATCCTTTCGATTTGCACTTCAATACCACCGATTACTGGAAGCTGAATGTCACTAACCCCGATACCCAGCAAGAGGTAAAGTTCGAGACGCTGAAGTTTCTGCCCTCCAGGCCCGGCAGTGACGTGATCAATACCTCGATCATTCTCTGGGAGAGCGAGCAGGCAGCAGAAGTAATGTTCAGTTGGACGGGGTTTATCTTCGACGACCCGGCGGTCAAAGGCGATGTGAGCAAGGTGCGCTTTGACGAAGCGCTCAAGGATGTGATGGGGAACGTTCACACGTTGGACATTGACGTCGATACGTCCGTATTCGAGACCGGCAAACTGATTATCAGCCTGCATCGCCTCCGGGGCCTTACATATATCCCGGAAGGTGATCCCGCCCGCGACAAGTTGATGAGCGTACTGGTAGTCCTGTTGATCGATAAGCAGGGCAATGCCCATAAACGGCGAATCAGTTTTCTGCCCAGCGGCTCCGGCAGGCGCAACCGCCTCATGCATACCTTGTATTCGGAAACCCGGCCTCAATGAGGCATTGACGCAACAAATTGACAGGGAGTCATCACCATGAATGCGCTGAATAAAACCCTCGCGTACCTGGCTCTTGCGGGGTTGGCAGGCTGTACGTTAGTCCCGTCCCACAGGCCCGTACCCAAGCCCCCGGCAGAGCCGGTTCGTCTCATCATGCTCGCAGAAACCTCCGATGGCGGCGGCAAGAACTGCACGTTTGTCGCCAAGGACGACGTGGTTCGTCTCAACAAGGGTGATCATGAATGCACAAACGATCAGATGAGTTTTATAAAGCTGGATAACGTGCGTTCGGCCATGAAGATACTCCTGGAGTCCAGAGATTGCGATGATTCGGGAGGCTGGGTATTTGGACTCGAAACCTATATCGACCCCGTTACAACAGTCTGGATCTCCATCGACCAGCTCAGAGGCAAACCGGTCGACAGCATTATCACTCGCGGCGTTGTTTTGACCAAGGCGTATAGCGGGGGTGAAAACATAAAAGGCAAGTTGTCCTGCGTGCGTGTCGATGTATCGGATTAGCCCTCAGCACAACCGGACCTGTCAGGCCAACGTGTTAATCGTCACCCGCATGGGGTGACGGTTATCCCACTCTATAAAGTTCGAGGTTCATGAATCATGACAGCATCGACTTCCGTACACTCCAACGCGTTCAACTTCCTGAGTTATGTACAGAGCGGCGTTGACCCCCGTACCGGGCAATATACGGTGGCGATTACCTTGCCCGACGTCAAGACCAACGGATTACGTGGCCCGGGCGTGCCGCTGGCACTCAACTATAACCCTCTCAACCGACAGGACAGCGGCTTTGGTCTGGGCTGGAATCTGCAATTGTCGCAGTACGATCCGGGTAGCCAGATCATATCGCTGAGCAGCGGTGAGACATTCAAGGTCGATGGCACCGGCGACGGCCAGATGCTGATGTCGGAAAAGAAAATCGACAGCTTTCACTTTTACAAGGAGGACGAGACCCACTACCGGGTGATGCACAAGTCGGGTCTGGTGGAGCAGCTTGAAATGCGTGGCAGCGGGACCAACAGAGTCGCGCTGCCGGTGCGCGTACTTGCTCCTGAAGGTCACAGCGTCACACTGGATTACACCTCTTTCGGCGGGCATCAGATGCTCAGCGAAATCAAGGATGACTCGGGCCAGATATTGCTCGGTGTCAGCCGCGAAGAGACAGCGGTGAAGCTGCGTATGACCACTGGCGAGGAACCGGATGCGACATTCGTAATGGTGCTGGGCGGATCGGATCACCGTGTCGATCGTATCGAATTGCCGACTGACAATGCGGCCTCCTGGCGTTTTGCATACAGTCGGATCCGTGACCATTTGTGCATGACGTCGGTGGAAACACCCGTCGGCGGTCGGGAGGAGATCTTTTACACCGACAGCGGCCATCAGTTTCCTGCCAAGGCGGCACGTGACCCTTTGCCCCGAGTCACGCGTCATCGCACAACGCCCGGATTCGGTCAGGCACAAATGGACGTCCATTACACCTATCAGGACAGCGCCGGGCGCCAGCGCAACTTTCTGGGCGCCGGGCTGGATATCGCCTGGGAAGATAACGGTCTGGACAATCTGTATCGATATCTCGGGGCGGAGCCGTATGAGTATTCGTCGACTGAGACATTGCGTGTTCAGGTTGCAGGCGAGGCTGACGCCGAGCGCAGCATCGAACGGACGTTCAACCAGTTTCACCTGCTTACTCGAGAAACCACGCGCAAGAACCTTACGGTCATGCAGGTGGACACTCGCTACTACATCGAGCCGGGGCAACCCTTTTTGACTCAGCCCGCCTATTGTCAGTTACCCAAAGAGGTCGAGACCACCTGGCGGCTGTCATCAGACGGCAGTGTGCCGCGCAGTGAAGTCGTCAGCAGCACCTATGACAAGCACGGCAACCTGCTCACTCAGACTCAGGCCAACGGTGTGGTCGAGGTCAGTGAGTGGTATCCGGCCGACGGTGAGGACGGATGCCCGCCAGACCCTGAAGGCTTCGTGCGCTGGATGAAAAGCAGCCAGGTTATTCCTGCGGCATCCGGCTACGGCGATGCTCCGGTCCTGATCACCCGTTATCGTTACCTGGCATTGCCTGCGGTGGATGGCGGTCAGCTGCAGGAATGGCTTGCACCGCAAAGCGAGGCGTTACTGATGCAGGCCGCTGATGATGAGCACGAGCAGCGCCTCACCACCTATGAATACTTCAATGAGCCGAACAACGCACTCCTGCACGGCCGGCTCAAACTGCAACGGGTGATCATGGGTGAGAATGCAACCAGCACAGAGTATGCCTACAGCACCCCTGACAGCGAGATTTATGGCAAGACTGTGTTGCAAACCGAACAGACCGTGACCGGCTTCGATAACACGAAGAAGGTCATTACGCTGGAGGACTCTTTGCTCAACGGCGAACCCTTGCTCAATCGCGACGACAACAACGTGGAAATCCGTTATGTCTACGACAGTCTGCGCCGTGTACTGAGTGAAACCGTGGCGCCAGATGATGATCTCTATAAGGCGACCAGAAGTTATGAGTATCGCCTATGTGCCAAGGCCACTGATCAGGCCATGCAGACGCTCATCGACGTCAAGAAGGTAAAAACCTGCAGTCACTTCGATGGCCTCAACCGGGTTATCTACGAGGAGCGGGATGACGCAGATACCCCTGCACGTATCGACATACCGCGACAGACCTACGCTGCCGTTTATGACGCATGGGGGCTGATGATCAGCGAAACCGAATTCGACTGGCTGGATGAGCAAAACCTGGCTCTGAAGAGCCTCTTCGAATACGACGATTGGGGCGAACAGCGTTCCGTCACCGGGCCGGATAACGTCAAGACGGTCGAAGAGACCGACCCCATTGGTACGTCGCAATCGCAAGGGCCAATTCAGCGTAGCTGGATCGAGGGCCCCGGTGGCGTCGGCAAGAGCGAGTTCACCGAGTCCTGGATGAGCCTGTTCGAACAGCCGACCCGTAGTGAGCGCCTGGATCAGGCGGGCAACTCGGTCAGTCTGAGCCAGTACCATTACGACGGTCTTGGCCGCCGTGTCGAGGAAGTTATCGGGGTGGCAAACGGCGGCCGGCGCACCACCTATCTCTATGACGTCTTCGATCGGGTGATCGAGTCCACATTGCCAAGCCGGGCGATCGTACGTCGCAGTTATGCAAGCCACAGCAGCGAAGACTTGCCCGTCAGTATCGGCATCGAGCACAACGGCAAAAGCATTGTGCTGGGAGAGCAGGCGTTCGACGGGCTGGATCGCCTGGTCACGTCTGTCACCGGGGGGCGTAAACGTACGCTTGTTTACGACCCCGGTCTGCTGCAACCCAAAACGGTAACTCTGCCCAGCAAGCGGAAAATCGACTATGAATACAAGCCCCAGGTGGGCGATGAGCCGTGGCGCAGGGTGCAGTCCGAAGCGGAGCCTGAACCTCAAACCACCTGCAAGGCCGGTCTGCCGAAAGAGTCCGCGACGACGCCAGCGCCTGGCAAGACTGCGGAGCCGGGTGTGGCTGCCGATTACAGTTACGATCGGCAGAACGCCCGTCTGATTCATTCCGAGGAGCAGGGCGAGATACTGGATCGCGCTTATTACAGTACCGGCTCGCTGAAAAGCGAGACGCGCACCTCTGCTGGCAAAGCCTACGAGATGTTTTACAGCTACAGCCGACAGGGCCTGTTGCTGTCTTACACCGATGTGCTGGGGCAGGAGCAGGTCAATCGTTATGACAACTGCGGTCGTCTTTACGAAACTTCGCTGGGTGAGGTGTATTCAACGTTCGACTATGACACTGCCTTTGGTCGGCTCGCAAAAATCACCACCACCGACAAGACCGACGGCAGCCGCGAGAGAACCGTCGCGATCAGCCTTGAATATGATGATCTGGGACGGGAAGTCAGTCGTGTATTCGACCTCAATGGTGTCAAGCAGCAGATGGTTCAGGTCTATGACGATGTGGATAACATGGTCCAGCGTACCCTGAGCCAGGGCACGGAAATACTCCGTGACGAAAACTACAAGTACGATGCCTCCGGCCGCCTGACTCAATATCAATGCACTGGCACTCAGCGGCCGGTGGACCCCTATGGCAGGACTCTCCTGACGCAGAACTTCACTTTCGATGGCGCGAACAACCTGACGGTCGTCACGACCAGCTTCGATGGCGGTACCAACAACGCTCGGTATTTTTACGAAGGTGACGATCCCGTGCAGTTGAGCCGGGTAACAAACAGTAACCACGCGCACTACCCGCCTGAAATCAAGCTTCACTATGACCTGGACGGCAATCTGGACATCGACGAAGCCGGGCGCACGCTTAAATACGACCCCCTCGGCCGCCTGATCGAAGTAGGCACGCCCTCAGCCGGCATTCACTACCAGTATGACCCCCAGGACCAACTGACAGGGGAGACCCGCGGAGAGGACAGGGACCTGCGCTTCTATCGTGACGGGGAGCTGGCCAATCAACTCGGTAGCCATGTCCAGAGCACCTTCATGCGTGGCGACGACTACCTGCTGGCCGAACAGCAGATCGATCGGACGGTGCTGCTTGCTACCAACGACAGTGACAGCGTGCTCGGTGAAGTCGATGCCAACGGGATCAATCGGAGGTGGTATACGGCCTACGGCCACGCCAGCGGTGAAGACGCCCCACTTGGCAAACTGGGGTTCAACGGCGAACTGGCCGAGGCGGATACCGGCTGGCAAATGCTGGGCAATGGCTATCGTGCCTACAGCCCGGTGTTGATGCGCTTCAACAGCCCTGATAGCTGGAGCCCGTTTGGCGAGGGCGGGGTGAATGGGTATGCGTATGTCGAGGGGGATCCTGTGAACAGCGTGGATCCGTCGGGGCATAGTATCGTGGGGACGATAATAAGGCGTCTGTCCGCGCGTCTTAGTACGGATCCGAGGGTAATAAAATCTGTCCCGGAGGCTTTGCGTCTCAACACCAAAGGGGGAGCTGTTCACCTGAGAAAGATAACCCCCAATACTGCGAAAAGGCTTGAAAAGAGATCTATAGCAAAGGGGCTGGATAGGGACGCAGCAAAGCGTCAACTTGAACAACAGACGAGAAGACTTGACAACGCTAAGGCGGTACAAAGGAATACGGGTAGGGCAGTGCCGAGCAGGATTGAAAATGATTACGAACAAGCGAAGAACTTATATAACCAGTACGAACAATTATATACCGAAGCAAAAGCGGATTTTGTGTATGCAAACAGAAAAATAGGTAAGCGTGCTATCACTAAAGAGGCGCGAGCGAATTTAAAGCTTCAGGAGAAAGAAATTGATGTTAATCAGGCTATCACTGCTCAACAACAAAGGATAGAGCTGGGTAAAAGACTGGCGAAGCCCAGTGACATAAGACTCCCCGAAGGAGATACAAAACGTTTCTTGGGTTATAATCCTGATTAGTAACATGGGGCTTTAGCATAACCGGTCAACGACCTACCTGCCGTTGCCCGGTTTAAACCAGACGCTTGAAGTACGTTTGTATATCACTCCACCAAAATCACCCCCTGCCTGATCGCCATCACCAATGCCGCCTTCAATGACGTCACCCCGAACTTGCGGCGGATATTGCTGGTATGAAAGTGCACGGTCGCTTCCGAGCACCCTTGTATTCGGGATATCTCCCAGGCGGATTTGCCGATCGCCACCCATTCCAGGACTTGTCGTTCCTTGACAGTCAGCTGGACGGTGGCGGGGGGGGCTGGGGAGGGCGGCGTGGTGCCGGGTGGTTTTCCATTGTCGCGAAGCATGGTGAAGTCCTTTCCCTGAAGATCGCCGCACCACGATACCCCTGCAACCCCTAACGCGAACCTGACATAAATGACAGCGCCGCAGGACCGTGAAGGCCTTGCGCCGTCAAGGCTGTAGCGCTTTTTTACAGCTTCTTTACGCCCCGGCCAGCCTGTCGATCTCGCGCCTTTACACCCTGCCTGCGGACAATCACCCCACGCGGCCTGCGCCGTATCGGTGTTGCCTGATGGGGGAAATTTCAATGAGCGTTATGGATGGTATCTCTCTGTTGATGGGAGTCGGGCTGTTCATCTATCTGCTGGTGGCGCTGTTGCGCGCCGACCAGAGTCAGGAGTGATCATGCACAGTTACGATTATCTGTTGATCCTGGCCTTTCTGGTCCTGCTGCTGGCCCCTGCGCCGTGGCTGGGACGTTTCTATTACCGGGTCATGGAAGGCGAGCGCACCTGGCTGAGCCCGGTGCTGGGGCCGGTCGAGCGCGCCTGCTACCGGATTTCCGGCGTCGACCCGAAAACCGAACAGTCCTGGAAGCAATACGCCTGGGCCTTGCTGGCGTTCAACCTGGCGGGCTTTGTCGTGCTGTTCGCCATCCTGATGCTGCAAGGCATGCTGCCGCTCAACCCGCAGCAATTGCCGGGCATGGAGTGGTCGCTGGCCTTCAACACCACCATGAGTTTTGTCGCCAACACCAACTGGCAGGCCTACAGCGGCGAAGCGTCGCTCAGCTACCTGAGCCAGATGGCCGGCCTGACCGTGCAGAACTTCGTCAGCGCCGCGACCGGCCTGGCAGTGCTGGTCGCGCTGTGTCGCGGCATCAGTCGTCGCTCATCGCAGAGCCTGGGTAACTTCTGGGCCGACATGACCCGCGCCACGCTCTACGGGCTGTTGCCGATCAGTATCGTGCTGGCGGTGTTTCTGGTCTGGCAGGGCGTACCACAGAACTTCGGCCATTACATCGACGCACTGACCCTGCAAGGCGCTGACCAGAGCCTGCCGATGGGCCCTGCGGCCAGTCAGATCGCCATCAAGCAACTGGGCACCAATGGCGGCGGCTTCTTTGGCGTCAACTCGGCGCATCCGTTCGAGAACCCCACTGCCTGGAGCAACCTGTTCGAGCTGGTATCGATCCTGCTGATCCCGGCTGCACTGGTGTTCACTTTCGGCCACTACGTCAAGGACATGCGCCAGAGCCGCGCGATTCTCGGCTGCATGCTGGCGCTGCTGTTGATCGGCGGCGCGGTCTCGCTGTGGGCCGAGTACCAGCCCAACCCGGCGCTGAACATCGCCGGTGTCGAGCAGACCGCACCGCTCGAAGGCAAGGAAACCCGCTTCGGCACCACCGGCACGGTGCTGTGGTCAGTCGCTACCACTGCGGCCTCCAACGGCTCGGTCAACGGCATGCACGACAGCCTCAACCCGCTGACCGGCATGGTCGCACTGGTCAACATGATGGTCGGCGAAGTGATCTTCGGCGGCGTCGGTGTCGGCCTCAACGGCATGCTGCTCAACGTACTGATTGCCGTTTTCCTTGCAGGCCTGATGATTGGCCGTACCCCGGAATACCTGGGCAAGAAGCTGCAAGCGCAGGAAGTCCGGCTGCTGGTCGCGACCCTGCTGGTGATGCCGGTCGGCGTGCTGGTGCTGGGCGCGATTGCAGCGAGCCTGCCAGGCCCGGCCGGTGCTGTCAGCAACCCTGGCCCGCACGGCTTCAGTCAGTTGCTGTACGCCTACACCTCGGCCACGGCCAACAACGGCTCGGCGTTCGGCGGTTTCAGTGCCAACACCGTGTTCCACAACCTGATGCTCAGCCTGGCGATTTTCATCGGCCGCTTCGGTTACATCCTGCCGGTGCTGGCCCTGGCCGGTAGCCTGGCCATGAAGAAGGCCGCGCCGCAGGGCCAGAACAGCTTCCCGACCCACGGCCTGCTGTTCGTCACCCTGCTGACCGTCACGATTCTGCTGGTGGGTGGTTTGACCTTCCTGCCGACCCTGGCACTGGGGCCGATTGCCGAACACCTGAGCCTGGGTTTCTGAGGAACCGATCATGAACTTACCTATTGATCCTGCAAAAAATGCTGCTGCGAAATCTACTGAATCGCAGGCCACCGAGTCGGCAAAAACCGGAATCGCTGCCCTGTGGCGTCCGGCGCTGGTGCAGGCGTTCGTCAAGCTCGACCCGCGTCAGCTCAAGCGTTCGCCGGTCATGCTGGTGGTGGAACTGACCGCCATCCTGACCACCGTGCTCTGCGTGATCCCCAACCCGCAGGTGCCGACTTCGGTCTGCGTACAGATCGCCCTGTGGCTGTGGTTCACCGTGCTGTTCGCCAACTTCGCCGAAGCGCTGGCCGAAGGCCGCGGCAAGGCCCGCGCCGACAGTCTCAAGGCGGGCAGCGAAGGGCTCAAGGCACGTATCAGGGACGACAACGGCAGCCTGCGCATCATCAATGCCAGCGAGTTGCGCAAGGGTGATGTGGTGCGCGTCGAGATCGGCGAAATGATTCCCGGTGATGGCGAAGTCATCGAAGGCATCGCTGCGGTCAACGAGGCTGCGATTACCGGCGAATCCGCGCCAGTGATTCGCGAATCCGGTGGCGATCGCTCGGCCGTGACCGGCAACACCCGGCTGGTCTCCGACTGGCTGCTGATACGCATCAGCGCCAACCCCGGTGAATCGACGCTGGACCGCATGATCGCGCTGGTCGAAGGTGCCAAACGGCAGAAGACCCCCAATGAAGTCGCGCTGGATATCCTGCTGATCGGCCTGACCCTGATCTTTCTGCTGGTGGTCATCACCTTGCAGCCGTTCGCCCACTTCGCCGGTGGCAGCCTGCCGCTGGTGTTTCTGGTGGCGTTGCTGGTCACGCTGATCCCCACCACCATTGGTGGTCTGCTGTCGGCCATCGGCATTGCCGGTATGGACCGCCTGGTGCGCCTCAATGTGATCGCCAAGTCCGGTCGCGCCGTGGAAGCCGCAGGCGATGTGCATGTGCTGCTGCTGGACAAGACCGGCACCATCACCTTCGGCAACCGTCGCTGCGCCGCCGTCTACGCTGCTCCGGGCGTGACCCCGAAGGAACTGGGCGAGGGTGCTTTGCTGGCCTCGCTGGCCGACGACACGGCAGAAGGCAAATCCATCGTCGAGTTTCTGCGCAACCTGCACCCGATGAACGAGCCGACCCTGAGCTCGGTGACGGCTGTGCCGTTCAGCGCTGACACACGTCTGTCCGGCGTTGATTACCAGGGCCACGTGTACCGCAAGGGCGCGGTGGATTCGCTGCTGGCCTTTATCGACATGCAGCGCAGCGAGCTGCCGCCTGTACTGGCCCGCGAGGTCGAAAAGATCGCCAAGACCGGCGGCACACCGCTGCTGGTCTGCGCCAACGGTCGGTTGTTGGGCGCGATCCATCTCAAGGACGTGGTCAAGCCAGGCATTCGCGAACGCTTCGAAGAACTGCGCAAGCTGGGTATCCGGACCGTGATGGTCACCGGCGACAACCCGCTGACTGCCGCAGCGATTGCTGCCGAGGCCGGTGTCGACGACGTGCTGGCTGAAGCCACGCCGGAGAAGAAACTGGAGCGAATTCGCCAGGAGCAGGGCGAAGGTCGTCTGGTGGCGATGTGTGGCGACGGCGCCAACGATGCACCTGCACTGGCCCAGGCCGACGTCGGCATGGCGATGAACGACGGCACCCAGGCCGCACGCGAAGCGGCCAACATGGTTGACCTTGACAGCGACCCGACCAAGTTGCTGGACGTGGTGCAGATCGGCAAGGAGTTGCTGGTTACCCGCGGTGCGCTGACCACCTTTTCGATTGCCAACGACGTGGCCAAGTACTTCGCCGTGCTGCCCGCGCTGTTTGCCTCGATCTACCCGCAACTGGGTGTGCTCAACGTCATGAAGCTGGCCAGCCCGCAGAGCGCGATTGTCTCGGCCATCGTCTTCAACGCGCTGATCATCGTCGTACTGATCCCGCTGGCCCTGCGTGGCGTGCGTGTGCAGGCGGCCAGCGCGGCTCACCTGCTGCGTCGCAACCTGCTGATCTACGGCCTGGGCGGCATCGTCGTGCCGTTTATCGGCATCAAGCTGATCGACATGCTGCTGGTCGCACTCGGCCTTGTTTGAAGCCTGTGCTGCACGCCGGTCGGCGTGCAGCCTCACCTGATTGAGGATGTGCAGATGTCCAATGTATTGCGTCCGGCCTTGAGCCTGATCGTGTTGATGAGCCTGATCACCGGCGTGGCCTATCCACTGGTGGTCACCGGGGTTGCGCAAGTGGCGTTTCCGCAGCAGGCCAATGGCAGCCTGGTGTATGACGCATCGGGCAAGGTGCGTGGCTCGGCGCTGATCGCCCAGTCGTTCACCGGCGATGAGTGGTTCCAGTCGCGCCCCTCGGCTGGCGCATTCGCGACCGTGGCCAGCGGCGCGAGTAACTTCGCGCCGAGCAACCCGGCGCTGGCGACACGCGTGAAAGAGGACGCCGCCAAACTGGCCAACGTCTCGCAGGAACCGATACCAATGGCCTTGCTGACCACCTCCGGCAGCGGACTTGACCCGCACCTCTCGCCTGAAGCGGTGGCCTGGCAGGCCGGGCGTGTTGCAGCGGCGCGCCAGTTGCCGCTGGACAAAGTGCAGGCGCTGATCGACGCCAATACTCAGCGTCCGCTGATCGGTCCACCGGTGGTTAACGTATTGGCCTTGAATATGAGCCTGAATCAGTTACCGTCTGCACCGCGCAACGCGCAGCTGTAACAAAGTGCGCCGTGTACGCAGCAGATTCACTAAGCTGTAGCTGATCAGAAAGAGGGTGGTAACCAACGTGAGTGATTCCGGTCGAGCTGACGCACTGCTGGCCCAGCTGCCCCGCGAGGGGCGCGGGCGGCTGAAGGTTTTTCTCGGGGCTGCGCCAGGCGTCGGCAAGACCTACGCCATGCTCCAGGCGGCTCACGCGCAGCTGCGCCAAGAGGTGAAGGTGCTGGCGGGCGTGGTCGAAACCCACGGCCGCGCAGAAACCGAGGCGCTGCTCAACGGCCTGCCGCAACAGCCCTTGCTGCGCACTGACTATCGCGGCATGACCCTCGAAGAAATGGACCTCGACGCGCTGCTTAAGGCTGCGCCGAGCCTGGTACTGGTCGACGAACTGGCGCACACCAACGCGCCCGGCAGTCGACACGCGAAGCGCTGGCAGGATATTCAGGAACTGCTCGCCGCCGGCATTGATGTGTATACCACCGTCAACGTCCAGCATCTGGAAAGCCTGAATGACCAGGTGCGCGGCATCACCGGCGTGCAGGTGCGTGAAACGCTGCCGGACTGGGTGTTGCAGGAAGCCTTTGATCTGGTGCTGATCGACCTGCCGCCCCGTGAACTGCTGGAGCGCCTGCGCGACGGCAAGGTCTACGTGCCGGAACAGGCACGCGCCGCCATCGACGCCTTTTTCACCCAGACCAACCTCACCGCGCTGCGCGAAATGGCCATGCAGACGGCGGCGGCGCAGGTCGATAACGATCTGGCGCAGGGCTACCGGCAGTTGGGCCAGTCGGCCCCGGCTGTTCGCGGGCGGATGCTGGTGGGCATCGACGGTGATATCCATGCCGAGCGTCTGGTGCGTCACGCCAGTCGGGTTGCCCAGCGTCGCCATCTGCCTTGGAGCGCCGTGCATGTGGACGACGGCCAAACCCTCGACGAGCAGTCCCGCGCGCGTCTGCAAAGCGCTCAACAACTGGCTGAGCGGCTCGGCGGCGAAGCGGTTTCGCTGCGCGCCGGGGAGGTTGCCCGAACGCTGGTGCAGCATGCCATCGAACGGCGTGCCAGCGTGGTGCTGGTCGGCCAGTCGCGTCGGCACTGGCGGCGTAAGATCTTCGGTGGCGGTGTGGCTGCGCGTTTGCTGCGCGAAGGGCACGGGCTGGAAATCTCGGTGCTCGACGACAGCGAGGAACTGCCCGATCAGCCGCCGCGTGCGCGCCCGGCTCGAGAAGTGGTGTGGTTCGATTACGGCCTGGCTTTCGTCGCCACGTTGATCGCCAGTCTGGTGGCCTGGGGCGTTGCAGGCGTGCTGGCGCTGCCGAACATTTCCCTGATCTTTCTTGCTGCGGTATTGCTGGTCGCCGTGCGCAGCAGCATGGGCCCGGCGCTGGCCTGTGCCGGGTTATCGTTCCTGGCGTATGACTTTCTGTTCATTCCGCCGAGCTTTTCCCTGAACATCCAGCGCGAAGAAGACGTGCTGACGCTGTTGTTCTTCCTGCTGATGTCGGCCCTGACCGGCAAGCTCGCAGCACGTCAGCGCAGGCAGTTGCAGGCGTTGCGCGATACCCAGGAGCAGACCAGTGAGCTGCTCGACCTGTCGCGCAAGATGACTGCCGCCACTGACGGTAAAGCGGTGTTCAGCGCAGCAGAACAGCATTTCTCCGGCTGGAAGGAACTGCACCTTTGTCTGGTCGACCGCGACGGAGAGGGCGGCTGGGTGGTCGAAACCGGCGGGCCGCTGACCTTCTCGGAAGCCGAGCGTGCTGCTGCCGACTGGGCCTGGAAGCACGATCAACCCGCGGGCAGTGGCACTGGCACCTTGCCGTCCGGACGCTGGTGGTGGTGGCCGATCACCGCAGAAGAAGGGCCGTTGGCTTTACTTGGGGTATGCGCGCGGGAAGGCCAGTCGTTCACTGCGCAGCATCGACGTCTGCTGGCGGCGCTCACCCAGCCACTGGCGCAGGCGCTGGCGCGTGCGCAATTGGCCCAGGAGCTTGAAGCCGCGCGTCTACACGGCGAAACCGAGCAATTGCGCAGCGCCTTGCTGGCTTCGGTATCCCACGACCTGCGTACCCCGCTGACCTCGATGCGCGGCAGCATCGACAGCCTGCTGGCCCTGGGTGAAGCCATTCCACTGGAGGATCGCCGCGAGCTGCTGGAAGGTACCCGCGATGAAGCCGAGCGCCTGGACCGCTATATCCAGAACCTGCTGGACATGACGCGTCTGGGGCACGGTGCGCTGAAGCTGGCCCGCGACTGGGTGTCGCCCGCCGATATCGTCGGCAGCGCGCTCAATCGGCTGCGTGCCGTACTGGCGCCATTGCAGGTCAGCACCCAGGTGACTGGCGAGCTGCCGCTGCTGTACGTGCACGCGGCGCTGATCGAGCAGGCGCTGGTCAATGTCCTTGAGAACGCTGCGCGCTTTTCGCCGGTCGATGGACGCTTGCAAGTAGCGGCCGGTGTGGTCGACAGTGAACTGTTTTTCTCGGTCAGTGATGAAGGCCCCGGTATTCCCGAGGACGAACGAGCGAAGATTTTCGACATGTTCTACACCGCAGCTCGCGGTGATCGCGGCGGACAGGGCACGGGCCTGGGGCTGGCGATCTGTCAGGGTATGATCGGCGCGCACGGTGGGCGGCTAACGGTCGAGGAGGGCATCGACGGGCTGGGTACACGTATCACTCTGTTTCTGCCGCTGCAGGCGCAGCCGGATGTGGAACTGGAGGAGTCCGCTTGAGCCAGGCGACTACCATTCTGGT
This sequence comes from Pseudomonas syringae KCTC 12500, assembly GCF_000507185.2. Lineage (NCBI taxonomy): Bacteria > Pseudomonadati > Pseudomonadota > Gammaproteobacteria > Pseudomonadales > Pseudomonadaceae > Pseudomonas > Pseudomonas syringae. Next base: position 4,789,743 of record NZ_AYTM02000002.1, read on the forward strand.
CATCGACGACGAGCCGCAGATTCGCAAGTTCCTGCGCATCAGTCTGGTGTCGCAGGGCTACAAGGTGCTGGAAGCCGCCACAGGCGCGGAGGGGCTGACTCAGGCGGCGTTGAACAAACCGGATTTGCTGGTGCTCGATCTTGGGTTACCGGACATGGACGGTCAGCAGGTGCTGAGCGAGTTTCGCGAGTGGTCGGCCGTGCCGGTGCTGGTGCTTTCGGTGCGCGCCAGCGAGGCACAGAAAGTTCAGGCGCTGGACGCCGGCGCCAACGACTACGTGACCAAACCGTTTGGCATTCAAGAGTTTCTGGCTCGAATCAGGGCGCTGCTCAGGCAGGCGTCGGGCAGTGAAAAGCCCGATTCTGCGCTTGAGTTCGGGCCGCTCACCGTCGACCTCGCCTATCGGCGCGTGCTGCTCGACGGTCAGGAAGTGGCGCTGACCCGCAAGGAATACGCGGTGCTGGCACAGTTGGCGCGGCATCCCGGACGGGTCATTACCCAGCAGCAATTGCTCAAGGATATCTGGGGGCCTACCCACACCGAAGACAGTCACTATCTGCGTATCGTGGTGGGGCATTTGCGGCAGAAGCTGGCAGATGATCCGACCGCCCCGCGGTTCATCCTCACCGAGCCTGGAATAGGGTATCGACTGCTGGCTGAACACTAGATGAAAAAAGCGAGCATAGCCCCGTGCTGCGGCACTTTTACTGCCGCCCACCGTCAAAGCCGCACACTCCCTGTTCTCTTTTGAGGTAACACCCGCATGAAAGCCCTTATCTGTCTGCCATTGCTTGTTTTGGTTCTTGCAGGTTGTGCTGGCAAGACCGGATATCGCGACAGCTGCGCCACTCAGCTCGACGCTGCCTGGCATGAGCTGGATCTGGCCAAGGCTGAAGGTTTCGCCGGAACGGTCAGTTACTCCAAGGCCTTGTCGCTGTTGACGGGTGCCAAGACTCAGCAGCAGTTCGAGGCGTTTGAAGGCTGCACCGAGAAGTCCGAGAAAGCCCGCTTCTACATCCGCGAGTCCCGCGCTGGCCGTTGACACCTGACGATACACAGGTCCGCTCTTGATTCTGGCCGAAGGCCGTGGGAGCGAGCTTGCTCGCGAAAGAGTTTGCACAAACGCCGAAAATGCATCGACTGAAACACCGTCTTCGCGAGCAAGCTCGCTCCCACAAGGTCATCAGTGCCGCATGGCATTCGCATGGATCGAGACACAGCCGACCTGTGTGAGTAATCCACATAGCTCGAAAACACCCCGGCCCTGTGTGAGTGTTTCACATGGCCCGAAAACACCCCGGACCTGTGGGAGCGAGCTTGCTCGCGAAAGAGTTTGCACAAGCGCCGAAAATGCATCGACTGAAACACCGTCTTCGCGAGCAAGCTCGCTCCCATCAGGTCATCAGTGCCGCAGGGCATTCGCATGGCTCGAAACACAGCCGACCTGTGTGAGTAATCCACATAGCTCGAAAACACCCCGGCCCTGTGTGAGTGTTTCACATGGCCCGAAAACACCCCGGACCTGTGGGAGCGAGCTTGCTCGCGAAAGAGTTTGCACAAGCGCCGAAAATGCATCGACTGAAACACCGTCTTCGCGAGCAAGCTCGCTCCCACCAGGTCATCAGTGCCGCATGGCATTCGCATGGCTCGAAACACAGCCGACCTGTGACTATCGTGCCGATGCTCCGCGTCGGCATGCCGTTCGTGACGCTCTGCGTTACAAATCTTCAGTTTGGCGAGACGGTAGGCCTAACCAACTCTGGCGAAACGGCCTACGCTCACTTTAAAGTGTTCGGACACTGGCATCGCTTGCAGTCCCACAGTCATGAAGCAGTTGCCGGAAGGGGCTTTCGATGGGTAGAAAACTCGATGCGTGCCTGAGCGCGATCAATGAGGTGGTGCTGGGCAAGGAGGCGCAGGTACGGTTGGCGATGACGTGTCTGGTCGGCGGCGGGCATTTGCTGATCGAGGACTTGCCGGGGATGGGCAAGACCACTCTCAGTCATGCGCTGGCGAAAATTCTCGGTCTGAGTTATCAGCGTATTCAGTTCACTTCTGACTTGTTGCCAGGCGACATCCTGGGGACTTCGGTATTTGATCGGGACAGTGGGCAGTTCACCTTTCATCCTGGGCCGATTTTCGCCGAGCTTGTGCTCGCCGATGAGATCAACCGCGCCACGCCCAAGAGCCAGAGCGCGTTGCTGGAAGCCATGGAAGAAGGGCAAGTGTCCATTGAAGGCGCGACGCGTCTGTTGCCCGATCCATTCTTTGTGATCGCGACTCAGAACCCGTTCAGTTCCGGCGGCACTTTTGCCTTGCCCGAGTCGCAACTGGACAGGTTCATGATGCGTATTTCCATGGGCTACCCGGCCAGAGCCGCAGAGAAAGCCTTGCTGCTGGGTGAGTCGCGCCGCGAGCTGTTGCCGCGTCTGCAACCGATTCTGGATCACGCCCAGCTTGGTCAGCTCCAGGCGCAGGCGCGGCAGGTGCGTGCCAGTGATGCCTTGGTTGATTATGTCCTGCGACTGGTCGAAGCGACGCGCAGTCAGCCTCAGTTCGCCTACGGGCTATCACCCAGGGCGAGCCTGGCGATTCTGGCCGCAGCACGGGCCTGGGCAATGTTGCTGGGGCGTGATTACGTGATTCCCGAGGACGTGCAGGCGGTGCTGCCGTCGGTGATCGGCCACCGCTTGCGTGAACGCAGCGATCCGACCGGGCATGGCGGCGGTGCGCTGGTGCAGTGGCTGTTGCGCGAGGTGCCCGTGCTTTGATCGAACCGCTCAAACCGCTCTGGCAACGCTGGCTGTCGAGGCGAATTCCGCCAGCGTCACGCATTACCCTCGACCACCGGCGCATTTTCATCATGCCGACACGCACCGGCATGATTTACGCGTTAGTGCTGGTGCTCATGCTGCTGGTGGCGATCAATTACCAGAACAGCCTGGCCTACGGGTTGACCTTTCTGTTGCTGTCGATAGGCGTGCTGGCCATCCTGCACACCTACCGCAACGTCAGCGGTCTGGTTCTGAGTGCGGGCGTTGCGCGTTCGGTATTCGTCGGCGAGCCGGTGCAATTGCGCCTGCGCCTGGAAAGTGCCGGGCAGGCTCACCACGCATTGGGCTTGGGCTGGAGCGCGACGGCGTTGCAGTCAGGCGACGTGCTGCCTCGCGGCTTGACCGACCTGGAGCTGACACTGCCCGCCGAAAAGCGCGGTTGGCTGCGTGCGCCAAGGCTGCGCATCGAGAGTGTGTTTCCGCTGGGCATCTTTCGCGCCTGGAGCTGGCTCGATCTGGAGCAGAGCGCCTTGATCTATCCTCGGCCCTTGTCCGGGACCATGCCGCTGCTCAAGGGCGTGCAGCCGCATGCCGAGGACGGTGGCCATGCCACTCAAGGGGCCGGTGTCGATGATTATCAGGGCCTGCGCAGCTACCAGCCGGGTGACAATCGCAGTCGTCTGCACTGGAAAGCGTATTCCCGCGGGCAGGGACTGCTGATCAAGGATTTTACCGACCTCAGTGGCCATGACCTGTGCCTGGACTTCATGGCGCTGGGCGGGGATATCGAGGAGCGCCTGTCGCGCCTGTGTTACTGGGTGCTGGAGCTGTCGCAACGGCAGCAGCCGTTTGCCCTGCGGTTACCGGGCTTTTTGTCGGCGGTGGACAGCGGTGATGCACACCGCGAAGTCTGCCTGCGCGCCCTTGCGTTGTACGGCCATCGATCATGAACGACAAGGTTAAGGCAGTTCCCGCCGCGCCCATTCCGCGTGTCAGCCTGACCTGGCTGCTGGTGGCGCAGGCACTGGTGGTGTTGCCGTTCGCGCTGCATGTCCCGGTGTCGATCATGATTCTCTGGCTGGGCTGCACGGTGTGGCGCGTTCAAGCGTTCCGCATGCGCGTGCGACTGCCTGGCACCTGGGTCAAGTCCGGGCTGCTGGTGGGCACCGCAGGTGGCGTGTATCTGGCGCGCGGCAGCCTGGTCGGGCTGGACGCCGGGGCTGCATTACTGGTGGCGGCATTCGTTCTGAAAATGCTGGAAATGAACAATCGCCGTGACGCGCGTGTGCTGATTTTTCTTGGTTTCTTCTGCGTGGCGGTCGGCTATCTGTTCGAAGACAACCTGCTGTGGGCGCTCTTCAGTCTGCTGCCGGTCAGCGCGCTGCTGGCTGCGTTGATCGGCCTGCAACACACGGACCTGGCCGGCAGGTCGGTCGATACGCTCAAGCTGGCGTTCAAGCTGATGGCGCAGGCACTGCCGTTGATGCTCCTGCTGTTTCTGTTCTTTCCGCGTCTGGACCCACTCTGGTCGCTGCCGCAGCCGAGCAACAAAGGCGTCACCGGCCTGTCGGACAACATGGCACCCGGCGACATGGCCGAGCTGAGCAAATCACCTGCGCTGGTGTTCCGCGCCAGTTTCGAAGGGCCGATCCCGGCGCGCAACCAGCTGTACTGGCGTGGTCTGACCCTTGAGCAGTTCGATGGACGTCGCTGGTCGCAGTCGGCACGTGCCCAGACCGTACAGATTGCGCAGTGGGAGAAACGCGGTGAGCCGCTGGCCTACAGCGTTGTCATGGAAGCCAGCGGCCGGCCGTGGCTGCCGAGCCTCGACGTGGCAGAAACCACGTTGCCGGATGTGCGGCAGATGAGCGACTTCCGCCTGCAGCGCAGACGCCCCGTCGAGCAGTCGCTGCTGTACGCCGTCAACTCATGGCCGCAAAGCGTCCGGGATCCGCTGTCCAGCGAGCAGATCCAGCGTCAGGACCTGCAATTACCTGCCAAGGGCAATGATCAGGCGCGGCAATGGGCCGATGAACTGCGCCGCCGCTACACTACTGCGGACGCCATGGTCGCGGCGATGCTCAGTTACTTCAGCGATCAGCCGTTTCACTACACCCTCAAGCCGGTGCCACTGGGCAATGACAGCATCGATGAGTTCCTGTTTGCCAGTCGTCAGGGGTTTTGTGCCCACTATGCCGGTGCCATGACCTTTGTCCTGCGCGCGGCGGGCATCCCGGCGCGGGTGGTGGCCGGGTATCAGGGTGGCGAACTGAACCCCGATGGGCAGTACCTGACGGTTCGCCAGTTCGACGCGCATGCCTGGGTGGAATACTGGCAGCCGGGCGTGGGCTGGCGCCGCGTCGACCCGACTGCAGCGGTGGCGCCGCAACGTATCGAGCAAGGCCTGGAGCAGGCGCTGGCGGCGGACGAAGCGTTTCTGCAGGACTCGCCCTATTCAGCGTTACGCTACCGCAACGTGCCTTGGGTCAACGCCCTGCGCCTCAGTTGGGATAACCTCAATTACGGCTGGCAGCGCTGGGTGCTGGGCTATCAGGGACAACAGCAGTTACAAATTCTCGGTCGCTGGTTTTCAGGCTTCCAGGCGCCGGTTTTTGTCCTGGGAAGCCTGTTTTCACTGGGCCTGGTCGCGTTATGGCTGTTCAAACCCTGGCAACGCGAAAGCGACTCGCAACTGCGTGTGTTCAACGCATTTGAACGCTTGCTCGCCCGCCATGGTCTGCGTCGTATGCCGGGTGAAGGCGCTGACGCATTCTGCCGCAGGGCGGTGCTCTACTTTCCGCAGCATGCCGAGGCCATTGAAGGTTTCATCCGCGAATTTCAAGCGCAGCGCTACGCTGGGCGGCTGGCTTCGGCAAGCCGCTTGAGGCAGGCACTGAGCACGTTGCGCCGGGGTTTGCCATGGAGGTTGTCAGCCGTCAGGGACAGGCATTCATGAATCAGTTTGTCGAAGGGGAATTGCATGTCTTCAATGGTGGATCATCTGGTCGCCGAAGTGCTGGCGCTGGATGTCAAATTGCTCGCGTGTCAGGCACGTCTTGCCGTTTCGACTGACAGCGAAGCGCTGCACGATTTACGTACCACGGTGCGCCGTCTGCGCAGCGTACTGCGGCCCCTGAGGGAAAACCCGAGTGCGGCAGAGCTGGAAGACGCGGCCAAGGCGGTCGGCCAACTGACCACGCCGCTGCGTGATATGCAGGTGCTCGCCGGGTTTCTTGAAGAGCAGGGTTTGAACGAGGCCGCATTCACACGCAACCGCTACCTGGAAAGCGCCTGCCCAAAGGTCGCCAGCTCGCCCGAGTTGACCCGTCTGCTCAAGCTGATTGACCGGTTCCCGGAATTGCTGCGCCTGCAACAGCGTCAAGGCATGTTACGGGGCCTGCGCAAGACCATTGAAAAACGCATGGACAAGCAATGGCACAAGCTGCGTGTGGCCATCGCCGAGCCGGGGCACGATCGGCATGACCTGCGCTTGCTGATCAAGCGCGTGCGATACGCTGCCGAAGCCTATCCGCTACTCAGTCATCAGCCGAAAAACATGCAGGCCCGGCTCAAGTCCGCACAAGGCGAACTGGGCGACTGGCATGATCATCTGCAATGGCTGGCGCAGGCTGCCGAACAACCTGATCTGGCTCCCTGTGTGCCGGGCTGGCAAATCGGCATAGTACGTGCCGAACGTAAGGCCGAAGCCTCGCTCAAACGCTTGGCGAAGGCCTGTTTCTGATCCAGTCATTTGTTGTGGATCAAGTCATTCAGGCCGCAAAAATGGCCATTATGCGGCGTGTCGTTAACTAAGAGGATGGTTATCATCCATCCACTTGTGTGTTGACGTGTGGAGTGAGCATGACCTTTTCTGAACTGATCGATGCGCTGCATCGTGATCCGCGCTCCGTCACGATCCCTGCCGAATGGTCGCAGGGACGTGCCTGCTTTGGCGGACTCATGGCTGCGCTGACCTATGAAGCGATGCGTGCAGAGGTGCCGGAAGGGAGGCCGGTTCGTTCGCTGGCGATCACCTTTGTCGGGCCGGCCGCGCCCGGGGTGCCGATTGCTTTCGAGGTCGACATCCTGCGTCATGGCAAGGCAGTCAGTCAGGTGCTGGGACGCGCCATGCAGAACGGTCAGGTAATGACCCTGATACAAGGCAGCTTCGGTGCCCCTCGGGAATCAATGATCACCTTTTCCGCGGAGGCTGCGCCGGTCCTCAAACCGGTTGAACAATGCCCGGAGTTGCCGTTCGCTAGCGGCGTAATGCCTGACTACCTGCGTTTCATGGACATCCGTTGGGCGTTGGGCGGCATGCCGTTCAGCAATACCCGATCGCCTGCGATAGGCGGCTACGTGCGCTTTCGCGGTGAGCCGCACGCCACGCCCATGAGCGAAGCGCACATTCTGGCGCTCGTGGACACTTGGCCGCCTGCCATATTGCCGCATCTGGACAAGCCGGCCCCCGGCAGTTCACTGACCTGGACCATTGAGTTCGTCCAGCCGCAGCCATCGCTCGATACCCTGCAGTGGTGCAGCTACCGCGCAGTCATCGAGCATGCCCGCGATGGCTATGGTCATACCGCCGCGGCATTGTGGAGCCCCGACGGCGAGCTGATCGCAATCAGTCGCCAGACGGTCACCGTGTTTGGCTGACCGGCAACCGGATCAAGGTTTGCGGGCGGCCCGTGCGGCGTTCTGGCGCTGAAAACCCAGCGCCGCCACCAGGCCAATCACACCGATTGCAACCGATGAAAGGCTTTCGGAAAACAGGCCGTTGAGGATCAGCAGGGCCGCCAGAATGAATAGCGGTACGGCGATCAGGTACAGGGCCAGACTGGTCGAGTGCTCCTGACTGTCGTTGCTGTCACGCCATTGATTCAATTGCAGATCGGAAAGTGGCTTGTTCATGATGCGGTCCTCTTCAGGCAACGCGTAAAGCGTCGTTCAATGCCTGAAGGATAGGCCCGCGCGCAGAGGGCTGACGAGTCAAGCCTGTCTATCGCGGCGATAGCCTGTTACAGCTTGAGCTGGCCAATGGCGGCATTCAGTTCGCCTGCCAGCGTAGCCAGCTCGTCACTGGTGCTGGCCGAGTCAACTGTCTGGATCACCGTGCGTTCGGTGACATCGCGGATACTCACCACTGCACGGTTCATCTCCTCGGCGACCTGACTTTGCTGCTGGGCCGCGACGGCGATCTGCGTATTGCTTTCGCGCATCTGTGCCACGGCACCGGCAATCGCCGCCAGCGCATCACCGGCTTCCCGCGCCTGCTGCACGCATTCGTCGGCTTTGTACGAACTTTCCTGCATGAAATCCACGGCATCGCGGGTGCCGCTTTGCAGGGTCGAGACCATCGTGGTGATTTCATCGGTGGAGGTCTGCACCCGTTTCGCCAGATTGCGTACTTCGTCGGCGACCACGGCAAACCCCCGACCCATTTCCCCGGCGCGTGCGGCTTCGATGGCTGCGTTGAGGGCGAGCAGATTGGTTTGTTCGGCAATGCTGTGGATGACGCTGACCACGCCGTTGATCTTCTGGCTGTCTTCGGCCATGCGCTGGATCATTTCCGCCGTTTGCTGCACGCCGCTGGAAAGCCCCGCGATGGACACCTGCACACGGTCGACCACTACTTTGCCGCTGCCCGCCAGTGCGTCTGCCGTCTGCGATTGATCGCGGGTGGCTGTAGCGTGCTGGGCAATGTGATGGACCGTGGCCGTCATTTCGTTGATGGCCGTGGCCACCTGATCGGTTTCGCTTTGCTGACCGAGCATGCCTTGGCGCACCTCCTTCATGCCCGCCGCCAGATGCGCTGCGCCCTGATCGAGACGGCCAGCAGTTTGCGAAACGGTGTTGACCACTCGCTGATAACCGGCCTGCATGGCATTGAAGGCCTTGGCCATCTGCCCGACTTCATCGTCGCTGCGGTTGGGAACACGGGCCGCCAGATCGCCGCTTTTTTCGACGTGCAGCATCACGTCTTTGAGTGCGTTGAGCTGGCTGAGCAGAAAGCGAATCAGCAGCTGCGAGGCACAGAGCATCAATAACATCAGCACGAACACCGCCATCGCGTAGTGCGTGAAGCGATCCAGCAGGATTTGCATGAAGGTCGGGGTGAATGCCAGTAGCGCAATCCGTTGCTCGGCGCCTCGGGTGATGATCTGCGCACCGCTCAGCCATTGATCGCCAGCGGGCTTGTCCAGCGTCACCCAGTCGCGGGCGTCAGCCAGTTCCGGCAGCGCAAGGCCATCGACGACCGGTGTCTGACCTTGGCGGTACGTCAGCAATGTATCGCTGGAGGGCAGCGCTGCGTCGACGGGCCAGGCGGCGAGCAGGCGCGCCTGCGCTTGTGCTGCCTGACGCGACGCATCCGTGCGCGCGTGTTGTTCAGTTTGCATGGCGTACAGCACCAGCAACAGGGTGGTGACGAAAGCGACCGCGTTGACGGCCCAGAACTTATATTTCAGTGACAGGTTGCCAAGCCATGAGCCCATGAGTGGTCTTCTTCGGTAATCGGTTGAAATAGCAGCAAGATGCCATCACTGTGCCTCAGCCAACGAAGAGCGCCTTGATGCGGGTCAACAAAGCTGCAGATTTTCATTCTCTGAGGTGTCCCTCAGCACCGGCAAGGCAAAAAACTGCCGCGCGCAATCTGTGCTGTGGCGTGCGAGGTCTTCCTGCGTTTCGCCCCGGTGCAAGGCTACTTCGCGCAAGACTTCCGGCAGGTAAGCCGGCTCGTTGCGACCGTTTTTCGGCTTGGGACGCAGGCTGCGTGGCAGCAGGTAGGGCGCATCGCTTTCCAGCATCAGCCGGCCGCGAGGGATGTTGCCCACCAGTGCGTGCAGGTGGGTGCCGCGTCGCTCGTCGCAGATCCAGCCGGTGATGCCGATATGCAGATCAAGGTCCAGGTAACTGAACAGCGCGGCGCGCTCACCGGTGAAACAGTGCACGACTGCCGCGGGCAGGCGGTCGCGGTAGTCGCGCAGAATCTCCAGCAACCGCTGGTTGGCGTCGCGCTCGTGGAGGAACACCGGTAATTGCAGTTCCACGGCCATGGCCAGGTGCGCCTCGAGGACCTTTTCCTGTTGGGGGCGAGGCGAGAAATCGCGATTGTAATCCAGGCCGCATTCACCCACGGCGCGAACGCGATTTTCCCTGAGCAGGGCATGCAACTGTTTCTCGGTGTCGCCGGTCCAATCGCTCGCTGAATGCGGGTGGATTCCCGCCGTGCAGAACAGGCGTTGCGCGCTTTCATCCAGCTCGTGACACAGCTGCAAGGCGTGTTCGCTGCCCTCGACACTGGTGCCGGTCACCACCAGTTGTTCGACGCCTGCGGCGTAGGCGCGGTCGAGTACCGCCTGTCGCTGCGAGGCGAAGCTTGCGTTGGTCAGATTGACGCCGATGTCGATGAGTTGCATGGTGCTACCTCCAGCTGAAGGCTGCCGAGCATACCAGAGCTCTGGCCACAACAAGAAAACGCTGGGTATTCAAGCGATTGAACCTGAGGGTTCAACGATTTCCTTCGCTGCTCGATGCTGCTGCGTGACCTCAAGATTTCCTTTTTCCTGTTTCTTTCCGGCATTGCCCTGGGGAAGTGAATGATCCGATCCGCGCTTGTGTCTTTGATGTGCCTGTTACCGCTGCTGCCCTTGCAGGTTTCTGCTCGTCAGACCGGTCCCGAGGTCGTGCAGCACACGGTGCAGGTGCGCGATTTACCGGCGATTCGCAGCAGCAAGGTGCTGCGCGTGCTGGTCAATCAGAGCCGTAACAGCTCCGGCGACGTCAAGGGTCAGGAAATCGGCGTCGAATATCATCGCCTGCAAGCCTTCGAGCAGTACCTCAACAGCCACTCCCGTGCGGGGCAGAAGGTCACGATCAAGGTCATCCCCAAGGCCAAGAACCAGCTGCTCACCGCCTTGCAGCGCGGAGAAGGCGACATGATCGCGCCCGGCGAGCTGCTCGATGTCAGCGACGCCAAGGGCATTCAGGCCAGCGCACCGATCGTGCACGACGTGCCTCTGGTGCTGGTCGGCGTTCGCGGTCAGCGCAGTGTGCGCCGTGTGGATCAATTGTCCGGAAAGACCCTGAGCCTGCCCACCGGCAGTGCTGCCGACGAAGCCTTGCATCAGGTCAATCGACAATTGGAGCTGCGCAAGCTGCCTCTGGCAAAAATCGAATGGGTCGACCCCAGTCTGGCCGTCGAGGATGTGCTGGAAATGGTCCAGGCCGGAATCTATCCGATGACGCTGGTCGAGCAGCCGATTGCCGAGCGCTGGGCGCGGATCATGCCCAAACTGCGCATCGAACGCGGCCTGACCTTGCAGACCCACGGTGATATCAGCTGGTTTGTACGTGACAACGCCACCCAGTTGCGGGCCAGTGTCGACGATTTCCTCAAAGACTATAAGCCGTCGGCCCAGCAGGATCAGGTGTTCGCCAACGCGTACAAGAACACCTACAAGGTCAACAACCCGCTAGTGCGCAACAACCTGCAGCGTCTTGAACAACTGCGTCCGATGCTGCAGCGCCATGCCGATGCGCAGGGCATGGACTGGCTTGACCTGGCAGCCCTCGCGTTCAAGGAATCCAAACTCGACCCGTCTGCCAAGGGCAGTGGCGGCGCCACAGGCTTGTTGCAGATCACGCCTTCGGCAGCGAAAAGCGTTGGCGTGCCGAGCATCCAGAGCGCTGACGACAACATCCGAGCCGGTTCGCGCTACATGGCGCTGATCCAGCGCAAGTATTTCTCCAGTAAACGGGTCAACGAACGCGAGCGCATGGCATTCGTGATGGCCGCCTATAACCTGGGACCTGAGCGCGTGCAGGGTATGCGCGAGGAAGCGCGGCGTCGCGGGCTGAATCCGAACCAGTGGTTCTTCCAGACCGAGCGCGTGGCGATGGAGCAGGGCGGTGCCAATGTCGTGGCGTTCGTGAACAGCGTGAACAAGTACTACCTGGCCTTTGATCGCGAGCGCGACTCGCTGGAAAAGAGCGGGCCCAAACCAGCGCTAAAACGCTAAAGATCGATTTATTCGATTTTTATACGCCGTTATTTGCGGTTTTTACATGAGTGAATTTGATTATCATGGCGCCACTCGCTGTTAATCACCCATCACTCACGGAAAGTCCTCCATGAACACATTGATCAAGTCGGTCCTCACCACTCGCGCCGGTTACGGCCTGACTGTCCTGCGCGTCATCGTCGGTATCGCGTTCATCGCGCACGGCAGCCAGAAACTGTTCGGCGCCTTCGGTGGTTATGGCCTCGAAGGCACTGCGCAGTACATGGAAAGCCTGGGCCTGACGCCGGGTTACCTGATGGCGCTGATGTCGGGCAGCGCCGAATTCTTTGGTGGCCTGGGCCTGCTGCTGGGGCTGCTGGCTCGTCCCGCTGCGGTCGTGGTGATCCTGCTGTTGCTGGTGGCGATCTTCACCGTGCACATCCACAACGGCTTCTTCATGGCCAACAACGGCTACGAGTACGCGCTGGCACTGCTTGGCGGTGCCGTGGCAGTACTCATCGAAGGTGCAGGCAAGTTGTCGCTGGACCGTATCATCGCCCGATAACCGGCTACGCTTGCTGTGCAATGCCCGCTCTTGTAGCGGGCCTTGTGCGTTTGCAGGCACCCGCCATGAATGGCAATTGACAATGAATGGGACGTTTCTCTAGGATGCGTGCTCAAGCGCCGATTTAACAACTACTTGCGGGGCGCCTGGCAAGGCTGAAGTCTTGTCGAAATACCGCTAAAACGTTGGTTCGGTGTTGCCTCTCACCGCTGCCCAGCGGATCTTGCGAGGCAGAGAAACCACCATGAACAACCTGCGCCCCCTCATTCGTCTTTCCCCGATCAGCACGGTCTTGTCCCGCAAGAACCCGAAAATCCTTCTCAGCGGTTCCCATCAGCCCACGTTGTTGCGCTATCTCGACGGCTGGCCGCGTCGGCGTGGCGGCTCCTGTGCGTTTCTGATTCAGTTCGCCGAGACCCACCAGTCGCTGAGTCATTTTGCCGACGATCAATTCGACCTCGCCGTGGTGCAATCGCCGCAGGCAGATGATGTCGGGCAGGTGATTCATGACCTGACCCGCATCGCCCGGCAGGGTCTTATTACGCTGGGTTGAATCGCCTGATTCAGCCAATGGGCATAGAAGGCATATTGCTGGCCCCCGACGCGTGAATGGACAGGCAAAATCGCCGCCTTATCAAAGGATTAGGTGGTTTTCGCATGCGTTTGGTCTATTGTGCTCTGGCGTGCCTGACGCTTTCCGGGCTGGCTTTTTCCGTTCAGGCCAGAAACGCCACGGAAAACGAGCGTTATCTGTGTCGTTGGGGCTCGGCTATTGCGGGCGGTGCGCAGGCCTCCAAGTTATCAGGCGTTACTCGCTATGGCGCGCGGCAGAAGCTGCAGGCGCGCAAGTTTGCCAAACAATGGATGCGGCCCATGGCATTGCGTATCACGGAACAGACCTACGACAGCGAGTCGCGGCTCAAGCCTGATGCGGTGACCAAGGTCTATTACGACGGCTGCATCCAGCATGAGGTGGCGCGACGTTGAGTCTTTGTCGCCTGTCGAACTGATTTTTGCCGGGCCGGAGAAACTTCTTGAGTACAAAGATCATCACCCTTTACGGGCATGAAGCCCTGAAGAAAGAACTCGACTACCTGTGGCGAGAGCACCGGCCCGACATTACGCAAAAGGTCGCCTGGGCGGCATCGCTCGGGGATCGCAGCGAAAACGCCGATTACCAGTACAACAAGAAGCTGCTGCGTGAGATCGACCGGCGCGTGCGCTATCTGCGCAAGCGCCTCGAAGACATGCGTGTCGTGCAGTATTCCCCGGAGCAGGAAGGGCGGGTGTTCTTCGGTGCCTGGGTCGAGATCGAGAACGAAGCGGGCGATCTCAAGAAATTTCGCATTGTCGGTTATGACGAAATCTATGGGCGCAACGACTACATCTCCATCGACTCGCCCATGGCTCGCGCCTTGCTGAAGAAGGAAGTGGGCGACGAGGTGCTGGTCAATACGCCCGAAGGCGAGAAGCTGTGGTTCGTGAACTCGATTGATTACGAAAAGTGAGGCCGGACGCAGAGCGTCCGCAATTGCATTCTCACGCGGAGCGCTGATCGCTATACACAACTAGCTCGCCCCCACTGGATTTGTGAGTAGCCTCAACCCTCGCGCAGCACGGTCAGCGGGCTGACGTTCAGTGCGCGGCGGGTGCCGAATACACCCGCACCACCGACCAGCAAGGCGCCGATCACCGGGAGCAGCAGTAGCCATGGATGTGGCTGCCATTCCAGCGAAAAGGCGTAGCGGTACAGCACGAAGCTCACCAGCTCACAGCCCAACGCCGCCAGTACGCCACTGGCAGCCCCCAGCAAACCGAATTCGATGCGCCGCGACTTGATCAGCAGCGCTCGCTCTGCGCCCAGTGCGCGCAGCAGTGCGCCTTGCCGGATGCGTTCGTCCAGCGTGGCCTGCAATCCGGAAAACAGCACCGCGATACCTGCGGCCAGCACGAACAGCAGAACGAACTGCACGGCCAGGGTCACCTGATCGAGGATGCTGCGTACCTGCGCGAGCAGGGCCTCTACACCCAGAATGCTGATGGACGGGTAGGCGCGCGACAGCTCGACGATCTGCTTGTCCTGGCCGGGTGGCAGGTAAAAGCTGGTCAGGTATGTGGTCGGCAAGTCGGCGAGGGTGCCGGGCTGGAAAATCATGAAGAAGTTGGGCTGGAAGGTATCCCAGTTCACGTCCCTGAGGCTGGTGACTACGGCTTCGCGGGTCAGTCCGCCGACGATGAAGCTCAGGCGGTCGCCCAGTTTGATTTTCAGGCTGTCGGCCAGTTTGTCCTCGATCGAGACACCGGGAGTGGCATCACTTTGCCCGGAATCAGGCAACGCTTTCCACCAGTTGCCGGCAGTCAGGGTATTGCCCTCGGGAAGCTCGGCGGCCCAGGTCAGGCTCAGGTCGCGACGCGTGGCATTTTCACCGCGCGAATCCTTGGTCACGAAGTTGCTGACCGGTTCACCGTTGATGCTGGTCAGGCGTCCTGGCACCACCGGGTAAAGGGGCGCTGCGTGAGTGGACAGCTTGCTCAGCGTCTGGGCGAAGTTTTCTTTGTCGGCTGGCAGTACGTTGAGCACGAAATAGTTCGGTGCATCCTTGGGCAGCTGATTTTGCCAGGTGTCGAGCAGCTCACCGCGCAGCAGCGCGATCAAGCCCATCGACAGCAGAATCAGTCCGAAAGCCAGTGATTGTCCAGCAGCGGCCAGCGGGTAACGTAGCAGTTGACCAAGGCCCAGTCGCCAGGGCAGCGAGGCGCCGGACAGCAGGCGGCGCAGGCTGTTGAGCGCCAGTAACAGCAGACTGCCGAGCAGCAGCGCGGCGACGATGCCGCCACCCAGCAGGGCGAAGGTCAGGACCAGATCCAGGCTCAGACGCCACATGATCAAGCCCAGCGCGAGCAGCGCTGCGCCATACACAAGCCAGGAGCTGGCGGGGATTGGCAGCATGTCGCGGCGCAGGACGCGCAGCGGCGGCACGCGACCCAGTGCAGCCAGCGGCGGCAGGGCGAAACCGGCCAGCGCTACCAGCCCGGTGCCCATGCCGGCCAGCGCAGGCAGTACGCCGCCTGGCGGAACGGTCGCCGGAAGCAGATTTTGCAGCAGCGCGAACAGACCGAGCTGTGCCAGCCAGCCCAGCAAGGCACCGCTCAGGCTGGCCAGCAAGCCGATGATCGCCAGTTGCAGGCTGAACAGGGTCATCGCCTCGCCGCGCGACAGTCCCAGGCAGCGCAGCAGGGCGCTGGCATCGAAGCGCCTTGCTGCGAATCGGGATGCCGACAGCGCCACGGCAACGCCCGCCAGCAACACGGCGACCAGACTGGCCATATTCAAATAACGTTCGGCCTTGCCCAGTGCGCCGCCAATCTGCTGGCTGCCATCGCGGGCGTCCTTGATTTCCTGATGCGGCTCAAGACCCGACTCGATGGCTTTGCGATAGGCCGCCAGTGCCTCCGGCGGGCCGCTCCACATCTCCCGATAGGTGACCCGGCTGCCCGGCTGTACCACGCCGGTGGCGGCAAGGTCCTGCAGGTTGATCATCACGCGCGGGGTCAGGCTGTAGAAGTTGCCTGCCCGGTCTGGCTCGTAAGTCAGTATGCGGGTCAGTTTCAAGGTTTTGGAGCCGACATCGAGGTCGTCTCCGACCTTCAGGTCGACCGCAGGAAGCAGGCGTGCCTCGACCCAGGCTTCACCCGGTTGCGGACCGCTGCCAGCCTGTTCCGGCTGGTACAGGTCTGCGGCGCTTTTCAGTTCGCCGCGCAATGGGTAAGCGTCGTCCACTGCCTTGATGCTCGACAGCTGGATACCGGCGTCGGTCGCGATCACGCTGGAAAAGACCACGATCTGCGCATGCTTGAGTTGCAGGCGTTTGCCTTCTTCGACCTGCTCGGCACGCGCCGGGCTCGAGCCTTCGAGGATCAGATCGGCACCCAGGAACTCGGTCGCCCGCAGCAGCATTGCGCCGTTCAGACGGGCGCCGAAATAACCGATGGCGGTGCTCGCCGCCACGGCGACCAGAAGGGCGAAGAACAACACCCGCAATTCTCCGGCGCGGGCATCGCGCATCAGTTGGCGGACAGCGAGGCTCAGCAGGCGGGCAAAAGGCAAACGTGCCATCAAGGCTCCAGCGGGGCGACCAGTCGGCCCCCTTCAAGACGGATCAGGCGACGGCAGCGATGCGCCAGACGCTCATCGTGAGTGACCAGCACCAGCGTGGTGTTGCGCTCCTTGTTCAGTTCGAAGAGCAGGTCGCTGATGCGTTCGCCAGTGTGGCTGTCGAGGTTGCCGGTGGGTTCGTCGGCGAACAGCACGTCGGGGTCGGCTGCGAAGGCGCGGGCAATGGCGACCCGTTGCTGTTCACCACCCGACAACTGACGCGGCGTATGGGTCAGACGCTGGCCAAGGCCCACCCGTTCCAGCAGGTCGCGGGCTTTTTCACGGGCGTCTTTGCGGCCTTCGAGCTCCATCGGCAGCATGACGTTTTCCAGCGCGTTCAGACTGTCGAGTAGCTGGAACGACTGAAACACGAACCCGACGTGCTCGGCCCGCACTCTGGCGCGCTGGTCTTCATCCAGTTCGCTGAGGTTGCGCCCCGAAAGGATGACTGAACCGGCGCTCGGCAGGTCCAGCCCGGCCAGCAAGCCGAGCAGGGTGGATTTGCCCGAACCGGAGGCACCGACGATGGCCAGCGTATCGCCCTTGTTTAGTTCCAGGGAGAGTTCGTGCAGGATGGTCAGGTCACCTTCGGTGCTGGGGACTACTTTGCTGAGGCTTTGGGCACTGAGAATACTTTCACTCATGGAGAATCCGATGCGTGCGTTGTTTTTAAGTGCTGGCCTGGGGTTACTGCTGCTGTCACAGGGCGCGTTGGCGGGCACGGTGTTGATCGTTGGGGATAGTATCAGTGCGGCTTTCGGGCTGGATACCCGCGTGGGGTGGGTCAGCCTGCTGGAACAGCGTCTGAGCAAGGAGGGATTCGACGACAAGGTGGTCAATGCGTCGATCAGTGGCGACACCAGTGCAGGCGGCCAGGCGCGTTTGCCTGCGCTGCTTGCAGAGCATAAACCGGAACTGGTTATTCTGGAGTTGGGCGGCAACGACGGCCTGCGCGGCCAGCAGCCTGCTCAATTGCAACAAAACCTTTCATCGATGATTGGCCGCTCGCAGGCGGCGGGTGCCAAAGTGCTGTTGTTGGGCATGCGCATCCCGCCCAATTACGGGCCACGCTACACCAGGGCCTTTGAAGAGGTTTACAGCAACCTGGCCAAGGAGAAAAAGGTCCCCTTCGTGCCATTCTTTCTCGAAGGTGTAGGCGGGGTGCCCGAACTGATGCAAGCCGATGGTCTGCATCCGGCGGCGGCCGCTCAGGGCAAGTTGCTGGAAAATGTCTGGCCGAGCCTGAAACCGCTGCTTTGAGGCTTTCCCGGGCGGGGGCTTTCGGCTAATGTGGCGCCCCCGATCTGGAGCCCCCCATGCCGCGTCCCGCCTGGTCCCTGTATGCCTATCAAATGCTTGAACCCGATGAGCAGCTGGATCTGTTCGCCTGTCAGGAAGTGCGCGTCCATCTGATCGCTCGCCAATTGGAGCTGGGCGGCTCGATCGACCGTACATTGTGTGGCACGTTGTTGCCGGCCCAGCCGCAAATGCGCGCCGTCGAACTGCAGGCCATGCGCGATGAGCGTCTGTGTCCCTTGTGCAAGGCCATCATGGATGCGCAGCGCAGGGGTATGAATCCGATCTGGCCTGAACTCTAGCTGTCATCACTGCCGGAAGGCCAGCCGCAGATATCCCCGATCTGGCAAGGGCCGGTGTACACTTCAGTTCTTGCTTCCATCTCTTTAGTCGTTACCCGAAGGATCTTCCCGGATGTTGTCGCGCATTCCAGCCGTTACCCGCTGTCTGTCGCTTGCTGCTCTGTGCGCGGCGAGCTCTGTCCATGCACTGGAGTTTCCGTTGCCGCCGCCCGGCGAAGACATCGTGGGGCAGGTGCAGGTCATCAAGGCCAAATACGAAGACACCTTCGCCGATCTGGGCACCCAATATGATCTGGGCTACCTGGAAATGATCGCTGCCAACCCTGGCGTCGATCCCTGGTTGCCGGGTGCAGGCAAGGACATCGTGCTGCCGACCCGTTTCATTCTGCCGCCGGGTCCGCGCGAAGGGATTGTCATCAACCTTGCCGAATACCGCATGTATTACTACCCCAAGGGGCAGAATGTCGTGCACACCTATCCGCTGGGTGTCGGTCGTGAAGGCTGGGGGTCGCCGATTGGCGTGACCAAGGTGACGGCCAAGACGCCGAACCCGACCTGGACGCCGCCGGCCTCGATCAAGGCCGAGCATGCGGCTGATGGCGATCCGCTGCCAGACGTGGTACCGGCCGGTCCGGACAACCCGCTGGGGCCGTTCAAATTCGGCCTGGGGCTTTCCGGCTACCTGATCCACGGCTCGAACAAGAAGTTCGGCATCGGCATGCGCACCAGTCACGGCTGTTTCCGCATGTACAACAATAACGTGCTGGAACTGGCCGACATGGCCCCGGTCGGTACGACCGTGCGCATCATCAGCGAGCCTTACAAGTTCGGCATCAGCGGTGGCAAGGTTTACCTGGAAGCGCACACGCCGGTTGATGACCTGGGCAACCCGTCGGTGGTCGACAAGCACACTGCGGTGATCAATGCGCTGCTCAAGCGTGACGACCTGGCCAACAACCTGCGCATGAACTGGGACGTGGTACGTGATGTGGTTGCGGCCGAAGACGGCATGCCGGTGGAGATCGCAGAACCGGGCAAAGCGCCTGCGAATGCTGAAGAATCGGTGATTTTTCAGTAAATCGTCGCCAGCAATTGCTCTCGTGCCAATGCGGAGCTTTGGCAAAAATTAGTTATCTTCCTGATACAGCAGAACAGTCATTCAGGCTATTGCACGCAATCACCGAGCCAGAAAACAGGCAAAAAAAAGCCGACCCGTTGCCGGGTCGGCTTTCAATAATCCCGGGGGATTATTACTTGCGGCTGGCTTTGTCCAACATGCGCAGAGCGCGCTCGTTGGCTTCGTCAGCAGTTTGCTGAGCTTTTTGAGCAGCAGCCATAGCTTCGTCAGCCTTGCGGTAGGCTTCGTCGGCACGTGCTTGCGAACGAGCTGCTGCGTCTTCGGTAGCTGTCAGACGAGCTTCGGTTTCTTTGGATACGCTGCTGCAACCGGTAGCCAGAACTGCGGCCAGAGCCAGAGCAGAGAATTTCAGAACGTTGTTCATCGTGTTCACCTTCAAGGAATTTTTTTTCAAATTAGTCATCTCTCGAAAATGAGAAAACGACCGGCGTACATAGTACCCATTGTTTGTAGTAAGTAAACGGACCCAGCGCAAGAAGCTGCTAAAATTCCTCGCTTTGAAAGCGTTCCGCGTTACTTCTCAGGCGTTCTGTACAAAAACCATCCACTTTAACTGGACCTTTGCCTTGCTTAGGCGTTCCGAACAGTACGCGTAAGACCATGCCTGATTGACTGTCGGTCGGCACGTGAGCATTTCCAGGTGTTTTTACATCGACCGCGCTTGAGCATAGTCGCTAATGGCGCCTACTATCTCAATGTGATGTCCGTCGAGATCGGCAGTGCTCTACCGGTGTCGAAAACAGACACTGGGTGGCGTAGATGTTCCTTCGCCTGAAAAAGACCGGTAAGGTAGGGGTCAAATTCCAAGACCCGCGAGGAGTAGCGATGAGCGAGGCGTTGTCCATCCACCATGACGAAGTCGGCCACCATTTCGAAATCATTATCGACGGCCACCGTGCCTATCTGACGTATATGGATCTCGGCAAGCAGACCCTGGACTTCTATCGGACCTTCGTACCGGACGCCTTGCGGGGGCGCGGAATTGCCGCCGCCCTGACCAAGGAGGCGCTCGATTATGCCGACAGCATGGGCTATTCCGTCATACCGTCCTGCTCTTATGTCGAGCGTTACATGGAGCTGCATGATCTGCAGTCGCAGGCGGCCAAGCTCTGACGACCTGTAGCTACCGACAGACAGTAAGCATAAAAAAACGCCGAGCATTTGCTCGGCGTTTTCGTTATTACAGTGCAGTCGGTCAGGCAATTACTTGCGCTTGCGAGCTGGCAGCACATCCTTGAGTTTAGCGTGCATGCTACGCAAGGTCTTTTCAGTGCTTTGCCAATCGATGCAGGCATCGGTAATCGACACGCCGTACTGCAATTCCGACAGGTCCTTGGGAATCGCCTGGCAGCCCCAGTTCAAATGGCTCTCGACCATCAAACCGATGATCGATTCGTTGCCTTCCAGGATCTGGTTGGCGACGTTTTCCATCACCAGCGGTTGCAGCGCCGGGTCCTTGTTGGAGTTGGCATGGCTGCAGTCGACCATGATGTTCGGGCGAATGCCGGACTTGTTCAGCGCCTGCTCGCAGAGCGCAACGCTGACCGAGTCATAGTTGGGCTTGCCGTTGCCGCCGCGCAGCACCACATGACCGTAGGCATTGCCTTTGGTGGTCACGATCGACACGCCGCCTTCCTGGTTGATGCCCAGGAAACGATGCGGGCTCGACACCGATTGCAAGGCGTTGATGGCAACCGTCAGGCCGCCGTCGGTGCCGTTCTTGAAACCGACTGCCGAGGACAGGCCTGAAGCCATCTCGCGGTGAGTCTGGGATTCTGTGGTGCGTGCGCCGATGGCCGACCAGCTGATCAGGTCCTGCAGATACTGCGGAGAGATCGGGTCCAGGGCTTCGGTCGCGGTGGGCAGCCCCATCTCGGCCAGATCCAGCAGCAGCTGGCGACCGATGTGCAGGCCATCCTGGATCTTGAACGAGTCATCCAGGTACGGGTCGTTAATCAGGCCTTTCCAGCCTACCGTGGTGCGTGGCTTCTCGAAGTAGACGCGCATCACCAGATACAGCGTGTCAGACACTTCCGCCGCCAGCGCCTTGAGACGCCCGGCGTACTCCTTGGCTGCCTTCAGGTCGTGGATCGAGCACGGGCCGATCACGATGAACAGGCGGTGATCATGGCCATCGAGAATGTTGCGAATCACTTCGCGGCCCTGGCTGACGGTGTGCAGGGCAGCATCGGTCAGGGGGATGTCGCGCTTGAGCTGATCCGGAGTGATCAGAGTCTCGTTGGAGGCAACGTTGAGGTCGTCAATCGGTAAATCAGCCATCGTGTTACTCATCAGGTCGCGGGTACTGGCCGCCAACGGTCCCCCGTGCGGCGGTGCCCAGCAGGTTTGAGCGCAGCGGGGAGCCGAACCTTAGCGCGTTATCGCGTTGTTCGACAATAAGTAAACGAGGTATCGGCCAGGTCTTTGGCCGAGATGCGCTGCCTTATTGCAAGACAATCCGCTGCGACGGATAGTGTACGGCCGCAAATAGCGAGACAGTCAAGGGAGAGGTCATGAGTGTTGATTCCCGTCGTCCGCGCGTCGGCATCATAGGTACGGGTGCCATCGGTGGCTTTTACGGATTGATGCTGGCGCGTGCCGGATACGATGTGCATTTTCTGCTGCGCAGCGAGTTTGACACGGTGGCACGCGAAGGTTTGCAGGTCAAAAGCGCCGTGCATGGCGAGCTGTCCCTCAAGCCTGTTCAGGCGTATCGCTCGGCGGCTGAAATGCCACCTTGTGACTGGCTGCTGGTCGGCACCAAGAGCACCGGCAATGCCGCGCTCGGCCCGATCATTCGCCAGGCGGCTGCGCCAAACGCCAGCGTGCTGCTGTTGCAGAACGGTCTGGCTGTCGAAGACCAGCTGCGTAATGTCCTGCCCGACAGCCTGCACATACTCGGCGGGCTGTGCTTCGTCTGCGTCAACCGGGTTGCGCCCGGCGTCGTCGCCCATGAAGCCTTCGGCGCGGTCAGTATCGGCTATCACAGCGGCCCGGCTGAAGATGAGGCGAGGCGCATGGCGGTTGTCGAAGCCTGCGCGGCCCTGTTCAGGACAGCCGGCATCGACGCACCGGTCATGGCCAATCTGCAACAGGCCCGCTGGCAGAAGCTGGTCTGGAATGTGCCCTATAACGGGCTGTCGGCCTTGTTGCAGACCAGTACCGGCCGATTGATGGCCGACCCTGACAGCCAGGCCTTGATCCGGTCGCTGATGGACGAGGTCGTGCAGGGCGCCGAGGCCTGTGGACATGCGTTGCCGCCGGGTTTCGCGCAGCATCTGTTTACGGTGACCGAAAGCATGCCGGATTACAGGCCCAGCATGTACCACGACCTGGCCGAAAGACGCCCGCTGGAGCTGGACGCCATTTATGCCCGGCCCCTCGCAGCAGCGCTTGCCGCCGGGTTTGACATGCCTCGCGTGCGGGCGCTTTATCAGGCACTGGCGTTCATCGATCGGGGCAACCACCCGGCAAGCAAGGAGTGATTCATGACAGAAGCTGAAGACCACAAGCTGGTACTGGCGATTTCATCGCGCGCGCTGTTCGATCTGCGCGACAGTCATGAGGTGTACATGGCCGATGGGGTCGAGGCCTACCGCAAGTATCAGATCGAGCATGAGGACGAAATCCTCGCGCAGGGCGATGCGTTCCCGCTGGTCGAAAAACTGCTGAGCCTCAATGCCAGCCTGGAAAAGGCGCGCGTCGAAGTGGTGCTGGTGTCGCGCAACAGTGCCGATACCGGGCTGCGAGTCTTCAACTCGATTCAGCATTATGGCCTCGACATCAGCCGCGCCGCCTTTGCCGGCGGACGCAGTCCTTACCCGTATCTTGCAGCGTTTGGCTGCCACCTGTTTCTCTCGACGCATGCCGAGGATGTACGCAGCGCCCTGGACGCCGGGTTCGCGGCCGCGACCATCCTTTCGGGTGGTGCACGGCGTGCAGCCAGCGCCGAGTTGCGGATTGCCTTCGATGGCGACGCCGTGTTGTTTTCCGACGAATCAGAGCGGGTTTACCAAAGCGGCGGGCTGGCAGCCTTTCAGGCCAGCGAGCGTGAGTGGGCTCGCGAGCCGTTGCGCGGCGGGCCTTTCAAGCCGTTTCTTGCCGCACTCAATCAATTGCAGCGCGAGTTTCCCGACGCAAGCTGCCCGATTCGCACCGCGCTGGTCACGGCTCGCTCGGCACCTGCCCATGAGCGCGTGATCCGCACCCTGCGCGAATGGGACATTCGTCTGGACGAGTCGCTGTTTCTCGGTGGATTGCAAAAGTCGGCCTTCCTTGAAGCGTTCGCCGCCGATGTGTTTTTCGACGATCAGCCCGGCCACTGCGAGAAGGCGCGTGATGTGGTCGCGACGGGACACGTTCCGCACGGCATCAGCAACGAAATCGTGCCGCTTGCCGACGGGGGCTGAGAAGTCCGCCGTCACAGCCGATGATGCGCTGCTACGCTGAGTCAATCTCCGCCATTCCGGTTGTACGGGAGGTTGTATGGTCCGTTCGATGCTGTATGCCGCAGACCTCGGTCTGTACGCGCCTTACGTAACGCAGCACGCGCTGGCGCTGGCTCGAACGTTCAACGCCGAGCTGTACGTCATCCATGTCGTCGAGCCTCTGGGCCTGTTCGCCGAGTCGGTGCTGCAGAGTTACCTGGGCGAGGAAGCGCTGAAAGAGCTTCGCGGCAAAGGTGTGAATGCGTTTCTGAGTGGAATAGAGCAACGAATGCTCGACGGGTTTCGTGAAGAATTGGGGGAAGGGCACTCGGACCTTTCCCTGATTCGTACGGTGCGTGTCGTTCAGGGCGAGCCTGCCAGCGTGATTCTCGAACAGGCGCACAGGCTGAATGTGGATTTGCTGGTGGTCGGCAGTCACAGCCGCAGGATGGAAGAGGGCACCTCGGTGGGCCGCACGGCTGCCAGGGTCCTGCAGTTTTCCGATGTGCCGGTCTACATGGTTCCGATGATGTTGAAAAAGGGGCGGGGGTAGAGGAAAGGTCCAATTGGTGGTTTTAATGAAATCGAGCGTGCGATCACCTTACAAAGGTGATAAAAAGTTCTAGAATTATTCGTCTCACCATTAATCCAGTTATATACCGTCGCCGATACCCATAGGGTTTATCTGCTTTGAGGGATACATATGAAGCTCCAACAACTGCGCTACATTTGGGAAGTGGCGCACCACGACCTCAACGTTTCCGCGACGGCCCAGAGCCTTTACACCTCCCAGCCCGGCATCAGCAAGCAGATCCGTCTGCTTGAAGATGAACTGGGCGTCGAGGTTTTCGCCCGCAGCGGCAAGCACCTGACGCGTGTGACACCTGCAGGCGAGCGCATCATCACGACAGCGGGCGAGATCCTGCGCAAGGTCGAGAGCATCAAGCAGATTGCCCAGGAATTCTCCAACGAGAAGAAGGGCACGCTGTCGATTGCCACCACTCACACCCAGGCGCGCTATGCCTTGCCGCCGGTGATCAGCAACTTCATCAAGCAATACCCGGATGTCGCGCTGCACATGCACCAGGGTTCACCGATGCAGATCGCCGAAATGGCCGCTGACGGGACGGTTGACTTCGCCATCGCCACCGAGGCGCTCGAGCAGTTCAGCGATCTGGTGATGATGCCGTGCTATCGCTGGAACCGTTGCATTGTCGTGCCGCAGGGTCACCCGTTGACCAAGGCGCCGAAGCTGACGCTGGAACTGCTGGCTGAATACCCGATCGTGACTTACGTCTTCGGCTTCACCGGTCGTTCCAAGCTGGACGAAGCGTTCAGCCATCGCGGGCTGGTGCCCAAGGTCGTGTTCACGGCGGCGGATGCCGACGTGATCAAGACCTATGTCAGGCTGAACCTGGGGGTGGGGATCGTGGCAAGAATGGCGATAGACGAGGCAGTGGACAGCGACCTGGTGGTGCTCGATGCCAGTGATCTGTTCGAGTCCAGCGTTACAAAAATTGCCTTCCGTCGCGGCACCTTCCTGCGTGGCTTCATGTGCGATTTCATCGAGAAATTTGCGCCGCACCTGACCCGTGAAGTCATGGCCAAGGCGATTCAGTGCCATAACAAGCAGGAAATGGAAGAGCTGTTTGCCAATGTCGAGCTGCCGGTGCATTAGAAGCAGTTTTGAGCTACAAGCTGCAAGCTGCAAGTAAAAGCGCGCAGGCTGTAGCTTGTAGCTTGTAGCTTGTAGCTTGTAGCTCGCGACGTCAGTCGCGCACTATCAGATTGCCCGCATGCAGCCCGCATTCCTTCTGCGTGGCTTCTTCCCACCACCAGCGACCCTCGCGCTCGTGCTGGTTCGGCAATACCGGGCGGGTGCAGGGTTCGCAGCCGATGCTGATGAAGCCGCGCTCGTGCAGGCTGTTGTAGGGCAGCTCCAGCATGCGGATGTAGCCCCAGATTTCCTCACTGCTCATCTGCGCTAGCGGGTTGAATTTGTACAGCGTGCGCTCGGCTGTCGAAAAAGCGCTGTCGATTTCCAACGCGGCAACGGCGCTGCGCGTGCCGGGGCTCTGATCACGGCGCTGGCCGGTTGCCCAGGCGCTGACGCCAGACAGTTTGCGCCGCAGCGGCTCGATCTTGCGGATGCCGCAGCATTCGCCATGGCCGTCCCGGTAAAAGCTGAACAGGCCCTTTTCCTTGACGAAAGGTTCAAGCTTGCTGTGATCGGGCGAAACGATCTCGATCTCGATCTTGTAGTGCTCGCGGACCTGCTCGATGAAACGATAGGTTTCCGCATGCAGGCGCCCTGTATCGAGGCTGAAGACCTTGACGTTCTTGTTCAGCTTCCAGGCCATGTCGACCAGAACCACGTCCTCGGCACCGCTGAAAGAGATCCACAGTTCGTCGCCGAAGTGCTCGAAGGCCAGTTTCAGAATGTCTTGTGCAGATTTGTTCGCATAGGTCGTCGCCAGTTCAGCGACGTCGAAAGGTTGGCTCATCAGGCGGCTTCCTAAAATGCAAGAGTGGCGCTTAAGCGCTCGTGATGGCGGCAATGGTAACAAAATCCGCTGTTCAGTGGCCGCTGCCAGCGGCTAGAGTGCCACTTCCGCCGAGAGTGAATGGTCTGAGGAGTGTGCTGTGGAAATTGCCTGTCTGGACCTTGAGGGTGTGCTGGTCCCGGAAATCTGGATCGCCTTTGCCGAGAAAACCGGCATCGAATCGCTGCGTGCTACCACGCGGGACATTCCCGACTACGACGTGCTGATGAAGCAGCGCCTGCGCATTCTCGATGAACATGGTCTGAAACTGGCGGATATTCAGGAAGTGATCGGCACCCTCAAGCCCCTGGAGGGCGCCGTGGACTTCGTCAACTGGCTGCGCGAGCGGTTTCAGGTGGTGATTCTCTCGGACACGTTCTACGAGTTTTCTCAGCCGCTGATGCGGCAACTGGGTTTTCCGACCCTGCTGTGTCATCGCCTGATCACTGACGAGACCGACCGGGTGGTCAGTTACCAGTTGCGCCAGAAAGACCCCAAGCGTCAGTCGGTGCTGGCCTTCAAGAGCCTGTATTACCGGATCATTGCTGCCGGCGATTCGTATAATGACACGACCATGCTGGGCGAGGCCGATGCTGGCATCCTGTTCCACGCTCCTGACAACGTGATCCGCGAATTCCCGCAGTTTCCGGCGGTGCACACTTTCGATGACCTGAAAAAGGAATTCATCAAGGCCTCGAATCGGGATTTGATGCTTTGAGGGCGAAGCCTCGGTTGCGCGCGACTGGAGACAGTTGACGCAGAGCGTCACGAAATGATCTGGCTATCGTGCCGACGCTCTGCGTCGGTACGCCGTTCTGGACGCTCTGCGTCCTCTTTGCGACGCAGAGCGGTTCAGAGTGCTTCAAGCGTCTCCAGCAGTACGCGGACTTTGGTGAAGGTTTCCTGATATTCCGCCTCGCAGTCCGAGTCGGCGACGATGCCGCCACCGCCCCAGCAGGAAATCTGTCCGTCTTTGACCAGCAGGCTGCGGATGGCGATCGAGCTGTCCATTTCGCCGCGCACGTCCAGGTACATCAGTGAGCCGCAATACAGGCTGCGGCGGGTCGGCTCCAGCTCGTCGATGATCTGCATGGCGCGGATCTTCGGTGCGCCGGTGATGGAGCCGCCGGGGAAGCTGCCGCCGATCAGGTCCAGTGCATCGTTGCCAGCGGCCAGCTCTCCGGTCACGCTGCTGACCAGATGGTGCACATTGGGGTAGCTTTCCAGGCTGAACAGCTCGGGGACTTTCACCGAGCCGATGCGGCAGCTGCGGCCCAGGTCGTTGCGCAGCAAATCGACGATCATCAGGTTCTCTGCGCGGTCCTTGTCGCTGGCCAGCAGTTCGGCGGCGAAGGCAGCATCCTGCGCCGGGTCGGCGCTGCGTGGCCGCGTGCCTTTGATCGGGCGGGTTTCGACCTGCCGGGCGCTGACCCGCACGAAGCGCTCGGGAGAAAGACTCAGAATCGCATCGGCCCCCGGCAGGCTCAGGTAGCCGGCGAACGGCGTCGGGCAAGCTGCTCGCAGCGCACAATAGGCGGCCCATGGGTCACCGACGCACTGCGCCTGAAAGCGTTGTGCAAAGTTGACCTGGTAGCAGTCACCGGCCTGAATGTAGGCCTGAATGCGTTCGAAAGCATGGCGATAGTTATCCGCGCTGATGCTGGCCTGAAACGGCTGGCTGAGACGGAACTCCGTGTGCGGCTCAGGGATATCGACAGAGAACAGCTCAATCAGCCGTTTGCGCTCGCTGGCGGCCAGAGACGGGTGAAAAATCAGCTGGCTGGTCTGCTCCTGATGATCACTGATCAGCGCCCAGGCGTAGAGCCCCAGACGGGCCTCGGGCAGTTGCAGGTCATCAATGGCCTGATCCGGCAACGGCTCCAGGCGTCGACCAAATTCATAACTCAGATAACCGATCAGGCCGCCAGCGAAGGGCAGCTCGCATTCGTCAGGCAGTTGCGCTGCGCCGAGCGCCTTGAGGCTGTCGCGCAAGCGCTGGAGGTAGGCGGCGCCGTCTTCATCATCGGCAACGCTCAGTTCCTGCAGCGGCCATGCACTGAGCAGGTCATGTCGGCCCCGCACGGCTGTAGGCCTGCCGCTGTCGAGCAGCACCGCACCCGGCGCTTCGCGGATTCGCGCAAAGAACGCGATCGGGTCGGCGCTGTAGGGCAGGGGGTGTATCGAACAGATCGGCATCGTCGAATATCGGTCTTGGAAACGCGGCTGGCGATTGTAGCCTTGCCGGTGCGGCAGTCCTAGCGGTATGTCGGTTCAGACGCCAGGCACATGACCGAACAGGTCCTGGACAAAGCTGACCCGCTCCTGCGCTGATTCCTGGCGTCCTTCGAGAGCCAGTTGCTCCAGACGCGCCTCGACGGCCTGAGTGCGATGGGTAAGGCCGCTGTCGTTGGCGATCTGAATGTTCAGGCCGGGACGGGCGTTGAGCTCCAGAATCAGCGGGCCTTTGTCCTGGTCCAGCACCATGTCGACGCCGATGTAGCCCAGGCCGCACAACTCGTAGCACTCGGCGGCAAGCTTCATGAAGCCGTCCCAGTTGGGCAGTTGCACGCCATCCACCGAGTGGGTGGTGTCCGGGTGCTTGCTGATGATGTTGTTCAGCCAGGTGCCTTGCAGGGTGACGCCGGTGGCCAAGTCCACACCCACGCCAATGGCGCCTTGGTGAAGGTTGGCCTTGCCGCCTGATTGGCGGGTAGGCAGGCGCAGCATGGCCATCACCGGATACCCCATCAGCACGATGATGCGGATGTCCGGTACGCCTTCATAGCTGATGCTTTTGAAGATCGGGTCCGGCACGACCCTGTATTCGATCAGTGCGCGGTCGCGGTGGCCGCCCAATGAATAAAGGCCGGTAAGGATGCTGGATACCTGATGTTCGATTTCCGAGTGGCTGATGATGCGTCCCGAGACGGTGCGAAAGCGCTCCTCGAAACGGTCGGCGATCACCAGAATGCCATCGCCGCCTGCGCCCTGTGCGGGTTTGATCACGAAGTCGCTGTGCGCGCCGATGATCTCGTCGAGCCTGTCGATTTCCTTTTCCGTGGAAATCACGCCGTACATCTCCGGCACATGAATGCCTGCGGCGATGGCGCGCTCCTTGGTGATGATCTTGTCATCGACGATCGGATAGAGGCTGCGCTTGTTGTACTTGAGCACGTAGTCGGCGTTACGTCGATTGATGCCCATGATGCCGCGGGCTTCGAGCGCCTTCCAGGTTTTCCACCAGCCGATCACTTGGCCTTTTCCTCTTTCAGGAATGCCTTGAAGCGCACCAGTTCGGTCAGCCGGTAGCCACGGTATCTGCCCATCGCCAGCATGAAGCCGACCAGCACCAGCAGCACAGCCGGGAAGGTAAAGACGAAATAGGTCAGTTCCGGCACGCTCATGATCAGGTGCGCCAGCGACGCGGCGAACAGCGTACCGATGGCGACCTTCATGGCATGGCTGCCGCCACGCTCTTCCCAGGTGATCGACAGGCGTTCGATGGTCATGGTCAGAATCACCATCGGGAACAGCGCAACCGACAGGCCGCGTTCCAGCCCGAGCTTGTGGCTGAACAGGCTGATGGCGGCGATCAGCACCACGACGAAGGTCAGTACCACCGACAGGCGCGGCAGCATTTGCAGTTTCAGGTGCTCCAGATACGAGCGCAGTGACAGGCCCAGCGCGGTGATCACGGTAAACAGTGCGATGCCGAAGCCCAGTTGCGTTTCCCGGAACGCCAGCGCAATCAGCACCGGGGTGAAGGTGCCCAGTGTCTGCAGGCCGATCAGGTTGCGCAGAATCAGGATGACCAGCACGCCAATCGGGATCATGACCATGATCATGAAGGTCTGCTGGGTCTGCAGCGGCAAGCCGTACAGCGAATAGGCCAGGAAGTCCGAGTCGGTGCTGGCGTCGGTCAGTTTGGCGAGGCGCATCGCGTTCATTTCACTGTTGTTGAGGCTGAACGTGACTTGCACCTTCTTGCCGCCTTCGACGCTGACCAGGCCTTCCTCGCCGGTCCACCAGAGCAGCCGATCGTCCGGCAGGCCGGCTTCGCCGGTGTCAGGATTGAAGTACAGCCATTCCTTGCCGTTGAAGCTGCGCAGCCAGAGTTCCGGTGTCTGCTGCTCGGCATCCAGGCGAATGGTGTGGGCTTTTTCCAGCGGTACGTGGGCGATCGACAGCAGCAGCTCGGTGACCCGGGCCTTGTTGGACGCCGAGTTATCACCGGCCAGCAGCAGTTTGACGTTATCGTCATTCAGGTTGTTAACGCGCTTGATCGCCTCGGTGATGAACGTCTCAACGTCCGCCGAATGCTGGCGAATGGGTGCCAGCAGCGCTTCCGCGGCGATCTTTTCCGGGCCTTCGACGGTCATGCTGTCGCGAAAGATAGGCCCTTTGACCTTGGGTTTTTCACCGCTGTAACGCTTGGTCAGCACCAGTCGGTAGTAAAGGGTCTGGTTGCCGGTGGCGCGACGGGCCGACCAGGTGACCTTACGGTTGCCGTCAGCGCGGTTGACGCTGACGCCGTAATTGTTGGAGATGAAGCTTTCATTGAGGCTGATGTAGTCGTGGGCCAGCGGCGGCACGAACATTTGCACCTTCACCGAATCCTTGGGATTGGCGACGAACTCGACTTTGGCGTCGATATTCCACAGGTCATCGGTTTCGTCTTCGCTGACGGGTATGCCCAGCGCCAGAATCTGATAGGCCGTGATCGCGATGCCGAGGGTCACCAGGGCAGTGATCAGGATCTTCAGATGGAGTGTAAGAGAGCGCATGGATTTACTCTGCGTTTTGAGCGACGGAAGCGCAGCCGGGCTTCCCTGCCGCATATTTAAGACTTGGATCGACCAGCGCATCAAAGCGTTTCAAGGCTTCGGAGCCGATCAAAAGCGGGTATTGGAAAGCACTTCGGTCAGTCAAGTTCACTTCTATGGTGCGTAAAGATTCACCCATACAGATATCGAGGCTGATTACCGGACGTGACGAATACCGATTGTCGTCATCCGGGTCGAGATCGTCGGCACGCCGCTTGATCTTGCTGACCCGCGCCAGGGGGCGCTCGATGGGGTGTACATGCTTGCTGTCGCTGGCCAGATAGAAGCGCACCCAGCTTTCGCCATCGCGCTTGAAATGTTTGATGTCGCGGGCGCTCAGTGAGGCGGTCTTGGCGCCGGTGTCGAGCTTGGCGGCGATCTCGATATCGATTTCGCTCAGCCTGGCGTATTCATTGAGGCCATAGACTGTCTTGTTGGCGGCCAGGGTCAGGCCGGGCAAAAACAGAAGGCTGAACAGTGTGGGGAGGGTAGTCAGTCTCATAAATCCTGGCGCGATGAGCGAACAACTTCAGGGTCAGGGCGCAAATGGAATTGACCTGATGATGATAGGGCAGGCGGTTCGCAGACGCTGGCTCCGCTGCGGAGCGCGCTGTACGGACGCGACGCATTCTAGCATGAAGCCCTGCAGCTGCCAGTGATCAACCTGTGTGGCTGTTCAGGTTGCTGTGTCGAGCAGCGCTTGCTCGTTTTGGCTGATTGTCGACAATGCAGGGTTTGGCTTTGACGTATTGAGCAAATATGGCTAGATTTGAGCGCATATAGTCATGAGGTGTCGACAATGCTGCAGGTGGTCGAAGAAACAATGACGGTTGCCGACGACTCGGAAACCCTCTCCGAGAACGTTTTCCGACGCATTCAATCGGCCATCGTGAAAGGCGAGATTGCCCCCGGCAGCAAGATTTCCGAGCCGGAACTGGCTCGCACCTATGGCATCAGTCGCGGACCGCTGCGCGAAGCGATTCACCGGCTCGAAGGGCAGCGCCTGGTGGTTCGTGTGCCGCATGTGGGCGCCCGGGTGGTGTCGCTCAGTCATGCCGAACTGATCGAACTCTATGAAATTCGCGAGTCACTGGAGGGTATGGCCTGTCGTCTGGCCGCCGAACGCATGACCCAGGCCGAAATCGACGAGTTGCGCGGCGTTCTGGATACCCACGAACGCGACGCCGCGTTTCAGGCTGGGATCGGCTATTACCAGCAAGAGGGTGATTTCGACTTTCACTACCGCATCATCCAGGGCAGCGGCAATCGCACCCTCAGCCAGATGCTCTGCGGCGAGCTCTACCAGTTGGTGCGCATGTACCGCATTCAGTATTCCACCACGCCCAACCGGCCTCGCCAGGCCTTTGCCGAACATCACCGCATTCTCGACGCCATCGCCGACCGCGACGGTGAGCTGGCGGAATTGTTGATGCGCCGCCATATCGGCGCGTCCAGACGCAACATCGAGCGCCACTATCAGGCCGCTTCCCAGACGACTTCCGACCGAGGTAAACAATGAGTCATAACAACAGCACTCCCGGCCAGCGTTTCCGCGATGCAGTCGCCAGCGAACAGCCGCTGCAAGTGGTCGGCGCGATCAATGCCAACCACGCACTGCTCGCCAGGCGTGCCGGGTTCAAGGCCATTTATCTGTCAGGTGGCGGAGTCGCGGCGGGATCACTGGGCATTCCGGACCTGGGGATCACCGGTCTTGAAGACGTGCTGATCGATGTGCGGCGCATCACCGACGTCTGCGATCTGCCGTTGCTGGTGGACGTCGACACCGGTTTCGGTTCTTCGGCTTTCAACGTGGCGCGGACCGTGCGCTCGATGATCAAGGCCGGGGCGGCGGCGATTCACATCGAGGATCAGGTCGGTGCCAAGCGTTGCGGGCACCGTCCCAACAAGGAAATCGTTTCCCAGCAGGAAATGGTCGACCGGATCAAGGCTGCCGTGGATGCCCGGACTGACGACAGCTTCGTGATCATGGCGCGTACCGATGCGCTGGCCGTTGAAGGGCTGGAGTCGGCGCTGGAACGTGCCGCTGCCTGCATTGAAGCCGGCGCGGACATGGTGTTTCCCGAGGCCATCACCGAACTGGCGATGTACAAGCAATTCGCCAACCGCGCAGGCGTGCCGATCCTCGCCAACATCACCGAGTTCGGCGCCACGCCGTTGTTTACGGTCTATGAGCTGCGCGAGGCGGACGTGTCGCTGGTGCTGTATCCGCTTTCCGCATTCCGTGCGATGAACAAGGCTGCGGAAAATGTCTACTGCGCAATCCGCCGTGACGGCAGCCAGAAAAACGTGATCGACAGCATGCAGACGCGCATGGAGCTGTATGACGCGATCGATTACCACACATTCGAGCAGAAGCTGGATGCGCTGTTTGCGCAGAAGAAGGGGTGATGCCTGTGAAATACCGGGCTTCTGGCCGCAGGCCGTAGGAGCGAACTTGTTCGCGAAAGGGCCGGTATATTCTTCGAAGATGTACCGTCTGAACCACAGTCTTCGCGCCCCATCACACAAAAACAAAATTGGAGAACACCATGGCTGAAGCAAAAGTATTGAGCGGTGCCGGGCTGCGCGGTCAGGTTGCCGGGCAGACGGCGTTGTCCACCGTAGGCATGGCCGGTGCCGGGCTGACCTATCGAGGCTATGACGTGCGCGATCTGGCCGCCGAGGCGCGTTTTGAAGAAGTGGCCTACCTGCTGCTGTACGGCGAGCTGCCCAATCAGGCCGAATTGTCCGCCTATATGGACAAGCTCAAGCGCCTGCGCGATCTGCCGCAGGCCCTGAAAGAAGTGCTGGAGCGCATACCCGCCGACACGCATCCGATGGACGTGATGCGCACCGGTGCTTCCATGCTCGGCACCCTGGAGCCGGAGCGCAGTTTCGATCAGCAGCGCGACTCAACCGACCGTCTGCTCGCAGCGTTCCCGGCGATCATGTGTTACTGGTATCGCTTCAGTCACGACGGCAAACGTATCGACTGCACCTCGGACGAAGACTCCATCGGCGGGAATTTTCTGCACCTGCTGCTGGACAGGGCGCCCAGCGAACTGCACCGCAAGGTCATGGACGTCTCGCTGATTCTGTACGCCGAGCACGAATTCAATGCCTCGACCTTCACCGCCCGCGTCTGCGCGTCGACCCTGTCGGACCTGTATTCCTGCGTCACGGCAGCCATCGGCACCTTGCGCGGCCCGCTGCACGGCGGTGCCAACGAGGCTGCAATGGAAATGATTCAGCGCTTCGCCTCGGCTGAAGAGGCAACCAAAGGCACGCTGGGCATGCTGGAGCGCAAGGAAAAGATCATGGGCTTTGGCCATGCGATCTACAAGGAGTCTGACCCGCGCAACGAGGTGATCAAGGGCTGGTCGAAGAAGCTCGCCGAGGAAGTGGGCGATACTGTGCTGTTCCCGGTCTCCGAGGCCATCGACAAGGTCATGTGGGAGCAGAAGAAACTGTTCCCCAACGCCGACTTCTACCATGCCTCGGCGTATCACTTCATGGGCATCCCGACCAAGCTGTTTACGCCGATCTTCGTTTGCTCACGCCTGACCGGCTGGGCCGCGCACGTTTTCGAGCAGCGCGCCAACAACCGCATCATTCGCCCGAGCGCCGAGTACATCGGCGTCGAACAGCGCGCGTTCGTACCTCTGGAACAGCGCTAGGCTCTGTACGAAAAGTCGGCGAGCGAAGGTCAGGCGAGGCAAAAACAGGCGAGGAAGCGGAGTCTACGTGTTGTAAATGAGCATTCCGAGCCTGTTTTTAACGAAGCATCACCGAGCGCAGCCACTTTTCGTACAGAGCCTAAAAGGGGGCAGGGGAGCCGCTGAAGCTCCCCACCCGTATTCCGAACACTCCGTGATCGAGTCCCGCAATGAACAGTGAATTTCGCAAACCGCTCCCTGGCACCCGACTGGATTATTTCGACGCTCGGGCAGCCGTCGAGGCGCTCAAGCCCGGAGCTTATGCCACGCTGCCCTACACCTCGCGGGTGCTGGCCGAGAACCTGGTGCGCCGTTGTGATCCGGCGACCTTGAATGCCTCGTTGGCCCAGCTCATCGAGCGCAAGCGTGATCTGGATTTTCCCTGGTTCCCGGCACGCGTGGTCTGCCACGATATTCTGGGTCAGACCGCGCTGGTCGACCTTGCCGGGCTTCGTGACGCGATCGCTTCGCAGGGCGGCGATCCTGCGCTGGTCAACCCGGTGGTTCCGGTGCAACTGATCGTCGATCACTCGCTGGCAGTGGAGTCCGACGGTAATGACCCGCAGGCGTTCGCCAAGAACCGCGCCATTGAGGACCGTCGCAACGAAGACCGTTTTCATTTCATTGACTGGACCAAGCAGGCGTTCAAGAACGTCGAAGTGATCCCGCCGGGCAACGGCATCATGCACCAGATCAATCTGGAGAAAATGTCACCGGTGGTGCAGGTGCTCGACGGCGTAGCCTTTCCCGACACACTGGTGGGCACGGACAGCCACACGCCACATGTCGACGCCCTGGGTGTGATTGCCATCGGCGTCGGCGGGCTCGAGGCCGAGAACGTCATGCTCGGGCGCGCCTCGTGGATGCGTCTGCCGGACATCATCGGCGTCGAACTGACCGGGCGCCATCAGCCAGGCATCACCGCCACCGACCTGGTGCTCGCGCTGACCGAATACCTGCGTCAGCAGAAAGTGGTCGGTGCCTATCTGGAGTTTTACGGCGCAGGTGCGTCGAGTCTGACCCTGGGCGACCGGGCGACGATCTCCAACATGGCGCCTGAATATGGCGCGACGGCGGCGATGTTTTCGATTGATTCGCAAACCATCGACTACCTGCGTTTGACCGGTCGCGAGGACGAGCAGGTCAAGCTGGTCGAGCTGTATGCCCGGCACACCGGTCTTTGGTCGGACAGCCTGAGCGAGGTGCAGTACGAGCGGGTGCTGAGTTTCGATCTGTCCAGTGTGGTACGCAACATGGCCGGGCCCTCCAACCCCCATGCGCGGGTCGCCACCGCTGATCTGGCGGCCAGAGGGATTGCCGGGCAATGGGACGAGGTGCCGGGGCAGATGCCCGACGGCGCGGTGATCATCGCTGCGATCACCAGTTGCACCAACACCAGCAACCCGCGCAACGTCATTGCTGCCGGTCTGCTGGCACGCAACGCCAACCGCCTGGGGCTGCTGCGCAAGCCGTGGGTGAAATCATCGCTGGCACCTGGCTCGAAAACCGTGGCGCTGTACCTGGACGCAGCAGGGCTGACCTCGGAGCTGGAGCAACTGGGTTTTGGCGTCGTAGCCTTTGCCTGCACCACCTGCAACGGCATGTCCGGCGCGCTCGATCCGCTGATCCAGCAGGAAATCATCGACCGTGACCTCTACGCCACGGCGGTCTTGTCCGGTAACCGTAATTTCGACGGGCGTATTCACCCCTATGCCAAGCAGGCCTTTCTGGCCTCGCCACCCCTGGTGGTGGCGTACGCCATTGCAGGGACCATCCGTTTCGATATTGAAAACGACGTGCTGGGCGTCGCCGAGGGCCAGGAAATCCGTCTCAAGGACATCTGGCCGAGCGATGAAGAGATCGATGCCGTCGTGCAGGCGTCGGTCAAGCCGGAGCAGTTCCGCCAGGTCTATATCCCGATGTTTGCCATTGAAGAGCACAGCGGGCCGAAGGTCGAGCCGCTCTACGACTGGCGTCCGATGAGCACCTACATCCGTCGCCCGCCCTACTGGGAAGGCGCGCTGGCCGGAGAGCGCACGCTCAAGGGCATGCGGGCGCTGGCCGTGCTGCCGGACAACATCACCACCGATCACCTGTCGCCGTCCAACGCGATCATGCTCGACAGTGCGGCGGGCGAGTACCTGGCGAAAATGGGCCTGCCGGAGGAAGACTTCAACTCCTACGCGACCCATCGGGGCGACCACCTGACCGCCCAGCGCGCGACCTTTGCCAACCCGCAACTGGTCAACGAGATGGCAGTGGTCGACGGCAAGGTCAAAAAAGGCTCGCTGACCCGTATCGAACCCGAAGGTGTGGTCACACGCATGTGGGAAGCCATCGAAACCTACATGGCGCGCAAGCAACCGTTGATCATCATTGCCGGTGCCGACTATGGGCAGGGCTCGTCCCGTGACTGGGCGGCCAAAGGCGTCAGGCTGGCGGGCGTCGAAGCGATTGCTGCAGAAGGGTTCGAGCGTATTCACCGCACCAATCTGGTCGGCATGGGCGTGCTGCCGCTGGAGTTCAAGCCGGGCACCAGCCGTCTGACCCTGGGCATCGACGGCAGCGAAACCTTCGATGTGATCGGCCAGCGCACACCGCGCGCGACGTTGACGCTGGTGATTCAACGCCGTAACGGCGAGCGCGTCGAGGTGCCGGTGACCTGTCGTCTGGACACCGCCGAAGAGCTCTCTATTTATGAGGCGGGCGGCGTATTGCAGCGTTTTGCTCAGGACTTTCTGGAGGCTACTGCATCATAGCTACGCTGGAGCGTGAGGAACGATAAGCGTGCGCAAGAGCACTATCGTGCCAATGCTCCGCGTTGGCATGCAGTTCTGGACGCTCTGCGTCCGATTTTGAGCGCGCAGCGCGCTCTTTGAACAGGACAACGAATTCATGGCTCATTCACCCCACATCCGCATCCCCGCCACCTACATGCGCGGTGGCACCAGCAAGGGTGTGTTTTTCAGGCTGACTGATCTGCCCGAAGCTGCACAGGTTCCGGGCGCGGCGCGGGATGCGCTGCTGTTGCGGGTCATCGGCAGCCCTGACCCCTATGAAAAGCAGATCGACGGCATGGGCGGGGCAACGTCGAGTACCAGCAAGAGCGTGATTGTTTCGCGCAGCAGCAGGCCCGACCACGATGTCGATTACCTGTTTGGCCAAGTATCCATCGACAAGCCGTTTGTCGACTGGAGCGGCAATTGCGGCAACCTGTCAGCGGCCGTGGGGCCGTTCGCGATTACCAGTGGCCTGGTCGACCCGGGCCGTGTTCCGCAGGACGGCGTCGCGGTGGTGCGTATCTGGCAGGCCAACATCGGCAAGACCATCATCGCCCATGTGCCGATCAGCAACGGCGTGGTGCAGGAAACCGGTGATTTCGAGCTGGATGGCGTGACCTTCCCGGCAGCTGAAGTGCCACTGGAGTTTCTCGACCCGGCGGCGGACGAAGAGGGCGCGGGCGGCTCGATGTTTCCGACGGGCAATCTGGTGGACGAGCTGGAGGTGCCCGGCATCGGCATTCTGAAGGCGACCATGATCAATGCCGGCATCCCGACGATTTTCGTTAACGCCGCCGATATCGGTTACTCCGGCACTGAGCTGCAGGGCGATATCAACGGTGATCCGCAGGCGCTGGCCCGTCTGGAGGCCATTCGTGCCTACGGTGCGCTGCGCATGGGCCTGATCGGCAACATCGATGAAGCTGCCGCACGCCAGCACACGCCCAAGGTGGCCTTTGTCGCTGCGCCCGCCGATTACGTGGCGTCGAGTGGCAAGCCTGTGGCTGCGCAGGATATCGAGCTGCTGGTACGCGCCGTGTCGATGGGCAAGCTGCACCATGCGATGATGGGCACGGCTGCGGTGGCCATCGGCACAGCGGCGGCCATTCCGGGCACGCTGGTGAATCTGGCCGCTGGCGGTCAGGCACGCAGTGCGGTCAACTTTGGCCATCCCTCCGGCACATTGCGGGTCGGCGCCCAGGCCGTTCAGGAGGGCGGTGACTGGAAAGTCACCAAGGCCTTGATGAGCCGCAGCGCCCGCGTGCTGATGGAAGGCTGGGTGCGGGTGCCGCAGCCAGGCGCCTGAAGTCGTCAGCTTGCAAGGGGGGGGCTCGCAGCGTCTACTTGAAACGTCGCTCCACGCCTTTTTCGACCAGCACCTTGGCGGAGATTTCTTCCACCGAAAAATGCGTGGAATTGATGTGTGCGATGTTCTCGCGGCGGAACAGGCTTTCCACCTCGCGCACCTCGAATTCGCACTGCGCGTAGCTGGAGTAGCGGCTGTTGGGCTTGCGCTCGTGGCGGATCGCGGTGAGACGGTCCGGGTCGATGGTCAGGCCAAACAGTTTTTCGCGATGCTGCTTGAGCGCCGCAGGCAGTTGCAGCCTTTCCATGTCATCTTCGGTCAGCGGATAGTTGGCGGCCCGGATACCGA
The DNA here is from genome assembly GCF_000507185.2 of Pseudomonas syringae KCTC 12500. Taxonomy (NCBI): domain Bacteria; kingdom Pseudomonadati; phylum Pseudomonadota; class Gammaproteobacteria; order Pseudomonadales; family Pseudomonadaceae; genus Pseudomonas; species Pseudomonas syringae. The sequence continues at coordinate 4,828,922 of NZ_AYTM02000002.1, forward strand.
ACTGCATGGCCATGTACAGACAGGTCGGGGTCTTACCGCAGCGCGAGACGCCGACGAGGATGATATCGGCCTTGTCGTAATAATGTGTCCGTGCGCCGTCATCGTTGTCCAGCGCAAAGTTGACCGCCTCGATGCGCTCCATGTAATTGGAGTTATGCCCGATGGAATGCGATTTACCCACGGAGTAGGACGAGTGTGAACTAAGCTCCTGCTCCAGCGGAGCGAGGAAGGTCGAAAAGATATCGATCATGAAGCCATTGGACGTCGCCAGAATCTCGCGAATGTCCTGATTGACGATGGTGTCGAAGATGATCGGCCGCACATCGTCCTTGTCGGCGGCATTATTGATTTGTTGTACCATCGCCCGCGCCTTCTCGACGCTGTCGATATAGGGCCTGGTGAACTTGTTGAACGTAATGTTTTCAAATTGTGCCAACAGGCTCTGGCCCAGGGTTTCGGCGGTGATACCCGTGCCGTCCGAGATGAAGAAAGCGGATCGTTTCATTTTTGTCCCAGGCCTTAAGCAGTTGACGAATTCTGGCTATCATAGGCGTGCTGGCCTTCCATGAGAGCCCGCAGGTGCAGCTTTTTTGCACGCATGGTTTTGCACACTCGGTTTTGAACGCCCGATCTGTACGTCCGGGCAGACACGCCTGAAGCCACACCGCATGTGGCGCAGGTGAATGAGCTTTTCCCAACAACGAACACAGTTAGTGGAGAGATCACCTTGGTAGAGTACGTAGTTTCCCTCGATAAGCTCGGCGTCCATGATGTAGAGCACGTGGGGGGCAAAAACTCGTCCCTCGGCGAGATGATCAGCAACCTCGCAGGTGCTGGTGTTTCGGTGCCGGGCGGCTTCGCGACTACCGCCCAGGCCTACCGTGACTTTCTCGAGCTCAGCGGCCTGAACGAGCAGATCCATGCTGCGCTGGACGCCCTTGACGTCGATGATGTCAACGCGTTGGCCCGCACCGGTGCGCAGATTCGTCAGTGGATCATGGAGGCCGAGTTCCCCGAGCAGCTCAACGCCCAGATCCGTACTGCGTTTGCCGAGCTCTCTGCGGGTAATCCGAACCTGGCCGTGGCCGTGCGTTCCTCCGCAACGGCCGAAGACTTGCCGGATGCCTCGTTCGCCGGCCAGCAGGAGACCTTCCTGAACATCCGCGGCGTCGAGAACGTGATCCGTGCCGCCAAGGAAGTCTTCGCTTCATTGTTCAACGACCGTGCGATTTCCTACCGTGTACACCAGGGCTTCGACCACAAGCTGGTCGCGCTGTCTGCGGGCGTGCAGCGCATGGTGCGCTCCGAAACCGGCACGGCTGGTGTCATGTTCACCCTCGACACCGAGTCCGGCTTCCGCGACGTGGTGTTCATCACCGGCGCTTACGGCCTGGGCGAGACGGTTGTGCAGGGCGCCGTCAACCCGGACGAGTTCTACGTGCACAAGGACACGCTGGCGGCTGGTCGCCCGGCGATACTGCGTCGCAATCTGGGCAGCAAGGCGATCAAGATGATTTACGGCGAAGAAGCCAAGGCCGGTCGTTCGGTCAAGGTGATCGACGTCGAGCCTGCCGATCGCGCGCGTTTCTGCTTGAGCGATGCCGAAGTGTCCGAGCTGGCCAAGCAGGCGATGATTATCGAGAAGCACTACAAGTGCCCGATGGACATCGAGTGGGCCAAAGACGGTGACGACGGCAAGCTGTACATCGTCCAGGCGCGCCCGGAAACGGTGAAGAGCCGTGCTTCGGCCAACGTCATGGAACGCTATCTGCTCAAGGAGACCGGCAAGGTACTGGTCGAAGGCCGTGCCATCGGTCAGCGCATCGGCGCGGGCAAGGTACGCATCATCAAGGACGTGTCCGAGATGGACAAGGTCCAGCCCGGTGACGTGCTGGTGTCGGACATGACCGACCCGGACTGGGAGCCGGTCATGAAGCGCGCCAGCGCAATCGTCACCAACCGTGGCGGTCGTACCTGCCACGCGGCGATCATCGCCCGTGAGCTGGGCATCCCGGCAGTGGTCGGCTGTGGCAACGCCACGCACACCCTTCAGGATGGCCAGGGTGTCACGGTTTCCTGCGCCGAGGGCGACACCGGTTATATCTTCGAAGGCGAGCTGGGCTTCGATATCAAGACCAACTCGGTCGATGCGATGCCTGATCTGCCGTTCAAGATCATGATGAACGTCGGCAACCCGGACCGTGCCTTTGATTTCGCCCAGTTGCCCAATGCCGGTGTCGGTCTGGCGCGTCTGGAGTTCATCATCAACCGTATGATCGGCGTGCACCCCAAGGCGCTGCTCAACTATTCGGTGCTGCCACCGGAAATCAAGGAAAGCGTCGACAAGCGCATCGCCGGTTACGATGATCCGGTCGGTTTCTATGTCGAAAAGCTGGTCGAGGGCATCAGTACTCTGGCCGCCGCGTTCACGCCGAAGAAGGTCATCGTGCGCCTCTCTGACTTCAAGTCCAACGAGTACGCGAACCTGATCGGCGGCAAGCTCTACGAGCCTGAAGAAGAAAACCCGATGCTGGGCTTCCGCGGTGCGTCGCGCTATATCAGCGAGAACTTCCGTGACTGCTTCGAGCTGGAGTGCCGTGCACTCAAGCGTGTGCGCGAAGAGATGGGCCTGACCAACGTCGAGATCATGGTGCCGTTCGTCCGCACCCTGGGCGAGGCGAGCCAGGTGATCGATCTGCTGGCCGCCAATGGCCTGAAGCGTGGCGAAAACGGCCTGCGCATCATCATGATGTGCGAACTGCCGTCCAACGCGATTCTGGCGGAAGAGTTCCTCGAGTACTTCGACGGCTTCTCCATCGGCTCCAACGACCTGACCCAGCTGACGCTCGGTCTCGACCGCGACTCCGGCGTGATCGCCCACCTGTTCGATGAGCGTAACCCGGCGGTCAAAAAGCTGCTGTCCAATGCCATTCAGGCGTGCAACAAAGCCGGCAAGTACATCGGCATCTGCGGGCAGGGGCCTTCCGATCACCCGGATCTGGCGCGCTGGCTGATGGATCAGGGCATCGAGAGTGTGTCGCTTAACCCCGATTCGGTGCTGGAGACCTGGTTCTTCCTCGCCGAGGCGCAGGCGCCTGTCTGACAGGTGGCGGCTTACCTGAGGCACGTCCCTTACACGACCGGGCGGCCGTGTGACGCGAACGCGGCCTGAGCCGTCATGTGGTTCAGGTGTATGAATGAGGCGGTTTCTTCGGAAGCCGCCTTTTTTATGGCGCACCGCGAGACCCCGGAACGCGTGGTTTCATCCCGTCTGTCAAACCAGATAAAGAGTGATATGCAGAGCAGCAGCCAGCTTTTCCCTGTGGCCTTGATCAGCGCCGAGCGTCGTGGCGATCTGGTCGAGGACGTCTACCGTCTCAAACCTGCCAACAGCCCCGACGCCAGTGTCGAACTGGCGGTGACCCGGCTGGGGCGCGTCGATCAGCCGGATGTGCGTGGCACTCCGGTGATACTGCTACATGGCAGCTTTTCCAACCGGCGTTTCTGGTATTCGCCCAAGGGCATCGGTCTGGGCGCGTATCTGGCGCGGGCCGGCTATGACGTGTGGATTCCTGAAATGCGCGGCCATGGCTTGTCGGCTCGCAACCTGAGTTATCGCAGCAATTGCGTGGCGGACTACGCGCGCTTCGATTTGCCAGCCATTGCCGCGTTCGTCGTCGAGCAAAGTGGCCAGATACCGCACTGGATCGGCCACTCGCTGGGCGGCACAAGCCTGGCGGCAGCCTTGGGCGGTCAGTATCTGGGGGCTGACACTGCGGCGTCCGTGGCGCTGTTCGGCAGCCAGGTCAGCCGCACCTACTGGCCGCTGAAAGTCCCGCCACTGCAATGGTCTGCGAAGTTGCTGTTGAGGTCCTTCGAGCATATCTCCGGACCGCGTTTCAAGCGCGGTCCGGAAGACGAGCCGATCGGTCTGGTTCTGGAAAGCATGCGCTGGCACGGGCTGTTCGGACGTTTCGGTGAGCGTGACAACAACTGGTGGGCAGGGTTGAGCGCGGTTCAGGTGCCGGTTCTGGCTGTCGCTGCGGCCGGCGACCATCAGGACCCGGTGTGGGCTTGCCGTGAACTGTTCGAGCAGATCGGCAGCGAACACAGGCAATTCCTCTGCCTGAGCCGCGAACACGGCTTCAGCGAGGATTTCGATCATGTGCAGATGCTGGTCAGCAAGGCCGCGCAGCAGCAGGTCTGGCCGCGCGTGATCGAGTGGCTTGGCGAGCGCTCCGTTCCTGAACAGGTTGCAGAGTTTCAGGTCGCGGTGGGCAGTTAGCCGTTAAAGTCGCTATGGTTAGGCTCATCCGGTCGTGTCTGTTTCACTAAACCGTCTGTATCAATCGCGTCCCAATAGCCGATGAAAGGAGTTGTCCCATGCACTACCTCACCCCCGATCTGTGTGACGCCTATCCGGACCTGATTCAGGTCGTGGAGCCGATGTTCAGCAATTTTGGCGGCCGCGATTCGTTTGGTGGCCAGATCGTCACGCTGAAATGTTTCGAGGACAACTCCAAGGTCAGGGAGCAGGTCGAGCTCGACGGCAAGGGCAAGGTACTGGTCGTCGACGGCGGTGGTTCGCTGCGTTGCGCGCTGCTGGGTGACATGCTGGCAGACAAGGCTGCAAAGAACGGTTGGGAAGGCATGTTGATCTACGGCTGCGTCCGTGACGTGGACGTCATCGCCCAGACCGATCTGGGTGTCCAGGCGCTCGCCAGTCATCCGAAGAAAACCGAGAAGCGCGGCATAGGCGAACTGAATGTGCCGGTGACCTTTGGCGGCGTGACGTTCCGCCCCGGTGAGTATCTGTATGCCGACAACAACGGCGTCATCATTTCTCCATCACCTCTGACCATGCCGGAATAAGCGAAGTATCCATGTTCGATGAAGCAAACGCGCAGTGGGGGCTGGTTCATGCCCTCGTTTTGGACGGTAAGGGTGGGGCGCGTTTCATCGCTCGAACCGAGTTGCAGGACCTTGCATTGCAGCCAGAAGAAAGCCTCTGGCTGCACTGGGATCGTAGCCATCCGCAGACGCATGCCTGGCTGCGCACCGGCAGCGGTCTGAGCGAGTTTGCCTGCGACCTGTTGCTGGAAGAGAACACCCGGCCGCGTTTGTTGCCGTTGCCGGAGCAGGAGCTGCTGCTGTTTCTGCGCGGCGTGAATCTGAATCCCGGTGCGGAACCTGAAGACATGGTCTCGGTGCGTATCTTCGCTGCCGCGCAGCGGGTGATCTCGCTGCGCCTGCGTCCGTTGCGCGCCACTGAGGAACTGATTGAGCTGCTGGGGCAGGGCAAAGGCCCGAAGAGCGCCTCGGAGCTGATTCTGCACCTCGCGCAGCACCTCACTGACAAGGTTCAGGACCTGGTGGGTGAACTGACCGAGTCGGTCGATGAAGAGGAAGAAAAGAACGACGCCGACGAACGGTACAATCCCGAGCATGGCAAGCTGCTGCACATCCGTCGACGCGCTGCCGGCCTGCGCCGGTTCCTTGGGCCGCAGCGGGATATTTATGGTCAGCTTTCACGCATCAAGCTGTCCTGGTTTGCCCATGACGACGCTGATTACTGGAATGAGCTGAACAACAGCCTGACCCGTTATCTGGAAGAGCTCGAGCTGACCCGCGAGCGGGTGGGGCTGCTGCTGGAGTCCGAGGACCGGCGCCTGCGCGAGCACATGAACCGCACCATGTACCGCTTCGGGATCATTACCTGTATCTTTCTGCCGATGAGTTTTCTCACCGGTCTGCTGGGTATCAACGTTGGCGGCATTCCGGGTTCGGCCAGTTCGTACGGCTTTCTGGTGGCCTGTCTGCTGATCGTCGCACTGGGCGCAGGGCAGTGGTGGCTGTTCCGCCGTTTGCGTTGGGTATAGGGTGAGCCTGGATGGTTTTTTGGTGAGCTTGTGTGACTTGTTGTTTTCGCGTCGCGTCTTTGAATGACATTACGTGAGGTGCCTGATGCACGATCCGTTTGAAGAATCTTTACGCGACATGCTCAATTCTTCATCCTCCAGCCGGGATGATGACGCATGTCTGGGACGCGTCCTGAAGACCGCCAATCGCCAGGTCGGCGCCGGTGTGTTATTCGGGTTGCTGGGCCGCTGGTCTGAGGCGCTGATGATTGCTGTGAACAACGGCTCGGCCCACGTCTCTCCCGTTTCTCGTCGCACCTCGAGTGGTGCGCGTTCTATCGATAAGGCTGATTGAGCATGGAACTGAACCTCTGGACCCAGAGCCTTCTTGCTGCAATGACTGCATTGTGGACCAAAGTCGCAAACTTCATTCCCAACCTGTTCGGCGCCTTGGTTGTGGTGTTGCTTGGTTTTGTCGTCGCCAAGCTGCTCGACGCGCTACTTTCCAAACTATTGGCCAAACTGGGCCTTGATCGTCTGGTCGGCGGTACCGGCCTGACCAAGATCATCGGCCGCGCTGGCGTCAAAGTGCCGGTCTCCACGCTGATCGGCAAGGTCGTCTACTGGTTCGTTCTGCTTATATTCCTCGTATCGGCCGCTGAATCATTGGGCCTGCAGCGGGTCTCAGCTACGCTCGACATGCTGGCGCTGTATTTGCCTAAGGTATTTGGTGCTGCGCTGGTGCTGCTGGTCGGTGTGCTGCTGGCGCAACTGGTCAATGGCCTGGTACGCGGTGCTGCCGAAGGCGTAGGGATCGATTACTCTGCCGGCCTGGGGCGAATTGCCCAGGGGCTGGTCATTATCATCAGTATTTCGGTCGCTATCAGCCAGCTCGAGGTCAAGACCGACCTGCTGAACCACGTTATTGTGATTGCGCTGATTACCGTTGGTCTGACAGTGGCGCTTGCCCTGGGCCTCGGCAGTCGCGAAATTGCCGGGCAGATCATTGCCGGAATTTACGTCCGCGAGCTGTTTCAGGTTGGACAACAGGTACAGATAGGCGATACGGAAGGGCAAATCGAGGAAATCGGTACGGTCAAGACAACGCTACTGACAGACGAGGGGGAGCTGGTGTCGTTTTCCAACCGCATCCTGCTCGAGCAGAGAGTAAGCAGCCGTTAAGCGGTTAACCTGCTAATGTATGCCGCCAGGTTGCCGATACAGGCCATGGCGGACATTGACCTGACTGTCGGCAAGATTTGTTTTGAATAAACCTCAACCGTTTTCGACGCGCTACGACCCACGCGAGCTCTCAGATGAGGAGCTGGTTGCGCGCGCCCACGTTGAGCTGTTCAATGTGACGCGGGCCTACGAAGAATTGATGCGCCGTTACCAGCGAACACTTTTTAACGTGTGTGCGCGGTATCTGGGGAACGATCGCGATGCTGATGATGTCTGTCAGGAGGTGATGCTTAAAGTGTTGTATGGGTTGAAAAATTTTGAAGGTAAATCTAAATTTAAAACCTGGCTGTACAGCATCACCTACAATGAATGCATCACGCAGTACAGGAAGGAACGGCGTAAGCGTCGCTTGATGGACGCGCTGAGTCTGGATCCACTTGAGGAAGCGTCGGAAGAAAAGGCGCCCAAACCTGAAGAACGGGGCGGACTTGATCGCTGGCTTGTGTATGTGAACCCGATCGATCGGGAGATTCTGGTGCTGCGTTTTGTTGCAGAACTTGAATTCCAGGAGATCGCTGACATCATGCACATGGGCTTGAGCGCAACGAAAATGCGTTACAAGCGGGCTTTAGATAAATTACGAGAGAAATTTGCGGGAATCGCCGAAACTTAATACGGTGCAAATATCTCTAACAAACTGGCAAGGTCTGGTAGACTTGCCGCTGAGTTGTCCCCATGTGTGGGACTGCTTAATAATCATCAGATGGGGATTTAACGGATGAAACTGAAAAACACCTTGGGCTTGGCCATTGGTACTATTGTTGCCGCAACTTCGTTCGGCGCGCTGGCTCAAGGCCAAGGCGCAGTCGAAATCGAAGGCTTCGCCAAGAAAGAAATGTACGACAGCGCCCGTGATTTCAAAAACAACGGCAACCTGTTCGGCGGCTCGATTGGCTACTTCCTGACCGACGACGTTGAATTGCGTCTGGGCTACGACGAAGTCCACAACGTTCGTAGCGATGATGGCAAGAACATCAAGGGCGCAGACACTGCCCTGGACGCTCTCTACCACTTCAACAACCCAGGCGACATGCTGCGTCCATACGTTTCTGCCGGTTTCTCCGACCAGAGCATTGGCCAGAACGGTCGTAACGGTCGTAACGGTTCTACCTTCGCCAACATCGGCGGCGGCGCCAAGCTCTACTTCACTGACAACTTCTACGCCCGTGCTGGCGTTGAAGCTCAATACAACATCGACCAAGGCGACACCGAGTGGGCTCCAAGCGTCGGTATCGGCGTAAACTTCGGTGGCGGCAGCAAGAAAGTTGAAGCAGCACCAGCTCCAGTAGCTGAAGTGTGCTCCGACAGCGACAACGACGGCGTGTGCGACAACGTCGACAAGTGCCCGGACACCCCAGCCAACGTTACCGTTGACGCTGATGGCTGCCCAGCAGTTGCCGAAGTGGTTCGTGTTGAGCTGGACGTGAAGTTCGATTTCGACAAATCCGTAGTCAAGCCTAACAGCTACGGCGACATCAAGAACCTCGCTGACTTCATGCAGCAGTACCCACAGACCACCACCACTGTTGAAGGTCACACTGACTCCGTCGGTCCTGACGCTTACAACCAAAAACTGTCCGAGCGTCGTGCAAACGCCGTTAAACAGGTTCTGGTTAACCAGTACGGTGTTGGCGCTAGCCGCGTAAACTCGGTTGGTTACGGCGAAAGCAAGCCAGTTGCTGATAACGCAACTGAAGCTGGCCGCGCAGTTAACCGTCGCGTAGAAGCAGAAGTAGAAGCTCAAGCTAAGTAATTAGCCGCTTGTACTGAAAAGCCCGGCTTAGGCCGGGCTTTTCTTTGCCTGCGATTTGGCATTGCGTCTGTTCAGGCGGGCTTGATGTCAGCCGGCATTCAGCTGTGCGTGGTCCATCAGCGTTTGATTCAGCAGCTCATTGCTGTACGCGGCAACCGCGCCGATCACCAGAATGGCGGGGCTCTTCAATTGGAAAGCGGCTGCGTCCTGTTGCATGTCATTCAGGGAGCTGCGGCATTCGCGCTGCCACGGCAGCGAAGCGTTCTCGATCATCGCCACCGGCATCTCGCCACTCATTCCGCCTGCCAGCAGGCTCTCGCGAATTTCCGCCAGTTTCGCCACGCCCATGTAAACCACCAGGGTGGTTCCGCCTTGCGCGAGCGCCTGCCAGTTGAGGGTGCTGTCGTCCTGAGTGTGAGCGGTGACCAGCGTCACGCCACGGCTAATACCACGCAGGGTCAGCGAAATGCCGCATTGTGTTGCACCGGCAAGACCCGCTGTAATGCCGTTGACCAGCTCCACGGCAACACCGCGCTCCTGTAGCCACTGCGCCTCTTCACCGCCCCGTCCGAAGATGCAAGGATCGCCGCCTTTAAGGCGAACCACGCATTTGCCCTGACGTACATAGCGCAGCATCAGGCGATGGATAAACGCTTGCGGCGTCGAACGGCAACCGCCGCGCTTGCCGACCGCGATGACCCGCGCTCCCGGACAATGTTCCAGCACTGCGGGGTTGACCAGATCGTCGATCAGCACCACGTCGGCTTCAGCCAAGGCACGCACTGCCTTGAGGGTCAGCAACTCCGGGTCACCGGGGCCTGCGCCCACCAGCCATACTTTTGCGCTCATGCCGCATTCCTCATTCTGTAACCGCCACGGTATGGATCAGTCTTCTTATTTCCGGCACGCACGAGCCGCACTGGGTGCCGCAGCCCAACTGTGTCTTGAGTTGATTCAGGTCCAGGCCACGCTCGATAGCGCTCATGACCGCGTTCTGGCTGACGTTCATGCAGTTGCACAAGGTCTTGTCGCGAGTCTGTGTCGAGTCTTTGCCCGGTTCGCTGCTCAGCGGTGCCAACAGCCAGCGCCGCAGTGAAGCATCGACGCGCTGTTCCAGCCACAACGTCTGCAGCCAATGCTGGGCAAGTGTTTCACCGGCCAGACGAATCGCGGTAATACATTGGTAGTCGATACGTACTCGCTTGCCGATCGAGCGTTTGGGGTCGTCATACGCCATGACCGGTCCTTCATCCAGGCCCAGTACACGATCAATCTGCTCTAGCAGCGCTGAATCGGGTGCTTGTGCGCTGGCTGCGCGTATCAGCAGAGCCGGTCGCTCGCGTCCGGCAAGGCCCATGCTCAGGTAGGGGAAGGCGTCGCACAAGGGGCGCAGCTTTTCCATCCGTTGTTGCACGTTGCCCTCGACCAGCGCAAAGAATTGCCAGGGCAGGTAGGCTTTTTCGATCCTGACGCCGGCGTGCTTGAGTTCCGGTTGTTTCGAGACCGGGTCGAAGGCTGGCTGGGTGAGCACGTTGATCCCCCCCTTGAGGAACCTGTCGCCCCAATGCATCGGCACAAAGGCCTGTCCGACTGCAACGCTGTCCTCGCTGCCGACCGGCAACAGCAGTTCGCCGCGCCGGCTGATCAGTTTGATCAGGTCGCCGGGTTGCAGGTCATGGCTGAGCATGTCCTGCGGATTGAGGCTCAGCACAGCTTCGCTGACATGTCCGAACAAACGCGCAGCGGTGCCGGTGCGACTCATGCCATGCCATTGATCGCGCAGCCTGCCGGTGTTGAGCGTCAGCGGGTAGTCGGCATCGCGCAATTCCCTGGCGGCAATGTAAGGCTCGGACAGGAACTGCGCCCGGCCTGAATCGGTGGGAAAGACTCCATCGCTGTAAAGGCGCCGCGTGCCGCTGCTAGCGCCACGCGGGAAGGGCCATTGTTGCGGGCCCCGCTGGTCGATGAGCTCGCGGTCGATTCCGGACATGTCCAGATCGCGCCCGACCGTCAGGCCCTTGAACTCATCGAACAAGGCTTTGGGTGTCGCGAAATCGAACAGCGCGGGTGCGTCGGGTTGCAGGCGTTTTTGCAGGCGCTGAGCGAAATCCACCGTGATTGCCCAGTCCGAGCGCGCTTCGCCGGGCGCCTGAATGGCCTTGCGCACGTTGGAGATGCGCCGTTCGGAGTTGGTCACCGTGCCTTCTTTCTCGCCCCAACTGGCGGCAGGCAGCAACAGATCGGCATAACGCGCGGTTTCGGTGGTCTTGAAGGCTTCCTGGAGTACCACGAACGGGCAGGTTTCCAGCGCTTGCCTGATGCGGTTCTGGTCGGGCAGTGACTGTGCCGGGTTGGTGCAGGCGATCCACAGGGCCTTTATCGTTCCGCCCTGCAATTGCTCGAACAGTTCGATGGCTGAAAGGCCGGGATTGGCAGGCAGGCTGTCGACGCCCCAGTAGTCTGCAACCTCCTGACGATGCTGAGGATTTGCCGCGTCGCGATGGCCAGGCAACAGGTTGGACAGGCTGCCGGTCTCACGTCCGCCCATGGCGTTGGGCTGGCCGGTGAGCGAGAAGGGGCCTGCGCCGGGTTTGCCAATCTGCCCGGTCGCCAGGTGCAGGTTGATCAGCGCGCTGTTTTTCGCGCTGCCGGCTGTGGACTGATTCAGCCCCATGCACCACAGCGACAGAAAAGCCGGAGCTTCGCCCACCCAGCGGGCGCAGGTGTGCAGTTGTTCAAGGGGGATGCGGCAGAGGGCGGCCACGTGTTCGGGCGGGTAATCACCGGCCAGCGTGGCCAGCTCCTCGTAGCCCTGCGTGTGCGCGGCAATGAACGCCGGGTCGATCAGCCGTTCGTTCATCAGTATATGAAGGATGCCGTGAAACAGCGCGACGTCCGTGCCGGGCTGAATCGCCAGGTGCAGGTCGGCCAGTTCGCAGGTGTCGGTGCGCCGTGGGTCGATGACGATGAGTTTCATCTGCGGACGACAGCTTTTTGCCTCTTCCAGGCGACGAAACAGAATCGGGTGCGCGTACGCCATGTTGCTGCCGACGATCATCACGCAGTCGCTCAGTTCGATGTCTTCGTAGCTGCAGGGCGGTGCATCGGCACCCAGGCTGCGCTTGTAGCCAGCTACGGCCGAGGACATGCACAGCCTTGAGTTGCTGTCGATATTGTTGGTGCCGATCAGTGCGCGCGCCAGCTTGTTGAAGGCGTAGTAGTCCTCGGTCAGCAACTGGCCGGAAATGTAGAAGGCGACGCTGTCGGGACCGTGTTCGCGAATGGTCTCGGCGAACACATTGGCCGCGTGCTCCAGCGCGGTATCCCAATCGGTGACGCTGCGCGCCAGGCCCTTGCCCAAACGCAGTTCCGGGTACAGCGCGCGGGCTTCGATGTCGCCGGTCAGGTGCAGGCTCGAACCTTTGCTGCACAGCTTGCCGAAGTTGGCCGGGTGCTTCGGATCGCCGCTGACACCAAGAATATGCTCGCTGTCATGTTCGATCAGCACGCCGCAGCCCACGCCGCAATAGCAGCAGGTAGACGCCGTGACTTGAGTGGTGTGGAGGGCAAGGCTGTTCATGCGCCGGCAGCCTCTGGCGCGACGGGTTTGCCGAACATCAGGTGGTCGCGTATGGCGTCGATACCCTGGCCATCACGGATCTGCTGCAGGTACCAGTTGCCGTCGGCGGTGTCGCCGTACAGGCAGGCGCCGACCAGTACATCGTTCTTTATTACCAGTTTCTTGTAGACACCGCCGATGGGGTCGGAAAGGGTGATGCTTTCAGTGCCTTCGCCACCCAGGAAATCGCCGGCGGAAAACAGATCGATGCCGGTGACTTTCAGCTTGGTCGAGGTGACCGAGCCCGGATAACGCGCAAAGCCCAGTTGCGCAAGGTGATTGGCGCACACTCGGGCCTGCTCGAACAGCGGCGCCACCAGTCCATAGGCGATGCCCCTGTGGCTGACGCATTCGCCAATCGCGTAGATGCGCGGGTCGTAGGTCTGCAAGGTGTCATTGACCAGAATGCCGCGGTTACAGGGCAAGCCGGCTTGCTCGGCCAATTCGGTGTTGGGCCGTATGCCTGCTGCCATGACTACCAGATCGGCGTCGATCCTGTCGCCGTTGTTGAATTGCACTGCGGTTACACGGCCCTGATCATCGCCGAGCAGGGCGTTGGTCTGTTCGTCGAGGCGAAAGCTCAGGCCGCGCTTCTCCAGTGCCGCTTGCAGCATCCTTCCGCTGGTCTTGTCCAGTTGGCGCTCCAGCAGCGTCTGGCCGTTATGAATCACCGTGACGTGCATGCCGCGCAGGCTCAAGCCGTTAGCCGCTTCCAGGCCGAGCAACCCGCCGCCGATGACGACTGCGCGTTTGTGCGTGACGGCGGTGTCGATCATCTGTCGCGTGTGGCCGATGTCGCGATAACCGATGACGCCGTTCAGCGTGTTGCCGGGGATCGGCAGTATGAAGGGCCGCGAACCGGTGGCAATCAGCAGCCGATCATAATGGGCCTGGGTGCCGTCATCGGCGATCACCAGGCGTTTGATGCGGTCGATCTTTACCACGCGACGGTTGAGCAACAACTGGATACCGTTGCGTTCGTACCAGTCGAGGTCGTTGAGCACGATGTCTTCGAAATTCTGTTCGCCGGCCAGTACCGGCGACAGCAGGATGCGATTGTAATTGGGGTGTGGCTCGGCGCCGAAGACCGTGATGTGGTAAAGGTCTTCGCTCAGTTTCAGCAACTCTTCGAGTGTGCGCACGCCGGCCATGCCGTTGCCGATCATCACCAGTTTGAGTTTGGTCATCTTGCCTCCGAGTCACTGCAGCGCGTGCTCGACACGTTTCGCGCAAACAAAAAAAGACGTCCCGTCAGTGGCCTGACGAGGACGCCTTTGTCCGGTCCCGTTCTCTCGGGAGACGCAGCCTTCAGCGTTGAGGGCGGCGTTTTATGAATTATCTAACAAGGACCATGCAGCGCTTGTGCCAACTCGGACTTGCCGGCCTGCGCGGCGTGCAGCCGATAATGCAGACCCTTTCTGCACTGCGTTGAGGCGCGTTGCACAGAAGCGGGGCGCAAGGGCTCAGTGGCGGCCCATCAACCAGATCATCAGCACCAGATTGAACAGCAGGGAGAGCAGGGCCAGTGTTCGCCAGACTTTCAACGGTTCGCGTTCCAGCAGCGGACGCGGCTTGGCCACCAGCGGACGATGCTCGGCCTGCTCCAGTTCCAGCAACCACTGTTCGGCGGTTTCATAACGCTGGTTCGGGTCGGCGTGCAGTGCCTTGTCCAGGCTTTGGCTCAGCCACTGCGGCAGATCCGGTCGGTAACGACTGGCAGGTATCGGTGTGCCGAAGCGACGGTGCTGAAAGGCTTCGATCTCACCGTACGGGTATTGCCCTGTCAGCAGGTAATACAGGGTGACGCCCGCTGCGTACAGGTCTTGTTGCGGATGCGGTTCCGCGCCGTTGAAGGTTTCCGGTGCTATATAGCTGGGTGTGCCGGGCAGGTCTTCGGTATTGACCGCCGAAAGGCCCGGGCAGAACGCCAGGCCAAAATCCAGCAGGCGCAACTCGCCGTCGTCGGCCAGCAGCAGGTTTTCCGGTTTGATATCGCGATGGATGATGTTGCGTCGATGCAGCAGGCCCGTGGCCCGTAGCAGCCGCGTGGCGAGGTCCTGCCACTGGGCCAGCGGCAACGGCCCTTTGCCAGTGAAAAGCTCGGCCAGTGTGTGCCCGCGGTACTCGCGCATCACGTAATACAGATGCTGCCGGTCTGGCAGCGGGTGTATCTCGGGAAAGAAGCGCCCGGCGACCCGGCGCAGAAACCACTCTTCCAGCAGCAGCCCCTGACCGGCACCGGTCTCGTCATGGCGACTGGCCGGCAGGGTTTTCAGCAGCCAGGGCTGCTCATGGATATCGGTGACGCGATAAACGATGGACTGGCGTGACTGCGCCACGATGCCACCGACTTTCCAGCCCTCGAATGCCTGATCGGCCTTGAGCGCGGGTGGCAGCGGCCATTGTTGCAGTTGCAGCAGCGCATCCCCCAGATCGTCTTCGCCGAGCGTGTCGACCTGGATCAGCAGGGCGCTGGCATTGTCCTGACTGCCGGCCAGGTGCGCCGCGCTGACCAGGGTTTTGACTGCCGCGTCCAGGTCGTGCTGTTCGCCCAGAATCGAGCGAATGCTCGCATCGCCCAGCGTCGCCCAGACCCCGTCGCTGACCAGCAGCAGGCGTTCGCCCTCACACAGCTCGCCGTCCAGGTAATCCATGACCACGTACTGGTCCAGACCCAGCGCACGCTTGAGCACATGCTGCATGTCGGCCTGTTCCCAGACGTGATCTTCACTGATGCGTTTGAGCGTCCCGGACTGCCAGCGATAAGCCCGGCAGTCGCCGACGTGGGCGAGGGTGAAGCGCCGACCGCGCAGCACCAGAGCGCTGAGGGTGGTCAACAGGCCGTTGGCCAGCAGCCAGCGATTCTGCGCCAGCAGCAGACGATCAAGGGACTGCGCCACGCCCCAGGTTTCCGGCGTGGCGTAATAGTCGAGGGCCAGCGCCTGCAGGGTCGACTGCGCGGCCAGTGCGCCGTCGGCACACTGGCTGACGCCGTCGGCAAGGGCGAACAGATAGCCCTTGCTGGCCGCCAGCGCCGGGACTGGCGTGACCAGGCGCACGGCGTCCTGATTTTCCGCTCGCGGTCCGCTGGCGCTGAATTGCGCAAACTGCAGTTGCAGGGTCATCGGCGTTTCAGACCCGAGCCGCCGTGACTGCGGCCGAACCCCAGGTGGTTCTCCAGCGCCGCTTGACGTTCAGCAGGCCGAACCAGGCCAGTACCGCCAGGCCGGCGAACAGCCACAGGCCCAACTGGTAGTCGCCGGTGTTCTGTTTGATGGTGCCCAGGCCTGCCGCCAGCAGGAAGCCACCGATGCCACCCGCCATACCGATCAAGCCGGTCATGACCCCGATTTCCTTGCGGAAGCGCTGCGGTACCAACTGGAATACCGCGCCGTTGCCAGCACCCAGACCCAGCATGGCAGCCACGAACAGCGCCAGCGCTGCCCACGAACTCGGCAGGTTGAAGCCCACGGCGGCAATGCCGATTGCGGCAACCGCATACATGACGGTCAGCGTGCGAATCCCGCCGAAACGGTCGGCCAGCGCGCCACCCAACGGACGCATCAGGCTGCCACCGAATACGCAGGCAGCGGTGTAGTAACCGGCAGTGATCGGGCTCAAGCCATATTGGTCGTTGAAATAGCCGGGCAGGGCGCTGGCCAGGCCAATGAAACCACCGAATGTCACACTGTAGAAAAACATGAACCACCAACTGTCACGATCACCCAGCGCCTTGAGGTAGTCTGCCACGGATTTGGGTTTGCTGCGTTGCGGGGCGTTGCGTGCCATCAGGGTGAAGGCAATCAGGGTCAGAACCAGCGGGATCAGCGCCAGGCCGAAGACGTTGCCCCAGCCGAAACTGGCCGCCAGCACCGGCGCGATCAGCGCGGCCAGGACAGTGCCGGAATTGCCCGCACCGGCGATGCCCATGGCCTTGCCCTGATGCTGGGCTGGATACCATTGCGACGCCAGGGGCAGCGCGACAGCGAACGAAGCACCGGCCATGCCGAGGAACAGGCCCAGCACCAGCACCTGGCCATAGGTGTGAATGCCCAGTTGCCAGGCAACCAGCAGTGCGCCGATAACGATCACCTGGCCGATGACCCCGGCAGTCTTGGGCGACAGTTGGTCGGCCAGCAGGCCCATGAAGAAGCGCAGCACCGCGCCCGCCAGAATCGGCGTGGCGACCATCAGGCCACGTTGCTGAGTGGTCAGGTGCAGGTCAGTGGCAATCTGCACCGCCAGCGGGCCAAGCAGGTACCAGACCATGAAACTCAGGTCAAAATAGAGAAAGGCCGCGAACAGGGTCGGTTTGTGGCCTGCCTTCCAGAAGCTTGTATCCATGTGCACACCTCATCATCTGCTAGTTAGTCAGTCGGGCCATGACCGCGACACGGGTTATTCAGACGCTGTGGTGGAGTGTTCCGAATGACGGCGACTCCACCGGCCCCTTCGCCGGGGCCAAAACGCAAAAACGTCGCCTCTCTGTCCACGGGGGCGGAAAGAGATGAGCGACGTCTTTGTCGTAAAAGGTGATAGCCGCCGTTGGCTACCGGTGAGATTGCTTTAGCAATAGATGGGCCAAGGGCGGTGCAAGCGTGTCAGCCTTACGTCGCAGGCAGGTTGTATGGCTTTCAGGATCTGCGAGCAGACTGATCTATGACCTCGAACCGGGCGTGGGTCGGCAGGTACGCTGCAAAAAAGGGCGTGGCGGCGAAAAGCCAGATAACGGCTTGCACAGTCCGTATCAGTCAACAGAAACAGGCAGTTAACAAGATTCAAGAATATTTTATTAAAGTTCAAACTATTTAATATTATTTAATGTGCCATCAGTTTTGCGTATAAGTACTGTCATTGTGATGCTGTTTCGATACGCAGCGATGATGACCTTAATGTATATAAGTCAATACGCAGCTCGCACAGTTGTACGATAACAACGCTGCAAATATTTAATTTACTTTGCGTGGTATGTCTGAGAGCATCGCTTCTGTCGCAACGTGTGACGCTTATTCAAAAAAGTGATTTCACTTTTCAATCCGGTAATCTGTAGTTGCAGTTTGCCAGTCAATTTCGATAAATGCTTACTTTGAAAGAAGTAATCGGCTACTCGCCCTTTTATAGGCTTCCGGTTGTCCTCGACACCTGAATGCCCGACACACTCTGCACTTCGGCATTGCACCCATGCCTGCCGTGTTGCCTTCCTATCCGCGCTGCTTGTACAGGCGCCTGCAAAGGACATCATCATCATGAGTAACATCAATTACGCACCTACCATCTGGTCCCGTGCCGATGCGTTGAAGGTCAATGAAAATGACCCTACCACCACGCAGCCATTGGTAAAACCGGACTTCCCGGTCATGAGTGATAAGGTCTTCATCTGGGACACCATGCCGTTGCGCGAGCTTGACGGCACGGTGGTTTCAGTCAACGGCTGGTCGGTCATTGTCACGCTGACCGCCGATCGCCACCCCGACGACCCGCAGTATCTCGGCGCCAACGGCCGCTACGACATCAAGCGCGACTGGGAAGATCGTCACGGGCGGGCGCGCATGTGCTACTGGTATTCGCGGACCGGCAAAAACTGGATCTTCGGTGGCCGGGTCATGGCCGAAGGCGTGTCGCCCACCACCCGTGAGTGGGCGGGCACACCGGTACTGTTGAATGACAAGGGTGATATTGATCTTTACTACACCTGCGTGACACCGGGGGCGACAATTGCCAAAGTACGCGGCCGTATTGTAACGTCCGATCAGGGCGTGGAGTTGAAAGACTTTACCCAGGTCAAAAAACTGTTCGAGGCCGACGGCACTTATTATCAAACCGAAGCGCAGAACTCGACGTGGAACTTCCGCGACCCCAGTCCGTTTATTGATCCCAATGATGGCAAGTTGTATATGGTCTTTGAAGGTAATGTCGCCGGCGAGCGCGGTACGCATTCAGTGGGTGCTGCGGAACTTGGCCCGGTGCCACCCGGCCATGAAGAAGTGGGCGGTGCGCGTTTTCAAGTGGGCTGTATCGGTCTGGCGGTTGCTAAGGATCTCAGCGGTGAAGAGTGGGAAATATTACCGCCACTGGTGACAGCGGTGGGTGTCAATGATCAGACCGAACGTCCGCATTATGTCTTTCAGGACGGCAAGTATTATTTGTTCACCATCAGCCACAAGTTTACGTATGCCGACGGTGTAACCGGGCCGGATGGTGTTTACGGTTTTGTGGGCGAGCATTTGTTCGGGCCTTACCGGCCGATGAACGCATCCGGACTGGTGCTGGGCAATCCGCCTGCACAGCCTTTCCAGACATACTCCCACTGCGTGATGCCGAACGGCCTGGTGACTTCGTTCATTGACAGCGTGCCCACCAGCGGCGATGACTACCGTATCGGCGGCACCGAGGCGCCGACGGTCAGAATCCTGTTGAAGGGCGACCGCTCGTTCGTGCAGGAAGAGTATGACTACGGCTACGTCCCGGCGATGAAGGATGTACAGCTGAGCTGACAGGCTGTGCCCCTGTAACCTGTGAAGAACGCCTGTGCGGACAGGCGTTCTTCGTGGCTTCAGCCCAGCAGTTCGCTCATCGCGATAATCTGCTCTGCCACTTGAATCAGCTTCTGCTGACGACTCATTGCCTGACGTCGCATCAGCGTGTAAGCGTCCTCTTCGTTGCAATCCTTCATCTTCATCAGCAGCCCCTTGGCCAGTTCGATGCGCTTGCGCTCGGCCAGTTGCTGGTCGCGGGCATGCAATTGCGCGCGCAGCGCCTGATCGCTTTCAAAGCGGGCCATCGCCACATCCAGAATAGGTTGCAGCCGTTGCGCCTGGATACCCTCGACGATATAAGCGCTGACCCCGGATTTGATCGCCTGGCGCATCACGCCTGGATCGTGCTCGTCGGTGAACATCACGATGGGACGTGGCTGGTCGCGGCTGACCAGCACCACTTGCTCCATCACATCGCGACCTGGCGATTCAGTGTCAATCAGGATGACGTCCGGGCGCACGGCTTCAACGCGCGCGGGCAGGTCGATGACCAGTCCGGATTCGTCGATCACGTCGAAACCGGCCTCTATCAAAGCTGACCTGAGGCGACCGACCTTTTTGGCGGTGTCATTGATAAGCAGGATACGCAGCATGGTTACGTTCTCCTTCAACGACTGGCCACAGCGGGCACGTCGTCGGCCAGCGAGTGGAGCTTGAAGCTACGCGCGTAGCCTGCCGGATCGCTGCCATCCCAGACCCTGCCATCGATCATCTGGCTGCTGCGCAAGGTCGCGGCAGGTACGTCGATGCCCAGCGCACTGGCGGCCTGACGGTACAGGTCGAGTTGCTGCACACGGCTGGCCACCGCCAGGTAATCCGGGTCTTCGCGCAACAGGCCCCAGCGTCGGAACTGGGTCATGAACCACATGCCGTCAGACAGCCAGGGGTAGTTGACCTGTCCCTGGGCATGGAAGCTGACCGCGTGAGGGTCTTGCCAGCGATTGCCGAGACCGTCGCTGTACTGGCCGAGCAAACGCGGCTCGATGCAGTCCACCGAGGTGTCCAGGTAATCGGCACCGCTGAGCAGTTGCGCGGTGCTGCGCCGGTTATCGTCGTTTTCCTCGATGAAGCGGCTGGCTTCCAGTACGGCCATGATCAGCGCTCTGGCAGTGTTGGGGTTCTGCTCGACAAACTCACGGGTACAGCCCAGCACTTTGCCCGGGTGATCCGGCCAGATCGACTGGCTGGTCGCCATGGTGAAGCCCAGTTGCTGCTGTACGGCGCTGGCGCCCCAGGGTTCGCCGACGCAGAAACCGTCGATGCGCCCGGCCTGCAGGTGTTGCGCCATTTGCGTGGGCGGCACCACGACACTGGTCACATCATCGAGCGGATGAATGCCTTGGCTGGCCAGCCAGTAGTAGAGCCACATGGCATGGTTGCCGGTGGGGAAGGTCTGCGCGAAGGTCAGCTTTGAGCCGCTTTGGTGCGCGCGTTTGTCCAGTGCTTCAGGAGTGATCACGCCGGCCTGCTGTAATTCGCGGGACAGGTTGATGCACTGGCCGTTCTGGTTGAGCCCCATGAGGATGGCCATGTCGGTCGCCGGGCCACCGCTGATGCCCAGTTCCACGGCGTAGATCAGGCCGTACAGGCTGTGTGCCGCCTGCAACTGCCCGCTGACCAGTCTGTCGCGCAGCCCGGCCCAGGAAGTCTGACGCTCAAGGTTCAGGCTCAGGCCGTAAGGCTGGGCGAAACCCTGCGTGGCCGCTACCACCAGCGGGGCACAGTCGGTCAATGCCATGAAGCCCACGTCCAGGCTGTTCATTTCCGGGGCGTCGCTACCGGCCACCCAGTCCAGCGCATTACCGGTTCGTTCGTTCATCGCGCGTGCTTCATCAAAGGTCCGTCCAGAAAAAAGGCGTCGTCCGACCCGATGCCGAGTCGTTCTTCGTTATATACAAGTCTGTTTTGATTCTGGCCGGAGGCGGTAGGACGACCGGGGCGGCGATCCGCCTTGTTCGCGAAAGGGCCGGTACAATCGCTGAAAATCTATCGTCTGAAACACGGTCTTCGCGAACAAGTTCGCTCCTACGCCCTTCTGGCAGAAGCGTGAAAAACCCTGTAATTCGGGCTTTCCAGAGCTGTATATAACGCTGAGTGCCAGTGCAAGGGGCTGAAGCGACGCCGTTGTCCATGCACCGCTCCGCCGTTGGAGTGAGTGCCGATAGCGGTTTCAAGCAAGGCATATGCCATCGCCGGGAGAGGGCGCGCAACAAGTTTGTCGCGCGCCTCGCGTGACAGGCCCGCACACGTCTATAATCGCCACCCTGAATTCAGCTGCTCACGAGCCCATCCCGCCATGTATAACCTGGCCCGCCAGTTACTGTTCAAACTTTCCCCGGAAACCTCTCATGACCTGTCGCTGGACCTGATCGGTGCAGGCGGACGGCTGGGCCTCAATGGCCTGCTGAGCAAGTCCCCGGCGAAGTTGCCGGTCAGTGTGATGGGCCTTGAGTTTCCCAACCCCGTGGGGCTGGCAGCCGGCCTGGACAAGAATGGTGCGGCGATCGATGGCTTCGCGCAACTGGGCTTCGGTTTCGTCGAGATCGGCACAGTGACGCCACGTCCGCAGCCGGGCAATCCCAAGCCGCGTATTTTCCGCTTGCCCAACGCCGAGGCGATCATCAATCGCATGGGCTTCAACAATCTGGGCGTCGACAATCTGGTGTCCCGCGTCGAAGCGGCAAAGTATCGCGGCGTTCTGGGTATCAATATCGGTAAGAACTTCGACACGCCGGTCGAGCGCGCGGTCGACGATTACCTGATCTGTCTGGACAAGGTCTATGCCCATGCCAGCTACGTCACGGTCAACGTCAGTTCGCCCAACACGCCGGGGCTGCGCAGCCTGCAGTTCGGCGATTCGCTCAAGCAACTGCTCCAGGCCCTGAGCCTGCGCCAGCAGGAACTGACGCAACGGCATGGCAGGCGTGTGCCACTGGCGATCAAGATTGCCCCGGACATGACCGACGAAGAAACCGTGCTGGTGGCCGCAGCCCTGATCGAGTCCGGTATGGACGCAGTCATTGCCACCAACACCACGCTGAGCCGCCAAGGCGTCGAAGGCCTTCCGCATGCAGATCAGGCGGGCGGTTTATCGGGCGCTCCGGTTCGGGAAAAAAGCACGCACATCGTCAAGGTTCTGGCCGGTGAGCTCGCGGGTCGTCTGCCGATCATCGCCGCCGGGGGGATCACCGAAGGCCGGCATGCCGCCGAGAAGATCGCTGCGGGTGCCAGTCTGGTGCAGATCTATTCGGGGTTCATCTACAAGGGCCCTGCGCTGATTCGCGAGTCTGTGGATGCCATTGCGGCGATGCCTCGCGCCGCACGCTGAACCCGGGGTAAAAAAAGGGGCTCTGCAAGAGAGCCCCTGGGCGTTGGCCCGCCGCCCGGGTCGGGCGTGCATGGTGCAGGTGTGAATCAGTCAGTCATGTATGGCCCGACAGAGGCCTGAAAGTCTTTGATGTGAATCGCCTCATCCGACCGCGTGAAGTTCGTTGAGTCTGTGGATGCCCGCAGTGCCGGTCATACCGTCCCAGTTGTCGCCGCGTCCTTCGCGCCAGCCATTGATCCATGCCTGGCGTACTGACGGTAGAGTAAAAGGGCAAAGCTCACGGGATTTACCATGAACGCCGTATTGATAACCGCGTAAAAATGCTCTTTCCAACGGATCACGCTTAAGTCTTCTCATAGGGTAATGCCCTCGTCTGTTGACTGTAATATCCCTGAGACCCCGTGTTGAGGTCGGGCAGAATCTTCTGCCGTTGGGGCCCGCTGCCGGCGTCGCGGGCCTTGATGCCATCACCGTTGCGGCGATGACCTGAGACGATTTCTAACCAAAGCGCAGGGCGGTGTGAATGATCGTTTTGTCATAAGCACGTCACATTCAGGTCTGTCGAGCAATAAGCGCTGACCTGTTTCAACCACGATTTTTTCTGCAGCCCCGTGAACATGGGGGTTTGCGAGCTCATTGAGATCGCTTATCAGGCTCATATACTGGCTCAATGCCTTGGCTGCTTAAGCGACGAAGGGTCACAGTAAGGCTGCGAAAATGTGACTTTTCAAAAAAAGACTTTTGACTGCGCGCCTTTATTGCCGACATCGCCTTGCCTGATATCTGTTCTAATACGCGCCAAAACTGCCGCAATGACATGACAGGATCATGCGGTGGATCGGCACACATCACGTGCCACGCAGGCGTTCTCCATGAAAGACGCCTGTTCAAATCTGGCAGGGCAATGCGTTGCCCGCCGCAGACGGCTCAGGCCCTGGAATACACATGTCGGATCGCTACGAACTTTTCCTCACTTGCCCCAAAGGCCTCGAGGGCCTGCTTGCCGAGGAAGCCACTGCGCTGGGTCTGCAAGAGACCCGCGAGCACACTTCAGCCATTCGCGGCTCGGCCGACATGGAGACCGCTTACCGGCTGTGTCTCTGGTCGCGCCTGGCCAACCGCGTATTGTTGGTGCTCAAGCGCTTCCCGATGAAGGATGCCGAAGACCTTTACCACGGCGTGCTGGATGTCGAGTGGCAGGATCATCTCGAATCCGACGGCACCATTGCCGTGGAATTCAGTGGCCATGGTTCGGGCATCGACAACACCCATTTCGGTGCGCTGAAGGTCAAGGATGCGATCGTCGACAAGCTGCGCACGCCAGATGGCGAGCGCCCTTCGGTCGACAAAATCAACCCCGATCTGCGTGTGCACCTGCGTCTGGATCGCGGCGAAGCCATTCTGTCCCTCGACCTGTCCGGGCACAGCCTGCACCAGCGCGGTTATCGCCTGCAGCAGGGCGCTGCACCGCTGAAGGAAAACCTCGCTGCCGCCATCCTGATCCGCGCTGGCTGGCCGCGTATTGCTGCCGAGGGCGGCGCGCTGGCTGACCCGATGTGCGGTGTCGGTACGTTCCTGGTCGAGGCCGGGATGATCGCCGCCGACATCGCGCCGAACATCAAGCGTGAACGCTGGGGCTTCTCGGCCTGGCTGGGCCACGTCCCGGCGCTGTGGCGCAAGCTGCACGACGAAGCGCTGGCCCGCGCCGAAGCCGGTTTGGCCAAGACACCTTCGTGGATTCGCGGTTACGAAGCCGATCCGCGGCTGATCCAGCCGGGACGCAACAACATCGAACGTGCCGGCCTGAGTGACTGGATCAAGGTCTATCAAGGCGAAGTCGCGACCTTCGAACCGCGTCCCGACCAGAACCAGAAAGGCCTGGTGATCTGCAACCCTCCGTACGGCGAGCGTCTGGGAGATGAAGCCAGCCTGCTGTATCTCTACCAGAACCTCGGTGAGCGCCTGCGTCAGGCCTGCCTCAACTGGGAGGCTGCGGTGTTCACCGGCGCGCCGGACCTCGGCAAGCGCATGGGCATTCGCAGCCACAAACAGTATTCGTTCTGGAACGGCGCCTTGCCGTGCAAACTGCTACTGATCAAGGTCACGCCTGACCAGTTCGTGACCGGCGAGCGACGCACCCCCGAGCAGCGTCAGATCGAACGCGAAAACCCTGTCGAGGTTGAAGTCGTTGAGCGCAAACTCAACAAGAACGGCAACCCGATCAAGCCGGAACCGGTGGTGGTCGAGCAGGCGCGCCTGAGCGAAGGCGGGCAGATGTTTGCCAATCGCCTGCAAAAGAACCTCAAGCTGATGGGCAAGTGGGTGCGTCGCGAAGGGATCGATTGCTACCGCGTGTATGACGCCGACATGCCTGAATACTCGCTGGCGATCGATCTGTATCACGACTGGGTGCATGTTCAGGAATACGCAGCACCCAAGTCCATCGATCCGGAAAAGGCCTCAGCGCGACTGTTCGATGCGCTGGCGGCCATTCCGCAAGCACTGAACATCGACAAGAACCGCGTGGTGATCAAGCGTCGCGAGCGTCAGAGCGGCACCAAGCAGTACGAGCGTCAAAGTGCCCAGGGTCAGTTTCTGGAAGTCAGCGAAGGCGGCGTCAAGTTGCTGGTCAATCTGACCGACTACCTGGACACCGGGCTGTTTCTCGACCACCGCCCGATGCGCATGCGTATCCAGCGCGAGGCGGCCGGCAAGCGCTTTCTGAACCTGTTTGCCTACACGGCGACGGCCAGTGTGCATGCTGCCAAGGGCGGTGCGCGCAGCACCACCAGCGTCGACCTGTCGCGGACCTATCTGGACTGGGCGCGTCGCAACCTGTCGTTGAATGGTTTCTCCGACAAGAATCGTCTGGAGCAGGGCGACGTGATGGCCTGGCTGCAGGCCAACCGCGACGAGTACGACCTGATCTTCATCGACCCGCCGACGTTCTCCAACTCTAAGCGCATGGAAGGCATTTTTGATGTCCAGCGTGATCAGGTCGAGCTGATCGATCTGGCCATGGCGCGTCTGGCACCGGGGGGCGTGTTGTACTTCTCCAACAACTTCCGCAAGTTTGTGCTCGATGAAAACCTGAGTCAGCGTTATGCGGTCGAGGATATTACCGCGCACACCATCGACCAGGACTTCGCTCGTAATGGCAAGATCCACCGCGCCTGGAAAATCATGGCGCGTAGCTGATCCGGTGCGCGATGAACGGATCGGTAACGGTCCGTTGATCGCGCCTCGCGACACCTCCTGCACTCGTTTGTATGTCCTTGCGGACAGACCAACGGATCATCCTGAAACAGGCATAAGCCTATGAAAATTACTGGCGAATAGCTATAACAGAAGTCATAGCCAGCCTGACGCTTCCGTATGTTGGCGTCTTGAGTTTGTGTGTATGACAGTCAAGCGGTTCAAGCTCAGAATTCTGAGTTTCATCAATGGTCAGCTTTCAGCGTGGCTTATCGCCGTCCTGGCATTGCTGGTCGGCGCGGCACTGACGATCATGCTGGCGCTGGCCGACAATGAGTTGTATCAGCGCCAGTTGCGTCAGCGTTTCGACATCATTGCTGCGGAGCGCTTCAGTCGCCTGCAGGAGCGTCTGGACAGGCAGGTTACCCGGCTCGACACCCTGGCTCGCTTCTTTATCTACTCCCAGCAGGTCGAACCGTCCGAATTCGACGGGTTCGTCGCGCCGTTGCTGATTGGGACACAGGCGTATGCCTGGAACCCGAAGGTGCTGCAGGCCGAGCGGGCGGCTTTTGAAAGGCAGTCGCGTGAGGACGGCTCGCCCGGATATGCCATACGCGAGATGGATGAAAACGGCGCCTTGAAAATCGCTGCGGCACGAAATGAGTATTTCCCGGTTCGATTCATCCAGACCCTCAGCAACATTCCGACGCCAGCGGGGTTCGATATTGCCTCGGAGCCGGTGCGCCGTGCCGCGCTGGAACGTGCGCGGTTGCTGAAACGAACCGTCGCAACGCCGCGTATCCGCCTGTTGTCTCTGGAGCCATCTGACACCTACGGCATTTTGCTGGTCGCGCCCGTGTTCTCGATTGGCCAACCGGTTGCACAATTGAGGGGCTACGTCACCGCAGTGATCAGCCTGACGCAATTGATGAACGTCGGCACGGCAGATCAAGACAACCTTGCCGTGACCATGCTCGACCTGAGTTCGCCGGAAACACCCGAGCAGGTCTACCAGTCGCCGCTCCCTGCGATAGGCAGTCCGCTGTACGCCAGCAGCCTGCTGAGCCTGGGCGACAGGGATTATCTGGTCGAGGTTCGCCCTACGCAGATTTTCAGCCTGAACAACCAGATCATGATGCCTGGCCGGGTGTTGTGGCTTGGAGGGCTTTTGAGCCTGATGCTCAGCGCCTTGCTCTACAGTCTGATCAGCCAGCGTCAGCGCGCCCTGCAACGGGTGGCGCAGCGCACCCGCGAGCTACGCCAGCGCGAGCAGCAATTGAGGGCTGCGCATGGGCAGTTGCGCAGTGTATTGGACGCGGCGACCGAAGTAGCGATCATCGCGACCGATCTTGACGGGCTGATCAAGACGTTCAATGTCGGTGCACAGAAAATGCTCGGCTATGCACAGGAGGATGTGCTGGGCAGGTTCCGCCTCATGGACTTTTACCAGTCAGCCGATCTGGAGGCCCGTGCGAGCCGCTTGAGCAAAAGCCGTGGGCAATCTATCAGCGCCTCGCAACTGATGTTTCTCGATGCCGTGCAGGACGGTAACCACCCTTCGCAGGAGTGGATCCTGCAGCGCAGCGATGGCAGCACGTTGGTGGTGAACATGCTGGTCACTGCGGTGCGTGACGATCAGGGGCTTTGGACCGGGTACCTGGCGGTGTGCATCGACGTCACCGAGCACAAGCGCGTCAATCAGGCCCTGGCCGAGAAGGGGCAATTGCTGAAAAAGCTTGGCTCGCAAGTGCCAGGCGGCATTTACCAGTACCACCTGGCCGTCGATGGCAGCGCACGTTTCAGGTACGCCAGCGCCGGCATGTGCGAACTGTTCGAGGTGGACGAAGAGCATCTGCTGGGCGATTCCGAAACTATCCTGCGACGCATACAGGCGGTGGACCTGGTGCGGGTCAGAAGCTCCATTCTGATCAGTGCCGAACACCTGACACCGTGGAGCGAAGAGTACCGCGTCGAGCTGCCACGCAAAGGGCTGCGCTGGTTACGCGCGGCGTCAACGCCCGAACGCCTGGCCGATGGCAGCGTGCTCTGGCATGGCTTTGTATCGGATATCACCGACCTCAAGCGCGTCGAGCAGGAGTTGCGTGCGCTGTCGGTCACCGATGTACTGACCGGTGCCTACAATAGGCGCTACTTTCAGGACCGGATGCAGGCCGAGCTGAAAAGAATCGACCGGCACGGCGGTAACCTGTCGATCATCATGCTCGATATCGATCACTTCAAACGCATCAATGACCGCTTTGGGCATGCCGCAGGTGATCAGGTGCTCAAGGCCATCTCGGAAAAGATCAGCCAGCGGCTGCGCAGCGACGATGTGTTCTGCCGTCTGGGTGGTGAAGAGTTCATGGTGATCTGCCCCGGAACGCGGGGTGCCCAGGCCTATCAACTGGCACTGAGCCTGCGCGAGGAACTGCGCAAGCAGGTTATCGAAGGCGTCGATCAGGTGGTCACAGGCAGCTTCGGGATCGCCAGCTGGCGCGAGGGTGAGGGTATCGACGCGATGTTGCTGCGCGCCGACTCCGGAGTCTACGCCGCCAAACAGGCCGGTCGCGACCGGGTAGAGCCCGAGCAGGGCTGATGCAGAGAGGCCCGCTGCGCAAGCGGGCCTGCTGATTGTCGGTATCGATTGGTTATTGCTGGATCGAGACCGTGGTGTTGGTCAGCTTGGGCTGCCGATACAGATCGACCAGTACCTCGTCGAGTATCGAGGATGCGCCGAACGGACGCGGGTCGTTGAGAATCGCCACGACGGCCCAGGTGTTGCCGTTGCTGTCGCGGCTGAAGCCGGCAATCGCACGCACGGTATTCAGGGTGCCGGTCTTGATGTGCGCCTCGCCGAGCAGCGGGGTGCGCTTGAGTCGCTTGCGCATGGTGCCGTCCAGACCTGCCAGCGGCATCGAGCTCATGAACTCGGCAGCATAGGGGCTACGCCACGCCGCTTGCAGGATCACCGCCATTTCACGCGCGCTGACACGCTCGGCCCGCGACAGCCCGGAGCCATTCTCCATGACCAGATGCGGCGCGGTGATGCCTTTCTTCGCCAGCCACTGACGGATGACACGCTGTGCGGCTTTGCCGTCGTCACCGTCAGCTTCGTTGCGGAACTCTTCGCCCAGGCTCAGGAACAGTTGCTGGGCCATGGTGTTGTTGCTGAATTTGTTGATGTCACGAATGACTTCCACCAGATCCGGAGAAAAGGCCTTGGCCAGCAGCTTGGCATTGCCGGGCAGCACGCCAACGCGGTCCTTGCCCTGAATGGTGCCGCCCAGTTCCTGCCAGATGGCCCGCACTGCGCCAGCTGCATAGGTGGGGTGGTCCAGCAGTGACAGGTAGGTCTGTGAGTTGCAGCCATTGCCCAGCTGGCCGGTGACCGTCACGTTGACGCTGCCATCGGCCTGCGTGACAGGGTTATAGCGCACATCCCCGGTGCATTGTTTCGAGGCGCTTGCCTTGACCTGATTATCAATGCGGATGCTGGCAATCGGCGGCTCGACCGAGACCAGAATCCTGCCGTCATCATTGCGGGTCACGAAGCGCAGCGCCTTGAGGTTGACCATCAGTGCGTCTGGCTTGACCAGAAACGGCTTGTTGTCGTCATTGCCGTCATCGTTGAACACCGGCAATTGCGGTTGCACGAAATGACTGCGGTCCAGTACCAGGTCGCCGGTCACCTGCTGCACGCCATTGGCCCGCAGGTCACGCATCAGCAGCCAGAGCTTTTCCATATTCAGCTTGGGATCGCCGCCGCCCTTGAGGTACAGGTTGCCGCGCAGCACGCCATTGCTCAGGGTGCCGTCGGTGAAGAATTCGGTTTTCCACTGGTGGGTCGGGCCGAGCATTTCCAGGGCCGCGTAGGTGGTGATCAGCTTCATGGTGGAAGCCGGATTGACCGAGACGTCTGCGTTGAACACGGTGGGCGTGCCGGGGCCATTGAGCGGCAACATCACCAGCGACAGTGCGTCATCGCCGAGTTTGCTGGCTTTCATGGCCTGTTGAACCTTGGGGGGCAGCGTGGTGTTGATGACGGCGGCGTAGGAGGGCAGAGCCAGGGGCAAAAGGAGTGACGCGAGCAACAATGGACGTAGCGACTTGATCATTGACTAAAACCCTACTGCAAAGAGGGAAACGAAAAAGAGGGCATGGATGAATTCCCTCGGTAACTATTGCAAATGTCGATTCGATTTCGATAACTATAGTAGTGAATGCGCGGCGGGCTTTTTTTGTAACACACAATGCCACGCATTAAACGAGCCGCATTATGCCCCAAGCGGGGCAGGCTTGTGACCGGGGGGCAAGCCGGTAAATGCTATTTTTTATTGATTCGGCGTTCACGGGCGTCGCAACGCCGGATATCCACCACACGCCGCAATTGTCGGGCTTTTAAATCGCCAAGCTGGTAAAGTGCCGCCCGATATTTATTGATGAGGATTGTCCCATGGCCACTAACCGCTCCCGCCGTCTGCGCAAAAAACTGTGTGTGGACGAGTTCCAGGAATTGGGTTTTGAACTGAACCTGGACTTCAAGCAAGAGCTGGACGACAAGGCAATCGATGCTTTCCTTGACGCTTTCCTGAAAGAAGCAATGGAAGCCAACGGTCTTGGCTATGTGGGCGGCGACGACTTCGGTCTGGTTTGCCTGAGCAAGCGTGGCTCGGTCAGCGAAGAGCAGCGTGCTGCTGTCGAAGCCTGGCTCAAGGGCCGCAGCGAACTGACAGAAGTCACTGTCAGCCCGCTGATCGACGTCTGGTACCCGGAAAAGGAAATCAATCCGGCCGCCTGATGTAAAGGGAAGCAGGCCAGCGCCTGCTTCCCCTGCTTGTTCCCCGCACGTCTCCCGTCTATACCCCTTCGTTGTATCGTCTCCGGCGCTCGCTCAGTCAGGTTTTGCCTGTTGCAGCATCAGTGCGTCCTCAAGCTCGATCATGGCCAGTTCGACTGCCTGCTGGCAGGTGTAGAACTGTTCATCGGGTGTGTCCGGTTCGCAGGCCAGTTCGAGCGCATCACAGGCATCGACCACCCGTGAAGCGGTGATGATGCGTGCCGCGCCCTTGATCCTGTGCGCCAGGTCGCGGGTTTTCTGACGATTGTTTTCCGGTATCAGTCTGGCCAGCAACAGCCGGTCTTCGTGGTTACTGTGCAGCAGTTGCGCGAGCAGACGCTCAACCATTTCAGGACGGTCACCGGTCAGGTTGCTGACGCTGTCGAGGCTGAAGGGCAGGGCTCGTGTGGGCGCCAGCGGGGCGATGGCTGTCAGCCGTTCGCTGAGCATCGAGAGGCTTATGGGTTTGAACAGGCAGTCGTCCATGCCCGCCGTCCGGCAGCGCTCGATCTCGTCAGGCTGCGCGTTGGCCGTGAAGCCCCAGACAGGGCAGCGTTGGCGTTCGCAGGTGCGCTCATGTTCGCGGATCGCAGCGGTCATGTCGTAGCCGTTCATGATCGGCATATTGCAATCGGCGACGACCAGATCGAAGGCATCTGTTTTCCAGCGATCAAGCCCTTGCGCGCCGTTTTCGGCCATTTCGCAGTGATGGCCGAGAAAGCCGAGCTGCTGGCAAAGCAGCAGTCGATTGGCTGGATGATCGTCGACGATCAGGATCCTGAGGGCCTGATGAGCGACGGCTGCCGGCTGCGCAACGACGGGCTGCCCGGTCAGAGGCTCCAGTGTGGTCAGCACCAGATTCATGCTGATCCGAGTGCCGTGCCCCGGTGTGCTGTAGAGCGAGAGATTGCCGCCCATCATCATGCACAGGTTGCGGCAGATCACCAGCCCGAGTCCGGCGCCGGTACGCGCCATTTGTCCAGTGTTATCGGCCTGGGCGAACGGCTCGAACAAGCGTTGCTGGTCTTCGACACTGATGCCGATGCCGCTGTCCTGAACGGTGATGTGCAGATGCAGCAGTTGCGGGTTCGGGCTTTCGGCTGCCTGCAATACGACCTTGATTCGCCCCATCGGGGTGAACTTGATGGCGTTGCTGACCAGGTTGGACAGTATCTGTTTGAAGCGCAGCGGGTCGATCAGCACGTCGGCGCTGATCCTGCTGTCCAGTTCCAGCACCAGTTCGAGGTCCTTCTGCCGCGCCAGACCGTCGAATACCCTGAGCACCGACTCTACCAGCCGGCGCAGATTCGCCCGCTCGGGGTTGAGTGACAGCCGCCCGGATTCGATGCGGGCGTTTTGCCACCCACGACAAACAGTTGTCAAAAACCTCCATTTCTTAGTCCTTACCCTCTTTATTTCTAGCTCTTTTCCCGAAAACTGTAACTGGATACACCCCCACTAAACGCCTCTCAATTTGTCATTAAACTTTAGGAGGTTGTTAGGCCACCAAGTCCCGGGGAGTCAGCCTACGCTGAATTTTCTGCGAGAAGCGCTGAGTGGATGTCAACCATGTTCTACAAACTGCGATGCTATTAACCATTTTTGGCTCTTATGTCATAGGATGTAAATAGAAATAATATTACAGTAATCGGGTTAATTTAGTATTATCGACATACTGCGGTTTGCCTACTGAGATTAGCTAAGTTCGTTTTTGTGTGGGCTTGATTTCGGGTCAGAGTAATTAAGAGATGAGTTCCTTTTTTTCTATTGAATGAGTATTAAGGACGGAATTCCGACACGATATTTTTTCCTGTTCGTAGTTTTCCAATTATCGATGTCTCGTGTTTTTCCTAGCGCCAGCTTGACAGTCTGTCGGTAATGGCTCGCTTAATCGACATGCTATTGTGATCGTTGAGGGCCTTGAGTCATATGCTTCATCGTCAGGTCTGTAGTAGCGCTATTGCTTGTATGTCTGCTGTTAGAAACTATGGAAGGCCTTAAGCGTGGAATGTATTAGTTGCAGAGCGCATGTGAGGTGGTTGTAAGTTGCGAGCGGAGGAGCGAGTTTGGGCTTTCGTGATTTTGATGAGGTCTTAGGGGGGCGCAGTATACAGCGTTAGTTTCTGATTTCGTTCTGCCTTTATAGTTTTCCCTTTATTAATGGTCCGCCGTTGCTACCCTCGGTCAACGCTTTCTTGAGGGCAGGCCCTGAGCATTGGGAGCAACGGCGACCACGCCTGTCACGCGGCATCACGGTCGCTATCGTCTGTTGTTGGGCTGTCGCGCCGAAAGATCGCTAACGGCTGCGCGGGCCGCTCTGTCTGTCTGTTTGTTGTTCGCTAACCATGGCTTTAACAAGACTCCCAGTAGGGGATGCTTTGAAAGCGATTCGGTTTAATATCTCGGTGAAATAACCAAGGTCAACCCACTAGGTTTTTGACCCCTAGAGCCACGCTATCAGCCAGCTCTGACGCGTTGACCTGGCGCTGTTCTGCGACTGCAAGGGTGATAAGAATGAGGGGATCCATTTCCAGAACGAGCGCGATCTCGGTCATAAGAGCCCACGTCGGGGTCCGCTTTCCTTTTTCCAGCCTGCTCACGTAGCTTTCCGACACGACATCATAGAACGCTTCTTGGGTAAGGCCCTTTGAAAGCCTCAACCTACGCAACGTGATGCCAAAAGCTTCTTGAAATTCCACGCAAGCACCCAGCTAGAAAAGCTGGTATTTGAACAAAACTTGGTTTAGATTAACTGGGACATAGGTCCTAGTTTGACGCTCACAGTGCTGCTATTAGGTTGCGTCTTCGGCCTTCGGAACCCGCTTTTGCCGATAATTGAGGTGTCTGTGAGCTTTTCATCCCTGTTCGGTTTGTCTGTTTGGTTTCCTATTGGAGGTCGTGAACGTGATTTCATAATATTTATTTGAAACCGCGGGGTGACATTATTTGGGCTTGGCAGGACTGAACTCAGCATTTGGATGAGCACGCCTACAGCCGTAATCGTTCGATGTCTGCTCCCCAAGTTAATAAGTGTCAATGTAATTGTCGTTATAGGAGCTGCAAGTGAAAGAAGATCTTGAACGCACTCTACTGTCCAAATTTCCTAAAATCTTCGATATCAAAGAATCAGACCCTGACGACTACCTCTGGGGGATTCACTGCGGAGATGGCTGGGCTCCTCTGATAGCTACCATGTGCAGGCAACTTCAGTTGCACGTAGAAGCAACTGGCAGGCCACAGATCGTCGCTACCCAAATTAAACACAAGATGGGAATTCTGAGGTGCATGTTTTCCGGCACTGATGACTACAGCAACGGCGTGATCGACACAGTGGTCGGCATGTCATTCGTGACGTGCGAGTTGTGTGGTAACAAGGGCGTGCTTGAACGCGGGACGAAAGGCTGGGTCCGTGTACTGTGCGAGCAGTGCCGTCTTGATAATCCTGGTTGAGCAGTTTCGGTGAGGCGGCTAACTCCAACTTCTGAGCGATGAGGGTCAATATCGTGTTTCAAACTCACTTGAAAGCGTCCTTGAGCGGTGGGGTAAATAGCGAAACCTTCTACGACCACGTCTTGCATTCTTTGGACGCCGAACTTTACTGTGCGAAAGCCTGCTACTTTGGGGCGCGACTCACAGATTTCCCAGAGCATCGGATGATGATGACCCCAAGTCTCGTGCTGCTCGACCGGGTCTTGAGTGGGAAAGAGAAGGGCGTGTCAATCGACACAATCCAAGTTTTGTCTCCAACCGATGCTGGTTCAGCGCATGAGGGGGCTTACGCCTTAGGGCGTGTAACTCGGATTACACGGTTCAAGCCTAGGCGAGGCCTGCCACGCTATCTGGTTGAGACCTCTACTGGCAATATTTTGAGCGGAGATGTGGATGGACACTGGGGTAGTTATAAGCGGACTGTTTTGTTCGATTCCAACCCTTCGCAGCCTCCCCGTGCAGCCGTAGCGGAAAGTGGAGAGCGAATGATCGCTGACATTCGAACAGATGTGATCGTCCGAGTCTTAGATCTCTACACCACACACGGGGAGATGACAGAGAGCTGGTGGCAGCAGAGGCACCCTGAATTTGACAACAAAGCACCCAGCGAACTTAGAACGCTAGCTGAGTACCAGAAGCTGATCGAACTGCTTCACGGGCTTGCTCGCGATTGGCTTGGCACAAGCGAACTCAAAAATGACTGACTGCTCAACCCTCATAATGGCGAATCACCCAGACCTTTTACGGCGACTGCTCCAGCATTTCAGCGAGGAGTATACGTTGAATGACGGTCGAACCCCATGGCCGGTGCTTTGCTCGTGCGTTTCATCGCCGCGTCTCACCGATGTATATGTCAAGAACTTCGATCCTGAGGGTTGCGCTCAAGTGGGCGACAGTTTTTTGGACAAGCACACCATGCTCGCTGACCGACCTCAACGAACATATGGGGTTAGCCTTGAGCACTGGGGTCAAATCTCGTCATCCATCACGGTAGTCGAGACGTTCGCGTTTAAGGATGAGACCGTTAGCCGGATTCAAATTTGGCCTTTTGATCCACTGAGCTTGGTACCGGAGGCGATGAAGATTGCCGTTGCTGTGTCCTACACCACTCTGGAGCTGATCAGAGAGCCGAGGATTGTTGGCGCCATTAACGATTTACTGCGGGAGTACAATGTTCAGGTAGACCCAGATGAACATTAAGGTGTAAGGAATCGCAAACAGTACACCCCTTTAAGTGCAGTATCAGAACGGCCTGACTTGGTTAGCCCTATGAATCGATAGCACTCGTTGCGAAGTCTGAGATCGTTCATTTTAACGCTGCTGCGTTGCGGGTGAGCGACGATAAAATGAAGTCCGCCGAGTCAACATTGACCTGCGGTTGGGCCGTGCTTGGTCATCTTGGAGCGTGGAATCCGGGGGGAGATAGGGATATCCCTAATGGTCGGCGTGGCGGCCCTACGTATAACAAAGCAATATGCATAATCAGCACATTGCTTTCGAGAGCATCAGATTAAAGTGATCATGAGAGTCCCATGTGCGCGCAGGATGAATGGATTAGGGGGGAAGCAGCAAGCGCTTGCGCTTCTTCATTATGATCGGGATCGTTGGACCTTGATTCAATACTTGGGCGGATTTCAAATCTTCATCTACGGAATATATAATTCCCGTAGTCGACGGCATTCTGAGAGACTCAAAAAGAGTGAGTTTAAGTTGTCGGGCTATCTGCAAGCATTGAGTGTAGTTAGATATATTCAGAAAAATCGAGATTTTGAATGTCCTTTGTGCGATATAAAGGTCTATTTCTGCTTGCGAATGATTGGTTTCTACTGCCGGTAGTGCCGAATTTTGGAAGTCATAGAGATCGTTATAGCCCAGAATCTTTGCAATGATATTGAGCGCTTTCACGTGTGTGCCAACTTCAGGTGCTAATTTTCTCAGGGCCTTTGCTGAAGAAGATATTTTTTTTGATTGCAAGTCGCGCCTGCTAATGGGGAGTTTCTTCGGTATCATGGATTGCTCCTTTATTACGGAGGAATTTACTGGCTAAGGCGATTCCACTAAATGTCTACCAGGCGCGACCACTTCGACGTCGGACTGGATATTTAGTAGCGGGTCTAGAGTGTTAAAAGTTCAATTCATCCTTGCTAAGGGCTCAGCGACGTTGCATCAGCGGGGGGCTGTCTGATATTGTTATTTCAGCCTAAAGTGTCGCAGGGGCAATAATTGCAGAAAGCAATTTCCCAATGTTGAAAAGCAAATTTTTATCCGTAGTTCCTAGAATGGCTAGGGTTTCACATATGACTTATTTAGTTTGTGTGTCCTGAATTATGCAATCTCAGGCGCTGAGGTAATCACGTTATTCGGTCGCCGTCGCCAACTATTCGTCCAAGAAGGGTAGGGGCAGATAAAGTTTAATTTTTGATGTAGTTGTTAGTCGTATGTAATAAGTCCAATATCTCATCAGCAGGAAGCTCTATTTTTGAAGTTATCAACAGGGGTGATTTTTCTGAGATCCAGATTTGGATTTAGAATTTGTACGTAGATAAAAGCAGTTTATGTGTGGTGCTGTCAAGAGTGTTTGTGGGGTTTTTAAAAAAAATTGGCGCAGTGGTTATATATTAAAGCGTTAAAGATCAAATAGTGTCATTGTCATTTTTAGTGGTTCAGCTCTAGGTGCCTAGTGTTCATTCAGTGTTGGGCTTATAAACTTACTTGCTAGTGTGCTGTTTTCGAAAAAAATCAGTTGGTAATCCTTGAAAAAATCAAAATTTATCAATGGTTTACTCTGTCGCGCATGGGTAACTTATTTTGCAACCAGTACACTAGTAGCGGAGGAAGTCTCCTTTAGACAGCCCGTCGCGCCCGCCGCCAATAGAAAATCACTAGGCGAAGAGGGGGCATAGCAGATTCGCCACGTCCCTCTACCCATTCCACATCATGTTTATTTCAGCGAGATACCGACGACGTCCAAGCCGAGTTGGTGAGTGATATGACAGAGGGTGAGGTAAGGAGCGTCATCGCCCACCTCCATGATGCACACCTCATCGCTGATACTGTTCTCGCGCGCGAGCTGAAATTTAATCCGCTTCAACGCGGGTATGATGGCCACCCATTTACCGCATCGCCGGAGTTCTGATCGCATGGCAAGCATCACACCGGTGAAACTATTCGATTTCTGAACTACTACCTTGATGATAACGTGCAGGCGGAATTCGCTGTAATGCTGAGCGCGCTTTGGGAGCTGGAAAAACCCATTTCATCAAAAGGTACTTAGACGAGCGCTCGGCTCGTGAAAGTGGTGAGCAAGGGCCTTGCTACCTGTATGCGAGCCTCTATGGCGTAACCTCGATGTCCCGTCTGCAAACCCGTAAAAAATCAACGGATAGGTGGGAGCCATATCACTGTACGGGACTTTCTGCCTAAACCAGCGACACAAGATCTAAGCTGTCGTTATCAATGTCAAAGCCAACCAGTGCGGGACGTGCGGGAATAGGAGCGATGTCGTCCTCCACAGGCAGGTAAAACCCTTTGCCAGCCTTTTTTAAGTATCCTTTCTGGTAAAAGGTCGACACTGCATTCGAAAAAATGCTTCTCCATGCGATAGATGTGATGCTCTGTAGCAGCTTAAACCGATGGTAAATTTCGTCAGCCAAGTCGTTTATGGGCATTGGCGTGTTACGTGCGTGAGTGGCAATTCTTGACTGCAAGAATGTAAATGCAGCCAGGTAAAAGCTTTTGCCGGAGGGTAGCGGAACAAGAAGCACGTTTTTACGCACTCTCTTCTTGTTCGCACGCATTAACGCGGCTGCCGCAGCGATGCTGATTGGAAGCGTGGGCTGAAGCTTTAGGGTGACGTCGTTCGGTAACCGCGAAGTGATCAGTGCGTCTAGCAAATGCATTTCTTCAATTACCGCTGGGTCAACAGGCAGTAATTTTCGTTCCGGGGCTTCACAAAGGGTACACACAGGTGCGCTGGTGTCGGTATGTGGTGTTAACCGCTGGCAGACGTCACAGCTTTCCAGAGAAGCAGGGGCGTTATGGCACGCTTCTCTATCGTCATACTTGTCTATCTTGACGTGAAAAAACTTTGTCATTGTGCCTTTTTCCCATAGGTAAATGGGATGTATTAACTGGTGGCAGAGATAATCCAGCCAAAGGCGTACCTGAGTTTCATGGCAATCAATCTCTATCAACCACGCTTTCCATTCGGTTGCCCATCCGATGTTCAGACTTTTCAGGTTCTGCAACTCAGTACCGGTGCTTCCTCTGATTAGGTTTTTTATAC
Organism: Pseudomonas syringae KCTC 12500; assembly: GCF_000507185.2. Classification (NCBI taxonomy): domain Bacteria; kingdom Pseudomonadati; phylum Pseudomonadota; class Gammaproteobacteria; order Pseudomonadales; family Pseudomonadaceae; genus Pseudomonas; species Pseudomonas syringae. The sequence goes on from NZ_AYTM02000002.1 coordinate 4,867,064, forward strand.
GCAGGTTAACCTGCTCTTTCTTGAGCATTGCCGAGCTTTCGGGTCTGTTTTGGAGCCTCGACTGGAAGCCTTCTCTGCTTCTCCAGTAGCGGTTGTGAGCATTGTATATCGCGATACACTTAGAGGTTGATCTGGAGTAGGCGCTGAAAAGCTCCGCAGTACTTAGCTGCTCAGCTCCAATTATTAAAACTACCGGCGCTTCTAAACCACGAAATTTAGCAATCGTTTCGTTCGGTATACTGGATTTCTTTAGGAAATCGTAATAAAGCCTGCCTACGATTGATCCTGTCAGAACGATAATGTCCTCACTGCGGACGCCCTCGCTGTTCAGACTCGCTCTGATTTTTATTAGGTCTTCGCAGGGTGTGAGGGTTATCAATTCTTGAGCGGTGTCGTGCTCTACGTCTCGGGGAGAATAATGCTGGAGCTTAGGTGGCACCACCTCTGATAGGATCTCAGTAACAGCTTTTGGCATCCTCAGAATGATTGTGAGTGGGAATGGCTCGACTCCTAATAGTTCGCTTAGGACCTTCAGGGAAACGGTATCGCGCTCAAAGGAAAAAACCTGGGTCTCATCACAAAAGAAGGCCTTCGGTTTATGTTCAAACCAAGCTACTAAGGTCTCGCACCAGGCTGGCAAAAACGCTTGAGATTCGTCAACTACCAGCGCGTCGTAGCCACCCAGCAAACCCGCTGCAATGGCAGCTTTCAACTGTTCGAGGCAGGTAGTTTTGTACCATTCGTCGGCACCGTGATCCTGCCCGAGAGCCGAAGCGGCTTGTCTACAGAGGCCGTGCCACGTCAGCACGGTGCAAGATTTTTCGTCCAGAAGCTGCGTGCGGATAAAGTCAGTGAGCTTCGTGTTGAAGGACACTACCAAAACGCGCTTTTCGTCGAGCGCCAGCTTTCGAGCGGCTTCGATCACGATCAACGTTTTACCTGTCCCAGGCCATCCAGTGACGAGGGAGGTTTGGTTCTTGATCACTGAGCGCACGACGGAGCTTTGCTCGGGGGTTAACTGGAGCCAGACTTTGTTGTCATACAAGACACGGCTCCCCCATTGAGGGTGGCCGTCGATGGTGGGTGTGAGGAACTTGATGAGTTCACTAACTCGGGAGGCACCTAGGCTTGGATTGCCAAGGGCACTTTTCCAGTATTCCATAAGCGCTACTATATGACCTGGCGCGTCCGGCATCCCCAGGAAGTCCACATATAGCGGTTGAGGTGGGCTGGAGGTTGTGTCGTACATCCCGGAGGACGTAGGTATTGCCTGAAAATCTGAGTCGGGGAATATGTAGCCGTATCCAATCCTGAGACGCAGCGACGGTTTCACCCCAATCCAGTACGACAAGCCATGGAGGTTTCTTCTCATCTGGCCGACGGGGTCGATAGTGAAGTTCTTTCTTTCGTGCACGAAAACAGAGTTTTCGACCCGGTACTTTCCGCTCTTGACCTCTAGGGCCAAAACCCCATTGACCGGATGGACGATCAGGAAATCAATTTCGCCAGTGGGTGCATCGTCGGGGTCGATTTTTTTTACAGCAGAACACAGCCATGGGAGGCTGTGTATCACCGTGTAATCATCAGGTAGGCCGCTTTCCAACGCCTTGTAGAGAGTTCGCTCACCGTGGCTGTTTGTTTCATGAGGGCCGTGCTGCGGGATCATTCTTGCCATTTATTGCTTCACCTACTGCTTTTACGCCTGAGCACAGTTTCTAGGACCAAGCTGAGTGCCGCAACGGGTGTTTGCTTGGCTCTGTACTGAGCGCTGTCATGGGACAGTACGCCCAGCGATTCGTCTAGGGGCGGTGTTGCCAGTCAACTGCGTGGGGAGTAAGGCCCCGACGGCGCGAAGACGCATTGTTGGTTTTTCTTCAAAATGCGGGGAGGGCTGGTAACCACGCGGCCACAGTAGGTTTCCTTCAGATAGAATGGCGAGACCGTTTCCGAGGGGGCAGCCCGAGTCATCTCTGATGCCATGGTATCAAAACAATATTTGGAAATTTCCGCGATATGATTCCTTACAGTGTTCGCGTATCTGGCTGGGCATAGCAGTAAGGTGTCACCAAGACGGAACAGTGGGAATGCTTTAATCGTAAAGTTTTTGTCTTCGTCTTTCAGATCTCTGACTTCCCACAGTGCCGTATCTAATGTCGCTCTAGGGTATTTTTTACTTACGATATACTCTGAGACTTGGGTGTCTCTTAATTTCACCGTTGACGCAGAGGCATAGGCTACTACTTCAAACATGAAAGGAGATATCATGAAAAATATTAGGATTGCCGATACACCTGACAACACGACATTTGATACCTTTTTCGCCAAGGTACCATCTGTATTATAATAAACGACGGTAGGAAGACAGATCAAAAACATCCAAAGAATTGAAGCTACGATGACGATGGCTCGTTCCAATTGTGAGGTTTCATCGGAGTGGGACCATGTGATGAAAAGCGACGGCGATATGCCCATTATGACGGTTAAGAAGTAGATCATAGACGCAAAAAATATGAAAGCCGCCGATCTGCTTCGGTACCAATCTTCACCTTGTATCTTTATTAAGTATTTTTGTCTCCTTTCCGGGGTGCCAGCGAGCAAAGCTGCTAGTGTCAAAAGACCAGACAACCACATGAGTGGAATTGACCAAATAAAGTGTTCCGGAATTACAGCGTACGAGAATAGTATTAAGAACGCAAAGCCACCTGCTACAAGCAAAGCGAGCCTAGGTGCTAATTTGCCTGCATCTGCCGAGGGTAGGCCGAATAATGATGTCAGCGCTGCGAATAAGATTGCTGGAGTGACGATGCTCACTATGGCAAGCAAAAACAACAAAACTGTGCAGCCTAGCCACGTGAGCAAAGCTGGCCCCATAGCGAGTGATGGCAAAAATAAATCTACTCGCTGTATTACATGCAGATAGGCAAATAACGTCAGGACAGGGCCGCCTGCGCCAAACAAGGAGCCTACTGCAATAATTCGTTTTCGGTACCTAAGAGTTTGACTTAGAATCCCGCGAATAAGCTGATTCATTTCAGAGGGCTCGCCTGGGGGTACCAGCGGGCCAGATTCGGAGCGATTCAATCAGATTTCCTTCGAAAGTTTCTGGGCGTGGATCTGTGTCGGCCAGAAGGGCTGGCGGTTTAGGGCCCCCAGCATGATTCAGGCACAACGGGTAGCCATAGCCGCGATTAGAGGACTGTTAAAACGTGCCCGTTTAGAATCTGGTAATGCTGGGTACCTCACGCGAAGCGGCTCTCAGTCTCGAAAGCCATGCTTCCCGCAAGGCATAGCGGCTAACGAGACAAATTCGGCGTGATAATGGGTCCAGATGCCGACATTTCCTCAACCAACAGCTTTTCTGGCGACTACAGCATACGGTTCTTCAAGGCGAGGTCGACCATCATCTGCGTGCCGTCCTGCTTGACGACAGCAAGGCAGTTCGCGCGCTCGTTAGCAAAATGGAGTATGACAGAGCCATGGCTCAATTCGGTGCCAAGGAATCGTGGTGGCCGAAGTTGTTGTCTTACACTGACTGGCTTTCCCGCTGAGCCAATCCGCCATAGTATTGCAGTGGCTGATATAATAGGATGGTGCCACAGCCTCCGATCTGATGAGATTTCTTTCTGATCGCCTGGTGGCCGTAAGTGTTGAACCTGTTCAAACAAAGGATGTGTGTGGGTATCAAACTTTAGGAGATGTGATGTTGAGTTTTGAAGAGTTTGATCCGCAAATTGGTGTCGAGGGGTACTGTAAAGCAATTCGCAAAATTTTATTTCCTAAATCGACTGCGACAAGCATCGACGCGGCTGCTTTTGGATTGGAGTACAAAATATTTCCTAAAGGCTCAGTTTTTTCCCGTGTCAGACCTATCAAAACGGTAGATTTAGATAAATTTTTAAACGGTACGGTAGAACGCGAAGAGTTTCATCCACCAATGCCTAACACCGCACCCGTATCGATAGGTCGTTTCAATAGCGAAGGCGAGCGTAAGCTTTACCTAGCTGACCATCCGTACGTCGCACTTAGGGAATGTGGCATCCAGCCTGGTGATTACTTCCTGTTGAGCTACTTTTCGTTCAGTGAAGATGCACGTTTAGTAGATGCAAATTCTGGTGGCTCTGAATTTTCCAAACTTTTGCATACTCTTTTTCAGACCCAAGACAGCCGCTTTTATGAAGTGATTAACCATGTGTACGACAATTATCTGAAATTCGACGGTTTTCACGGCGTTACCTATAACTCCGTTAAAGTCAGAAAAGGATTTCAAGATGAAATCTGGGGAGAGATAAACTCTAGTACCAACCTCGCTATGGCGGCGAGTGATTTTCAATCGGCTGACTTGGTAGCTGGCTGGTTGGCACAATGTGACGAAAGCTACCGGCCGAGCTATTTTAGAAGTTTTAAAGGGGTGGATTCAAATCAAAGAAATGAGCTTGCCGCGCTAACATTTCACGGTAATGAATTAGAATTTATTGCAGAACACTCTCAGGTTATGGATGAACTTAAGCAGCTTAGAGCGGAGTCTACGCGACGCATTGCGCGCAAAGAATATGATGATCCTCCCCTTCAACCTTTTAAGATGCTTTTCAAGGACGAGTAATGGATGGGTTTCAGCGAGGCGGTGATGACAGAGTGCAAACAATCTAATAATTGCGCCGCTTCGATGGTGTGGATTACCCGTGATCCCAGCACATTTTCGTACACAAGGAAGTTGAGATGCAGCAAAAGCGGATTGCTCTAATGATCGACTGTGACAATGTCAGCCACAGTGCTGTTTAAGGCGTGCTTGAGGAGTTAGCGAAATACGGCATGGTGAATGTTCGTCATGCGCACGGAGATTGGAAAAGCGAACATCTTTCCGGCTGGGTGGAACGATTGCATCCTTTTGCAATTCGATCCATGCAGCAATTTGCCTACACGAAGGGAAAAATGCTACCGATGCGGCCATGATCATCGATGCCATGGATCTCCTCTATAGCAAAAACATTGATGCCTTCGCTTTGATGACCAGCGACAGCGATTTCACGCCCTTGGTACTACGCCACCTAGAGAGTGGGTTTCCAGTCTACGGATTGGGTGAAACGAAAACGCCCTCTGCATTTGTTTCGGTCTGCACCTCGTTCATCTATGTCGAAAATTTGAGAGTCTCCCACGACGACGACAAGGCTGCCCCACACAGTCAGCCCAAAAAGAAGGGACGCAACGAGCTGCGTAGTGACACGACTCTGGTCCGTCTGTTACGAAATGCAGTCGAACAAACGGCGAGTGATGATGGGTGGTCACACCTTAGTCAGGTATCCGAATACATCAGGAACAACAGTTCGTTTTCGGTCGTGAATTATGGCTTCAAGAAGCTTGGCGATCTCATCCGCGCATCACAGCTGTTCGACATAGACATGCGATTTGAAGGTACTGGGATGTTCATTCGCACCATTCGTAAGGTAGCAGCACAAACGACACCATCCCTGATCGGACGGGTCGAAAGCCGGTCTGGCTTGTAACCGCGCCGTCTGGTTTTACTACAGGAAGGGCAGGTTCGCGGCGAACGGAAAAATCCATATCCAGGATTGCCCGCGGAGCATCGTTTTGATGAACGAGTGGGAAGGGTTTATTAGGCGGGGCCTTTTTCTTGCAGAAAAATTCTTTGGCAGTAGCCGACGCTCAACCCCAATGAGCTGATCAACCAATCATTGCCTCCGGTGAAGGTGGAAGCAGGGGCCGAGGCCCCCACCAAACTGCTGATTAGAATTGCTGAATCAAGCGTATCAATCGAATCGACCAGTAAGCTGCCTGTAGGGCGCGGATCAGCTCTTCGGGTATATATCTCAACATTTAAACTCTCCCAATTGTTTATCGGCCAGGAAAGCGCTTTTGCCCCTGGATGTCCACATGGCGGTGCACTGACCGTCACCTAAAGTTGACGCCTGTGAAAACGCGCAATACTCTGAGAGTGCTGATGTCTCGTTGTATGTTTAATGTGTTGCGGTGATAGTAGCCGTTGAAAAAACGCATTTCTAGCGGTTCGATAGGGATGCCGGAAGAGCGCCCGTCTAGCACGGGCATTTTTCTGAACGTGTGATTTTCGTAGAATTGGCTCTGTGAGGTATCCAGAGTTCTCCCGTTGCTTCGTACGACGCTTTCAAGCAATTTCGAGGTTTAGGTACACAAGCCCAATCCGCAAAATAAATTCCGACGAGCGGTATCATTTCGGGCTCGAATTCGTTCATGAAAACCCCCTCGGTTGAGTTTCCACACCCATCTCGGCATGAAGCACCGCTGTGAATCTAAGATCACCAGCGGCAGGTCGCTGGCTCATAGAAGCAAAGCAACCGACCTCTTTTTTATGCCGTTCATGCTGTTGAACTCAGATCTGCCGTACCTGTACGCATCTCAAATCTCAAGAAGCGTTTGCACTCGGTGAATCAAAAATGGGGTCTCCCGTCTGGCCACGCGAAATACTTGCGCCGCTTACTCATAGAGGGCGATTGGCCCAGTCTTTGGAAGTCATTAAATATGCTATAGATGAATACCCACCCCCTCCCAGGAAACGGAGATTTTCATGAATGCTCGCCCCCTCATTGTCTCGCGCGCTAAGCCTGCTGATTTCGGTCAGTCGGAGTATCGCGACCAACAGATGCTTGATGACCAAATCCCGGCAGTATTGGATCGCTCAGACGAGGGGTATGTACTGTCTCGCCAGACCTACGTCACTGAGGTGAAGCTGGAGACTACGGACGACAATTGATCCAGTTTTAGCTAGTAAAAATAGTCTTTTGTCACTGGGAATTGGCTAGGCAGCTAATTTTTAAATTTAGGAAAATAGGGGATACACGTGCCAAGGCTGATCAGTGCTCGTCCATTTATTACCCGTTTCGCGACGCCTATTGAAGGCAGTGAACCGCAACGCCTTAGGTATGACACCAATCGACAGATTTCTCAGCTGCTGGTTGACGGATTGTGGCTCGACGCGACAAATGCGGGGGTTGCCGCAGGCGGGAGCACACGCATCACCAGGGTAGAGAATGAGACAACGGACGATGAGTGATAGGAATGTGCTCATCATCAGTACCGTTGCTGATGTCGCAACTGATCATGTAGTGGGTTTCTTGTCGAGGTGGGGCGTCGAGCACAGGCGTGTGAACACAGAGGATTTCCCTTTCAACGCCTCCTTAACGCTCGATTTCCAGGAAGCAGACAGGACATCCATCAGCTTAAGTGGCAACTGTCTTCCAGCTTCTGCCATTTGGTATCGTCGGATGCGAAGTCCTCCACTGCCAAAGGGAATGGATCCTGGGATTTATGATTTTTGTTTACGAGAAAACCGTGCAGCATTGCTGGGTGGTTTGCAGTCCCAGCAAGCGAGGTGGATGAGCGCACCCACCGCGGTGTGGAAGGCTGAATTTAAGCCTTATCAGTTGCGGATCGCAAAGCAGGTAGGGTTGCGGATACCCCGAACTATTGTCTCTAATGATCCAGTCGCCATACGCAAGGCGAACAGTGATTTCGGGCCTTTAGTCGTAAAGCCAGCACGATCAGGGCATTTTATAGAAAGTGGGGAAGAGTTTTCGATATTCACTACATTGATGACTCGCTCCGATCTTGAGGAGCTGGATGACGCGAAATGGGCTCCTTCGATCTATCAAGAGCATATCAAGAAGCTTTACGATATTAGGGTGACCGTGGTCGGTGATAAGCTTTATTCTGCTGCTATCCACTCACAAACTGATCCCCAGGCCTCGGTGGATTGGCGCCGCACGGCGAATCCAAAGCTGCCTCACTCTGTGATTGAACTGCCGCCTTTGGTTGTCACCCAACTTCAAGCGCTGATGGGATTACTAGACCTTCAGTTCGGTTGTATCGATTTAATTCTTTCCGACCAGGGCGAATACGTATTTCTTGAAGTCAACCCAAGCGGGCAATGGCTTTGGCTTGATGATCAGCTTGATCTAGGGATTTCTGAGGGAGTTGCGTTTTGGCTGGCCGGGAGGGGCGAAAATTGAGTTCAAGATTTGGGGATCGACTCGGAAAGCTTTCGAGGAAGATGCTCCTCGGCTCAAGCTTCTGCGACGTGTTCGTTCCATGGGCTGTCGTAGAAAGCGAGGGACAGAAGAACCGGAGAGCTGAAATTGAGGACGTTGAGCTAACAGACACAAAGTCGAAAATAGCTAACGCAGAAGATGACGTTCTAAAAGCGCTTCTCGAAGATTACGAGTCCATTCTGGAAAGTAATGAGGACCGCCAGCGGAGCGTTGATTCCAGGCTTTCAACGATAGTTGGCCTGTCCTCAATCGCAGCCACCATAACTACCGGTGTCATCATTGCCCAAGCCGCCGGGACCGTTAACCTACCTCTTGGGATTTGGCGTTGGGGATTGAGCATTGTGGCACTTTATCTGGTTGTTCAGCTCTGTGACGCAATCCACTGGGCGATTCGCGGGCAAGAGCGCCAAAGCTATCTGGGACATTCAATCCAAGGGATTCTCCCTGAGCCAGGCATAACTGCTCAAGACTATCATCGAACACGTATTCTTAACACCGTGAAGCGGATCCATGTAAACCGTGCAAGTGTGAATGTCAAAGTGACGGCCATGGCTGTCGCCCACCGGGCCGCCAAAAATTTCATCGCAGGGTTGCTGGTTTTAAGTCTGACCGGGATGGTCATGATGGGAAATGAGCACAAAGCACCTTCAGTAGTGGACTCTCTTCGCTCGGATCACGAGCTTCGTGAGTTACTTACAGGGCCAACTGGTCCCCCAGGGATTCCCGGTCTCCAAGGCCCACCGGGAAAAGATGGTAAGCCTGCTCAGCAGGGTACAAGGGGCGGGGCTGAATCGATGGGGATTTCGAAAAACCCCACTCACCCGCGTAGCACCGCTGGTAAATCTCAAAAAAATTCAGCTTCACACAATCAATAGTTAATTCGATAGGCCGGAGAACCGTTGCCAATGGCGCTGCACGGTTTTTTATTTGAGTTCGAGGTGGCGCGACGTAGTCAGTGTTTGCCCATAAATCCGTAACCGTCCGGGAAACACACCTTTCTGACGCCGTCGCTTAAGGCTTAAGGCTTAAGGCTTAAGGCGATGGTGTCCACACTAATTTAAGTGGACACCATTTTTAGCCTTTTTAAGCGGACGCCCATGCCACAAGAACGCCCTTCCTGTTCCAAATCCTTCAAGGCCCAGGTCATTGCCGAGTGTGCGGAGCCTTATATCTCGATTGCTAATGTCGCTTTAACCCACTACCTCAACGCCAACCTCATCCATAAATGGATTCGGGTGCATGGGCAGAAACCTGACACCCCAAACTGCCTTTATCCCTATCAAAGCACCGCCGCCAATAGCGGCGAATCAAAGTATTCCCGCAACGATCCGGATCGAAGTGCCTTATTCAAAAGGGACGGTCGTAGTAAGTGGGCCGACAGAAAATGCAGCCGCATGTTCTGTCTTTCTGCGAGACCTGTTGCGATGATTCGCGTCGACACCTTATGGCTCGCCACCGAGCCCATGGAAATGCGAGCGGGCAGCCATGGACGGTTTCGGCATCATCGACTCAATTGGGGCCACATCACCTCCCCATCAAAGGTTTCGTTGCGGAGGCCCGGAGCGCCATCCATGCAGAATTTACTAGTTTACCGTATTCGCGAGGGCATCATGGCAGGCGACGTGCCTGCTGCAACTGACGCGGCGGATCTTGGGGCTATTCAAGCTTGGGATGGTGCTTAGCTGGATGAGATGCGCCGGATAGGCAAACCGCTGGATCGATTCCGCGTAGCGGGTCTGGGATAGGAGGACCGCTACGCGGATAACCCAGCGGCTTTGTTTGGTGGGCATTCCGCTAGTGCTCCATCCGGGATGGCGGCTTTCAGGTCTCAGAATGTTGTTAGTCGCCGCCATATGGTCAGCAGAAAACAATGTGCTTCAGGAGCTTTTTTTGTGCAGTGGCTTTATGATGTTACTGGTAGCATGACGTCCTGAATCCTAGTCAAACTGACCTGTTTCTGGACCGTAAATTTTTTGACATGTGCTGTCGGCACGTAATACCGCAGTAATCACTGCCAAAAGCGTTTAAATTCCTTCCTCAGGGACAGCTGTGTGAACAGAGTCGGTTCATCGGACATGGAGAAAAAAGATGGCTTCGCCAGCAAAAAATAGCGCGGCGTTGAGCCAGCTCGGCAATCTTTATCAATATTTGACCGCATTGAAAATCTGTCTGGAGTCCCCGGCAGGAGCGATTATTAATCTAGAACGGCTGGGAGACATAACTACTAGTACTGGATATCAATATGAGGTCAAACATCATGATGACCCAGAACACGTGCTCATTGATACCCATCCAGACTTCTGGAAAACATTGAAAAATTGGGTCGTAAACAGAAAAATTTTGGGCCCCTACTCAAAGCTTGTTTTACTCACGAGTTCCCTAGTTCGTGCTGAATCGCTGATGGGTCGATGGAATGATTTGTCGCCACTAGCTCGATATTTGGAACTGAAGGCTAAAGCCGATGAAGTCATGTCAAACTCAACTAAATTTAAAACAATAATGCCATTCGTGAAGGCAGTTTATGATTTTGATCAACAGTATTTTTCGGCTGATCTTGAAGAAATAATTGGCAGAGTAGTTCTCAAGCATTCCTCTGAACACGCATCGCAATTATATGATTCACTCATTGTTCATAATGCGCTTATGGCGATTTCGCCAAAATCTAAAAGTAATGTCATTAGAGCGCTGCTAGGTGAAATTGCAGTTAAAGGGGTAACGGCTACAAACTCTTGGGACTTGGAAAGGGACGAAGTTGCACACCACCTTGTGTCATATCGTGACACCCTAGACGCAGGAGGTAACATATTTTTTGCGGACTTGGCAGATATTGAGTGTAGCGATGAGATCTACGATCATCGATGTATTAAAGAAATAAACCTTATACCTTATCCAGATCAAGTTATGCGAGCAGCTCAAGATTACTACTATTATAGCCTTACAATCGGTATCACAGCCGAGGATGACCCATTCATTCTGAAAGATTTCAAGAAATCTGAAGGTGGTATTGGAGAAGATTTAAGGCTCTACAAGGAGTCGCACATTTTAGATCTAGCGCCGCTTAGTAAGACACCAAGGGATCTTTTGATAGTTACTAAGAAATTATATGTTGCGGCGCTCAGGGGGATTACCGTAAACGGAATTGGCAACAGTATTGAAGCGAAAAAATTTACTAGAGGCATGCTCCATTCTTACGTAAATACTTCAGATTTCCGCTGGAGAATCCTGGAGTCCGATATCAATGATTGATGAGAAAATTACGCTGGCATTGAGTCCGTTTTGGCTTGCCGATTTAATTGAGCAGTTTGTAAACGGCTACGCAAAGCCTGTACCATTCCAGCTTGTGTATTTGGTGGTTCCACTCGTGTTGAGGCGAGAGTCAAGGGTCCCACTGGCATCTTGCAAAAATACAAGCACAATCTACAGTGCTTTTTTGGAAACAGCAAATAAGCGCAGCAGGGTGTCTGCATTGCAATTAGCTGTGACAAATTACTCGGAGCATGTGCGTTTGGCAATGCTTGCATACTCGGCTAGGGGGCATGAACTCGACATCATGCTCGTTAACATGCCAGTAGATCGGCTGCGTAATGATACTACAAATTCGACGGTAAAGGAGTACTTCAGGGCCGCTTACAATCTGGGTGTAATCCTATCTAAGGAAGAATTAGCCGCTTGTTTTTACAAGCTCGGAGTTTTTAAAGTATGAACTGCTACATCCAGCAAATTATTATATTTGGACACGACGGGACCGAGCGCCGAGTGAGGCTCACCAAGGGCCTCAATATTGTTACTGGTGCTTCAAAACGCGGTAAGAGTGCGTTGATCGAAATCGTGGATTACTGTTTGTGCTCTAGTTTGAATACAATCCCCAAAGGACGCATAGAGTCATTCGCCAATCTTTATTGTCTGGTACTTAAAATCAAGGAAGGGCATCTCGTGATCGCCCGTCCGGCATGGAAGTTAGAGGGGTCTTCAAAGGTCTACGTAAAATTAGAAACCAATTCATCTGTAATTAAAGGCATTACAGCTGACTATTTTATAGATCTACCATTGTTACGAATAAAAGGTGCCGGGCAGGATGATATAGAACGCTATCTGGGGCTGAGAGTGAATAACCCTAGCCCATTGGATGCTGAGCGCAAGTCCGGCAAAGCCAGTATTAGAAACATGACTCCGTTTTTATACCAGTATCAAAATCTGATTGCCAGCAAGCATGCTTTGTTTTCAAAAATGGAAGATGTATATAAGCGTAAGGATGTGTTGGATCAGATACCTATATTTTTGGGCTTAGTAAATGATGAGTATTATAGCGTAAAACGCCAGATTGATGACGTTACTGGTAAGATAAGGAAGCTTGAGCGGGAGGGTGAACGAAACGCTGACGAAAGTAAAAGGCACGGCAGTAGGTTGCGAGAGCTTCTAGAAAATTATTACGCTCTTGTCAGAATTACACCACCACCGCTTGAAACCGTCGCTCAGATTTACGAGTCATGCAAGTCCCTTCCCAAACTGGCTGATGATTATTATCTGAAAACTGATGCGACAAGGAGGTACGAGCACGTTGCTAAACGTTTGGCAGAGACACAACTTCAGTTAGATTCTTTGAATAAGAAAATCAAGCAGCTCAGGACTGTTCGCGAATATGCTACAAAAACCCTGAGGCACCATCAGAGTGATATCGAGAGGGGTGTTCAGGTAGGGCATAATCCAGTTACCTGCCCGGTTTGTAGTCAAGACGTTCCAGAAATGACTAAAGAGGCGGAGAAGTTTGTTACAGCTATGGAAAGCCTGAACGCAGAAATTGCTTCCATGGCCAATTTTGCAAGATATGACTCGGAACAGCTTGAGTCGCTTGAAAGCACGCGTCGAGAAGTTCTGCCTGTGATTCGACGGCTTGAAGAAGAGTTGAAAACTCTAGACGTCTTTGAAAAAAACTTTCAGGAATACAAAAGCCTTTCTGAGGCATTAGGTTACTACAAAATTCAGATAGATTTTGCGAAAAGAGTGATGGATGATTTAGGTGCCCAAGACACCTCCTTACTTAAACTACTCAAAGCAGATCTCCGACGATTGCAAGAAGAGCTTTCGAGATTTGATTTCGCTGCCGCTAAAGTAAGAGCTGAAACAAAACTTGCAAGATGGATGAGTGCTTTGTGCGATCGGTTGGATTTCGAAGATGATTTCAGGCCGCCCCGACTGAGCATGAAGCTTGATGAACTGAGTCTGTCTCACAAAGATACTACGTTTGGGGATGTACTATTGTCAGATATGGGCAGTGGAGCTAACTGGTTGGCTTTCCATATGGCAGCTTCTTTAGGTATGTTGAGGTTGTTTTGTAACTTTCCCAATTCCAGCGTGCCAAGTTTTCTCTTCTTGGACCAGCCAAGCCAGGTCTACTTTCCAGACGCCAGTACCGTTAATGCCTCGGACGCGGATACAGGCAAGGTGCAGGAACTATATATAAATATCCTCCGAGAAATCCACAGAATAAAAGCTGAAGCTGGGTTTTATCCACAGGTGATAATCCTAGACCACGCTCAAAACCTCAATCTGGGGCAGTACGATTTTAAAAAATTTGTCCGTGCAGATTGGCATACGGATTCGGCTCTGATCTAGGCCGTTTCCTCCAGAGCCGCCCCTCGAAGCTGCGCCAACACTATGGTGTCCGTTTGGGTTGAGGGGCCAGGAACAGCCTTCCGTGCTCCTAAAATGCAGCGAAAATGCTGCATGCTTCCGCTGCCTTTCGGCACACACCAAAGTGGGCCAATTCCCGACCGTCGAGGGAGGGGTACCGTAAGCGTATGGTTAACACACCTTCGAGTAACCGTTTGGCGACGTCACCCATTCAATTTCCTAGGTAGCAGGCGTCGAAACCCTCAGTCATGATGCCTTGACTCTTACAATCGGTATCCACACATCCACGTAACCCTTGCCTTGGGCCGGTTCAAAATCAGAACTGTATTGTTCGAACTCGGGGGCGTCGGCAAGCACGTAACCAGAGTCAGGCAACCAGTGATTGAAGATGGTGAAAAATGTCTGATGGATTTTTGAAATATGATGTAGGTGTCGGAACACCGCATAGTTTTGCTGTGGCACTTTAAAGTACCGAAAAGCTGGGGGCAGACTTTCGATGCAGGAGACCTCGGTGCCGGCAATATACTCAAAACTTCCGTCATCTCCAGGATTACAGCACAGACCATAGTTCCAGTGGTTCACCTGACATGGCACTTGCCCTATGTAAGGCTCGAACGCTTGCCACAAACCGACAATGCCTTCATTCCTGTCGATGGTAAAACGATCTCCCAGACCCGCAATGAAAAACTCGGATCTAGTTTCAAAGCGTGGTGTTGAGAGTGTTATCAGATTCATTTTTTTCATACGTAGAGGCTCCACCAGGGATAGGTGTTCATCTTTGCGTTCACGAACCTGCTTCGGAGTGAACCCAAACTGATCGCGGAAAGCGCGTGTAAAAGCTTCATGGGAGCTGTAACCAGCATCCAGCGCTACTTTCAGGATGTCAGGTGTTCCCCGCTGCAAGGTTAGCGCCGCCTGGCTCAAACGCCGAGCCCGGATGTAGCGCATTACTGGCCAGCCCGTCGACAGCGCAAACAAACGGGCAAGGGCAAAAGGAGACAGGTTGCAATGACGCGCAACACGTCCCAGATCGAGGTCGGATCCCAGCTCCAGCTCGATGTACCACAGGGCTCTCTCGATATTCAGCATTACGATGCTCCTTGAAGTCAGAGCAACGTTATCAAACGAATGGACGAAGTATTTGATCGTTCTTGCGGTTTCTGCATAGCGTCAAGCGAATACACCGTTTGCATCCGACACCACTTCTTGTGTGATTAAATCGGCTGCCACTTATGCGGCAGCAACTGATCGATTTCACTCGCACGCTGCGTCGGCAGGCGTGTAAGAACATCCTTCAAGTACGCATATGGATCATGCCCGTTGAGCCGCGCCGACTGGATCAAACTCATGATCGCCGCCGCACGTTTACCGCCACGTAACGAGCCAGCGAACAGCCAGTTCGAGCGCCCAAGAGCCCACGGCCGGATTTGATTCTCGCACCAGTTATTATCGATGGGCACAGCACCGTCATCGAGATAGCGCGTCAGCGCTATCCAGCGTTTGAGGCTGTAATCCAGCGCCTTGGCGATGGCCGAACCCTCAGGCACAAGCTGTCTTTGGGCGATCATCCAGGTATGAAGTGCGTCGGCGATTGGCGCTGCTTTTTCCTGCCGTATTCGCTGCCGATCACCCGGCTCCAGCTCTCGGACTTCTCGTTCAACTTCGTATAAGGCCGCGATGTAGTGCAGCGCTTTTTCGGCGACCTGGCTCTTGTTGGTCGCGTGCAAGTCGAAGAACTTCCGGCGGGCATGGGCCATACAGCCGATCTCCGTAATGCCCAGTTCAAAGCCTGCCTTGTAGCCGGCAAAATCATCGCAGACCAGCTTGCCGTTCCAACTGCCCAAGAAGGCTCGGGCATGTTCGCCAGCGCGGCTCGGGCTGAAGTCGTAAACGACCGCCGCCAGGTCGGAGAACTGACTGGTGGCATAGGCCCAGACGTAAGCGCGATGAGTTTTTTTCGCGCCAGGCGTCAGCATTTGTACCGGCGTCTCGTCGGCGTGAACGACGCCGTGCGTCAGCACGGCTTCGCGCAGCGCATCAACCAGCGGCTGTAATTGCACGCCGCAGTTGCCCACCCACTGCGCCAAGGTCGAACGGGCGATGGGCAGCCCGGCGCGGCCGAAAATTTTCTCTTGGCGATACAGCGGCAGATGGTCGGCGAACTTGGCCACCATGATGTGGGCCAGCAGGCCTGCGGTCGGCACGCCTTTGTCTATGACGTGCGCCGGTACCGGCGCCTGGATTAGCGTTTCGCACTGCTCGCAGGCCCACTTTCCACGGATGTGACGCTCGACGGTGAATACGCCGGGCGTGTAGTCGAGCTTTTCGCTGGCGTCTTCTCCGATGCGCTTGAGGGCGCAGCCGCACTGGCAGTGGCTGTTGTCCGGTTCGTGATGGATCAGTGTGCGAGGAAACTGCGGTGGCAGCGGTGCGCGCTTGGGTTGCTGGCGCACTTTGGCTTCGACAGGTGCCGGTTGCAGCGCCTCAAGTTCGGCTTCGATAGCAGCGATATCCGTATCGATCAAATCGTCGAGCAGGCTGGCTTGATCCGGGCTCAACTGCTCGCTGCACTTGGCAAACTTGAAGCGCTTGAGCAGCGCGATCTCGTGGGCCAGTTTCTCGTTAACCGACTTGTGATGAGTGATTTGCTTGTCCATCGTCTCGACGCGCTGGATCAACTGCGCCGCCAAGGCACGCAGTTCTTCAGGGTTTAATTGATCGAGATTCGGATGTGTAGTCATGCCGCCGATTTTGCCAGAGAGGGCTAGTGGCGGCGATAGACTGATGGGCTAATTGCGCTGGCAAGCGCGCCATTGCAGAAGAGTTAGAGCAACGTGATGGCTCCGCCGGAACCAACGCGTTGCCAAGGTAAACCGAGCACTAAGGCTTGAAGTTGCTCTGCATCTAACTCGACTTCAGAGCCGTGCCGCACGCCCGGCCAAAAGAACCGCCCTTGATTCAAGCGCCGAGCGGCCAGCCAAATCCCTACACCGTCATGCACCAAAACCTTCATGCGATTGGCGCGGCGGTTGGCGAACAAATAAGCACAGTGCGGCTTCGCCGCACCGAACACGGCCACGACCCGCGCCAGCGCGGTTTCAGTGCCGGCGCGCATGTCCATGGGGTCGGTGGCGAGCCAGATGGCGTCGATGCGAATCATCGCAGTAGGTCTCGTAAAAAAGCAGAGCATGCCGCTGCATTTTCTGCTGGCCAGCTCACCACGACTACGCCTTTTGAATGAGGCACTTCGATTCGAATCGCCGCAGGAATAACCTGATGCGTCGCTATCGACGGCCCTGCCTTGACCGGAATAAAGGCAGTTTGCAGTGCCAGGTTTTTCTGCCCATGCACCCGAATCCATTTATGGACGAGGTTGGCATTGAGGTTGTGGGTCAAGGCGACATTGGCAATTGAGGTGTCAGCCTGCGCACACTCGGCGATGACTTGGGCCTTAAATGACTTGGAATAGGAACGGCGTTCTTGTGGCATAGGCGTCCGCTTAAAAAGGCTAAAAATGGTGTCCACTTAAATTTAGGTGGACACCATCGCCTCAAGCGACGGTGTCAGGAAGGTGTGTTGCCCGGACGGTTACGGGGTACCCCACATTATGGCCGGACATGGCTGCGAAAGCTTATACTTGCTTTTCCCGATGACAGTATCAGTTCAGGCCGCAGCCTTGAGAGCCGCAATGGCTTTAGCTTGGGCGAACGGAAAAACATCGCCGTTACTACGAACCATGGTTACGGATTACGCCTAGCCTAAGTCAGCCTGTAAAGCTGTAAGTATGCGTTCTACAAATGGTCTTATTTGTCTGGCGTCCATATCTTTGATGACAGCTAGCATTGCGGGAATTTGTCCCGGTATTAGTCGTAATGCAGTTTCTCGCCGAGCAAGTTTGTCCGGTAACAGTAGCTTAGTAAGGTCTTCATAATATTGTTCCAAGTAGTGCTTAAGCCCCTTAAAGCTTCGGTGTCCGGTTCGTTGCATTAGCTTAAGACTAGCGATAAGGTCAATGCGCTGAGGACTGTGTACGGAGGTGTCTATGCTATTTTCGAGCAGGAATACAAGCTCGTCCATATGCTCGTGGATAAATAAATGTCGGAGCATGTGGGGGTGAGCTTTTTCGATAATTCCAGCATGCTTGCGCAATTTTCCAAAGATATTGGTTATAGTGTTCGTCGATAATGGGGCGCCTGTTCTTTCTGATACGAACAGATAGCCATGGTCATTGCGGGGGCCAATGGTTTTTCCTATCTTAGAGCGTCGAGAGCTTTGGATGTATTCGTTGGCCATTTCAAGAGTCATCTTCGGTAAAACAACCTCGCGGTATTCAAGTTGTCCATGCTTCAATGTTTTAAGCATGAGGCAATTGGGAGTATTAGAATTTCCAAGTGCATTCTTGATGTCGTTAGTTTTGATTGGACTGGTCTCGCCACGACGGCTGCCTGTTGCGTGCATCAGTTCAATTATCAATGCGTTTCTCTGAGCAAGAAATGGCGATGATGCATCCATAGTTGCTTTTTTTAGTGCGGTTAGCGCGCCAATACCCATAGCACTTCCACGGCCAGGATCCATGTAATTGGGCATATTTTCCACATCCCATCGTGTTGTTCGGCACGCAGAGTAGGCATTATTGTTGAGATAGTCATTACTCTCCTTGTTAAAGTTTTTAATTCTATGTGCTCGAATGATTCCGGTTTTGCTGACAAAGTTAGGCTTGTCTATGATTTTACCGACATATTCGAGAAAATCCAAAGATTGGCATATGATCCTGATTTGTTGATTGGGAGATCGCTTGGTTCCTGTTTTTAGGAACCCATCCAGTGAACGCATGAAAAGTTGAAATCTGTTGTTTGTGAACTGTGGGAACGTCAGCTGATTGTAATAGGCATACTTTATAATGTGAGAGAGAAGAGACATATATGTTCGTAAAGTACCTCCCCGATTTGTCAGCGAATGACCTTCGCTATATAGCTCTAAAACGAACATGTTAGCGAAATAACAAATGCGGCCATCAGGATAGCGCATTATCGGTAGGGACTCTGCTGATTTCATATCCACACCGCCATCCGGCCGGACGACCAGTGGTAGATCAAAATTGGTCGAAACTGATGTGATAAGTCTGACAGGTGCCCTGCTCATGTTAGGTCCCAGAATTCGACTAGGTCGAGTGCGGCTATTAATGAATAGATTTCCGCGCGATCTTTTACGTAGGTTGGACGCACAAGATCAGGAGAGAGGTCAGCGAGCCGGTTGTACATGTGCATAATTCTACTGTGTATGTAGGTCATGCGAAGTACGTGCTCTTCAAGATGTTGGATATTTTTATTTTGAAGCTTGATGCTTTTTTGAAGTGATCTAACAGTGTCAGAACGCTCACGCGGCGCAGATGTTTCATCAAAAACTTTCAGTGCTTGCAAGCGGAGATTGTCGACGACTCTAAATCCGCCAGGAATGACAGCGTTCGCACAGGACTTGAAGGTGTTTATTGAGCATCCATCCAATCCCAGCCCTGAGTCAAAAAACCCAGAAAAAGTAGACTGCCTACGCAAAGCCTTTCCCAGTAGCGTATGAGTTCGAAACTCTTGTGGCCTTTTCAAAACCTCAACAAGCAAGTGAAATTTCTTTTCGACGTGCTCAGCACTTTTATTTGATTTACCGGTCATTCTTCTTCCTTATCATGAACCTTAAGAACCAAAACGAATTTGTGGATCACGGCGTCGTCTTTGTCCTTCACATCGAAGAAGTTTGGCTCAAACTCCACGGTGCCTTGCTTTAAGTACGTAAGAATGTCGTGTTCAATATGCTCGCCTTTGAGGTATTCTTCAAAAGTAGGCTCTAGTTCAATTAATCCCGCAGTCGAGAGATAATGAAGGTCATCGTTAAGCTCTTCGCTCGTCTTAATATGAACTTGCTTCGTGGCGTAGTCTTTCTTCAGTTGTTCAATCAGGCCGTTTAGGTTTTGAATCGGACTAGACTCGTCGGTAATGGCATGAGTCAAGGTATTAGCTTTGGCTTCGATTAGGGCCCGTCCGCCGACTACTTCGGTTACGTACCGCCAAAATGAAGTCAAGTTCGTGTGCCCTAACA
The DNA here is from genome assembly GCF_000507185.2 of Pseudomonas syringae KCTC 12500. Classification (NCBI taxonomy): domain Bacteria; kingdom Pseudomonadati; phylum Pseudomonadota; class Gammaproteobacteria; order Pseudomonadales; family Pseudomonadaceae; genus Pseudomonas; species Pseudomonas syringae. The sequence continues at coordinate 4,886,824 of NZ_AYTM02000002.1, forward strand.
TCCATGCGATTGCATGGATTTTATGGTCGCTCGATGAGTTGAAGAAAACCATGGCAAAGAATCGACGAAGCTGATGAGGTCTGAGGTAATAACGCCTTTCGACCCCGTCTTTTCCTTTAACAGTCGGAGCCTCAAAAAAGTCAAATGTTAAGTCGAGAAAATCATAGAGGCCATTAGAGGAGACGTTCGATACTCGACCGTCCGCACGATTCACCGTTTGAAAAAGAACGTGTTTTTCGGGTATTAAGCCCATTGCTAACAACTGCTCATTAAACCTTTTAACTTTGTATATAAACTGAGCAATTACGCGGGGGATAGGTCGCTCTATCTCTTCTGTATGTTCGCCTGCGCCCGTTTTTTCATCTCCGAACCTAAGTGTATAGTTGGTTTCTTTATTTTCAGGAGCTGAAGGGTCAGTGTATGGTTGAAGGCAAGTCATGGAATCTAATTTGCATACCTCCGTTCGCCTACGAGCAGTTAGTGTGCAAATAGCTACTGCCGCGCTCCCCATAAGAATATGGTAAAGCTCACTCAGTCCGGTACCTTTGCGCAAGTCACGATAGAAGTTGCTTGAATCTCTGTAGATGGACCAGCGTGTAGGGCTGAGTCCTCCAGCAAGTACAATGCCAGACGGTCTATAGTTACCCGGAATACCGGATTTCGATTTATTGCCATCTATATGTTGCTTAAGTGCCCGAAGCATCTCTTTCAAGATGTTGTCTGCATGTTCAATCACGAACTCCAGGCTGGATCGCAACATTTTTCCTACCACTTCTACAGGTGCAGTTTGGTATCGTCCGTCTGGTTTACGAGTTCGCCCCGCGATGACTCGTCGTATGGATTGGGAAAGGATCGCGGGCTTATCGATATGAAACAGGGGTTCTGTTTCATAAATGACGATTTTGCGAAGCGTTTGGATATAGCTACCCAACAGCTTGAGATCTACACCTTCATGGTATCCAAGGACAACCTCTACGGCTTCGAATTCACAGGTGTAATACTCTTGGCCAATATCAAGCTCGTCGAACCGCCCTTGGGAGGGTCGCTGGTTCATGCCATGCAGAGTTTCCCTGTATAGCTGTTGGAGTAATTTAGATGTGCTGAGTATAAGAGCACCTCTTGAGGATTTATACCATCCTCTCTTCAAAAATACGTAGTGCGCACGTACGAGTTCGTCATCTGTAAGATTCATTCGGCGATTGTGTTTCGGAATTAACTGAGCAATCCTGGGCGATGCGACCAATGTTTTTTGGAAATCATCTTCATCTATTAGATTGATTTGACGTCTGATGTAGATCTCCGCCTTAGAGTTTAAATTGTAGACGGCCTCGCTTATTGGTAGGTCGGCGATCCTTCCAAGGAGATAGGTATAATCGTTTTGATTGACAAGTCCTAGATCGTACTGAAGTATTGAAAATCGCTCAAGATTTAACAAGAGCCAGTCCGCAATATATAAAGACTTCGTTATCATTAATTGCGCATACGACGGTTTGAAAAAAGTACTGTTGAAGCGAGGATGCACTTGAATGGCTATCAAGTGTTTAATGCAACCGAGCAGTTTTTTATTTTTCTTGTGAGTTAACAGCAAGCCGTTCGCCACCCGAACATTGAAGTCAATTGTTCTTGTGTAGTATCCGCCATGTCCATCAGCTAGATTCTGCGTCCAAATATTGTCATTGTAATGTGTGTCAGCCGAAAACCAATAAGGTTTATAAAGCGAGGCACCAACTGTAAGTGTGGAAAACACTCGATCTCGCACTAGTTCGGCAGTGTGCCAATTCTGACCTTTATCGAAAATTTCTAACAGGGACACCGCTTCTTCTACAGAAAGGCCGGTAATTTTTTCGTCTAAGTTGTCAGGCATAAATTACTCCTGCAAGGCGATTTGCGACATCGGAGGATGGTTGAGTATTTTTTAACAGGTGAGCTGCGGCCTGCGAGCAGGCCGTGCCCAGCTGACCTTCGTTTGCTAGGTTCCCCGCAACTCTTACTAAGCTAGCAATCCTGAACCAGTTCACGGCCCCCTCAGTTAGTCTAATACCCTTGGAAGCTGCATAGACGCCCATTTCATAGATGGTAAGCAGCACAATTAATTTCTGCTTGTTAAGGCTGATGTAGATACGATCGCTTTCCTCGCCCGTGCTAAGTTCCGAAGAACTGCTGCGTGCTCTACTTTTGATCTCAAAATCGTAGTCTGGTCGGATATTTTGTAGAAAAAGGTTTAGGTCTTCCTCTGTGTTGAAGTCCATGCTCCGCAGAAGATAATCGCTGTCCTTCATAACATCATATATGATTGCGTTTTGAAATTGTCTAAGCCATCTACTCATTAAGAAGTGTCTAATTGCTGGCGGTATATATCTTGCCATCAAGGCTCTCGTGTGCCGTGTATGGCCAGCGGCTTTCGACGCTTCGACCTCACTTAGCGAATCAAAGTATTTGATGACAATCTGATCTGCACGGATTCCTTTGAGCGTTAACCGCGAAACCACCGTAGTCATATGCTTATCCGGACGAGCTGATGGTATACCTGACAGAAGATTTGCTTTGAAAAAGCCACTGGCATCTTCGTTTTTCCAAGAAGGAATGTTCTTCATCCTTGTAGGTACTTCCAGGCCACCGCGATTCGCCAACAACAGGTAACGCCATGCTTGAGATCCCTTATCTTTAAGGTAATTGCGTGCTTCTTCCGAGAGCTTGATCATTGACTTAAAGAGTTTCACCGATTTATGGTCAAGCGAAACTATCTGCATCTTTTTTGCCCGCTTCTTGCGGCTACGTGCTTTCCAACCGCTTGCTGACTGGGTGAACCCTGTCATCATATTGTGACGATTGTAAAGCTCAAATGATTTGAACCACGATTGAGTGATCGCGGGGTTGTAAATTACTAACAGATACATGAAGGGTAGAAGAGTTCTTGATTTTAATGTGTAAAGTGGAGCTTTAATCTCATCTTGTAATATGTTTAAAGATGTCAAGTTTCTCTTGTTGATATAAGGAGCTTTCCTCCAAGTTGCGCAAAGGTCCGCTTCGGAAAAATCGTCAGGGTATACTTTAGCCCTATCGAGCGAGATTACAGTACCTCTTCTGGCAAGATTTCTGTAACGTCGATAACTTGCTAGCTCTTGAGCGCACGATGCTCGGCATATTTTTATTAGGTAGTCTCGATTTTTTTTGAGCTGACTTTCAAGAACTTCTAACGCGCCATCATCCTTCAGGGTCAGAGGGATTGGCGTCAGTGTTCTGTCGTAATCATTATCTTTATTTTTGTATGTTTGGACAGAGGTTTTAAATGATGGGGTGATTATTGGGTGTGCAGGTTCTGCAATAAAGTATGAGCCGACCAGTGATTTTTTAAATGTCGCTACAATGTCAGCCCACGCTTGATAAAACGATTCAAGCTTGTTTGATTTGGCAATTGTGTGTAATAACCCATAGGAAAAGCATTGCTCTGTGAAGTTGTTTACTTCTACAGGGTCCGTGAGTCTTTTAAGTTCTTTGATGGATGGGTAAGTTGCGCAAATCCTTCTGGTCATGAAAGACATTTGTTTAATGTATGCAGCAACAGAGTCCTCAGAATATTTCTTGAAAGCATTCTTCATTATTTGGAGATAATAGTTGGTGTGTTTTTGGCCGTATTGCTTATAAAATTGTGAAAGTTGTATAAATTTCTTTTCGCCAGTATTCGCTTTCAAATACCAGCCTTCATAATAAGTCAGTTTTCCTAGATTCTTCGCGCAGCTTTCATAATAAGCTATCGAGTCGGCATAGCGCTTGCTTGATTCCTTTTGCCTAGTTATAGCACTTTCAAGCTCGAAGCCAAAACAATCCGAGAGCATCGTTAAAACCTGACCATAAACTTTAGAACCTTGGCGTTTTCCATATGTTGTTTGTTCGACAATGAATCCTTCAAAGCCTCTCAGCAAAATCTCGGCGCTTTTTTGCGACCGCATATCTTCAATAGTAAGGTGTCGGTCGGTAATATCCAAAAATGCATTGGCTAAATTAGTATTTCGGATCCACGCACCGCTTTTCTCGGTATTGGATAATCTACCTTGCTCTATTGCATCAAGTGCGGCTTGGCATATGGAGTCGCGCGGATAGCCTGAAAGGAAAAGGGTGGCGATCATGATTATCTACTAGTGAATTTCTCACTAGGTAATATTGATTTTTACTCATTGTCAATGTGTTAGCCGCAAGTTTTAGGTTGCGTTAAATGTATCGGGTTTATATGATTATTTGGCAGGTAAGTTGCATGTGTTTAATTTTGTTAATGTGTTTGTTCTATATTATAGAGTTGTTAAGTTGTTCCGCTTTTCTGTCCTGTTGTTTAGGTTGGTAAATCCAAGGCTTTAAGTGTTTTGTATGATATCAAAAAATAGTGTGACAATTTTCATTTGAATTTTAGTTACGTTTTTAAGTATTATAATATCATCGTAAGGATGGCGATTTCTTGATAGTTGTCAATTTTTTTGGGCGCATTTTAATTTCGGTTTGGCTAATGAAATCAGTGCTTTTTAGTAGTTTTGACAACTGTAGTGAGTAGGAAAACGCCCAATGTCGAGGATATCGCCGATCAGGTCGAGCAAGTCGTTGGCCGAGCTGTAGGCGACTTCGATGGCGGACCGATCCAGTTCGCCGTGATCGGCACGTTTGAGCGCCAGCTCCAGCATGCCGATCACCGCATTCATCGGGGTGCGGATTTCATGGCTCATGGTGGCAAGGAAGGTGCTTTTGGCTCGGCTGGCGGCGTCGGCCTGTTCCTTGGCAGCCTGCAGGTCTTCGATGAGCTGGCGACGCTCGCTGATGTCGATCCAGCCACCGATGATGCCCTGTACTTCGCCCAGAGAGTCACGAAACGGCAGGATCCAATGGTAGATGGTCAGCTGTCGATCGCCAATGCGCAGAGGGCGGTCGAGGATCAATGCGGTATTGCTGGCCATGACCCGCTGATAGTCGGCAGCGTATTCCCGGGCTTCGAAGGCGTTGCCCAGCACCCCTTCGGTGGCGCTCTTGCCGATGATGTCTTCCCGTTGCGCGGAGAACACCCTGAGGTAGCTGTCATTGCACATGCGCAACATACCTTCGCGATCCCGCACGTAGATCGGATGCGGCGTACCCTCGACCAGGGCGCGCATGAATTCGAACTGATCGCCCAGAGCCCGTTCCGCCGCTTCACGCTGACGTATCTGCCGGCGCATCCAGGCATTCCAGGCCAGCAGGCCCAGCAGCAACAGGCCTGCACCCACCACAATCTGATAGATCAGCCGTTCATAGTCATGCCAGTTGGCACGTGAGGGTGTATAAACGCGCCAGCGGTTGTTGATCGCTGCCATGTCCTGCGGTGCGATGCTTGCCAGTGCCTTGTCGAGAATCGAGCTCAGCTCGATGGCATTGCGTGAGGTCGCCATGGAAATCAGCGCCGGATCCTCGCCGATGGTGGCGGTCATCTGCAAACGCTCCTCGAAGATCCCGGAAGACAGGAAATAGTCTGCGCTGAGCAGCGAGATGACCGCACCTTCCGCCCGGCCCAGTGACAACATGTCCAGCGCCTGGAACGGGTTGTCTATCTCCAGCGGCACGACCCTGGGGTATTTGCGGCTTAGCCAGTCGAGCACCGGGCTGCCCTGGGTGATTGCCAGACGCTTGCCGTCCATTTGCTCCAGATAGCTGGGGGCGCCCTGGTCCTTGCGGGTGACCAGCACGAACGAATTGTCGATGTAGGGGCGGGTGAAGCTGAATCGGTCCTCACGCGCATCACTGGACACCAGCGCGCCAATCATGTCTGCCTGACCCTCGTCGACCTGATTGAGCATGTCGGTCAGGCTGGGCGAGCGTTTGACGTCGAACCTGAGCCCGGTACGCAGGCGCACCAGTTCGAGCAAGTCGGCGGTGATGCCGCGGAAGTTGCCCTTGGCATCGAAGAATGTCAGCGGTGCATACGCTTCGTTGACGACCACGCGCACGGTCGGGTGCTGAGCGATCCAGCGCTCCTCGCGTTGCGTCAGTTGCAGCTTCTGGTCGGTGAGCATCAGGTCGCTGCCCGTGCTCCAGCGTCTGGAAATATTGATCCGTTCATCGACGGGGATGGCTTTCAGCGTCTGATTGATGATGCCCAGCAGTTGCGTGTTTTCGTTGCTGACCGCGAAGCTGAAACCGTTGGGCTCGTGCTTGCCGAAATTCGACATCTGCACGTTGTTCAGATAACCCTTGTTGATGATGTATTGGGTAGAAATCGTATCGCCCAGGAACACGTCCGCCTGATTGAAGGCGACTGCGTTGATGGCGTTCTGAAAAGAGGGATAGGTCTTCAGCGTTGCGCCGGGATAGGACGCTTCGACCTCGGCAGGCGGCAGGTAGTGATAGACCATGCTCAGCCGCATGCCTTTCAGGCCCTCGTTCAGGGGGCGGGTGTCTCCGACCCGGGTGACCAGAACGGGCTGGTCCACCGAGTAGGGCTGTGAAAGCCTGATATTGCGATCGACGGCTTCAAAACCGTTGGCGGTGCCCAGCAGATCGATCTGGCCTGCGGCAAGGGCCTTGATCGCCGCATTACGGGTTTCGAAACGCTGGACCCTGACGGGCAGGTCCAGCGCATCCGAAATGATCCCTGCATAATCGGCAGTGATGCCTTCGTAATCGTTCCCTGAAATCGTGATATCGAAGGGCGGGTAATCGGGGTTCGAGGTGCCGAGAATCAGTTCGCGTTGCCCGCGCACCCACTGCCACTGGTGACTGTCCAGCTTCACGTCCATGTGCGCCGGGCTCGAACGGCCGAGCAGGGTGTAGTGATCGGCCGCATGAATACCGGCCTCAGCACCCCAGCCCAGGCACAGGCTTGTGGCCAGTATTAATAATTGTCTGAAGCGCTTGGGCATCCGTTTTCTCACACTAGCGCGTTGCGTTTTGCCATCTCGATAAGTTCTACCAAGGTTCTGGTTTTCAGTTTTTGCATAAGCCGTGTTTTGTAAGTGCTGACGGTTTTGTTACTGAGAAACATGCCCTTGGCTATTTCCTTGTTGGAACGGCCTTGGGCAAATAACTGCAAGACCATCAGTTCGCGGTCATTGACCAACTTGAACAGCTCCAGCTCGTTGGTCTGGCCATCTTCACGAACTGCGCACGTCAACGCCTGACTGGGAAAGTAATTGTAGCCGGATAATACCGCTTTCACCGAACTGAGCAGTTCGCTAAGGTCTTCCTGCTTGCACACATAACCCGAGGCACCTGATTGCATGCAGCGAATGGCAAACAGGTTGGGGGTCTGCGACGTCAGCACCAGAATCTTGGAGGGCAGCCCCATCGTATTGAAGCGGGCCAGCACCTCGAGGCCGTCGAGCTTGGGGATGCTGATGTCGAGGATGATCAGGTCGGGCATGCATTCACGCACCATCTGCATGGCGTCGACACCGTTGTCGGTTTCGCCGACCACCTCATAATTTTCATTCTCCAGGAGCATTCTGACCGCCATCCGGATGACCGGATGATCGTCGATGATAAAAACTGAGTTCATATTCCATTCCATAACAAGCAGTGAAGAAAGCGCGCACCTTAGCTCAGATGTTCGGGCAGGCACATAAAGAGACTTGCTCGGCAGGCATATATAGGAAAAGTCCTACAAAAATTAGCGTATCGGAGTACGTAAAAGCCTACGTAGAACACAAGTGTGTTTAAACGTTAACGCTTATTTCAATGTGTATTTGACGAGTGATGCATCAAATGTTTATTACTTTCTGGAATCATCATTCATGTTGACTGCTGATTTCCTACGCGTCTGAACGTCGTATTTAATCGGTACGGTTTGTCGGTGTTAAGGTATGTATCTGTTTTTACACGGCCTATCTGAAAGCGGATAAAGCCGGTTTACCGACGTCAGTCAACGAGGTGCCCCAGCAGGCGGCTGAGGTCGGGCCCGTGCAGGGGCTTGCTCAGGCAGCCGAGCAGGGGGAGATCGCGCTGCAGGGCGAGTTGCTGCAGGTTTTCAAGCTGTTTATCCGGCAAGCCGCTGAGCAGAATCGCCTGGCGCAGCCAGCCGTGTCGGGCTGCCTCGTCGATCAGGTCGAGGCCTGACATGTCCGGCAGGCACTGATCGCACAGCACAAGCCCGTACGGTTCGGCGCTGCGTTGCATGGCGGCCATGGCCTCGGCAGCCGTCAGCACGGGCGTCAGCAGGAAGTAGCCATGGTTGTTGAGCAGCACCTGAGTGGCGATCAATTGAAACGGGTGATCTTCCACCAGAAGGATGCGCAGGCTATGTGTGGACATGAGCGTTCCGGAAAAGCCCTGGCGAGGCGTTCAGGCGTCGGCAGGCGGCGTGCGGACCCGTGAGTATCGCAGGCGGATGGATGACGTGCCGGATGGCAGTTGAAGTGGCTGGAATTATTGAGGGATGCAAGAAAAGCTGCGATAGGACCCGTCTGACATGCATGTAGGGCCTGTCTGAGTTTTGCGGGGTGATCAGGTCTGACCAGCCTTTGCCTGTGTGCGTTCAGGCTGCGGGCTGGTCGATGGAGGCTATATTTGGCCGGAGCGGCCAGTCATTTCCCGGGCCATTTCACTGGCGTAGCTGTCGGTCATGCCCGCAATGAAGTCGATCATGCGCAGGAACGAGGCATGCAGCGGTGCCTTGGGATCGGGCGCGCTGTTACCCAGTAAATCGAGGATGCGTCGATGCTTGAACGATGGCGTCCTGCCGCCGAACTGCTCGACGGCCGCGCCGCAGAATGCGTTGAGGAGGATCTCCAGCGTGGTGTAGGCACCTATTTCATGCAGTGTCTTGCGCTTGTCCTGAAAGATTTTCTTGCGCGCCATGTCCTTGGCGTTGAGCACACAGCGTTTGGCCGGGCCGTGCATGTGCTCGACCAGGTCGCCAGGCAGGGTGCCTGCCAGCAAGGCGTCCTGCTGCTCGACGAAGGCTCTGGCGGCCGCGTTGGTCAAGTGCTCGATGGCCTTGCCACGCAGGATTGCCAGTTTGCGCCGTCGTGAGTCGCCCGGGCCCAGTTGTCGGTAGGTTTCCGGAAGATCGTCGCCGACCAGCCCGAGCAAAAGCGATTCCACTTCTGCGTAGTTGAGCAGGTCCATCTCCAGACCGTCTTCCAGATCGATCAGGGCGTAACAGATGTCGTCGGCCGCCTCCATCAGATACACCAGCGGATGACGCGCCCAACGCTGGTCTTCGAGCTGCGGCAAACCCAGCTTGCCGGCGATCTGCTCAAGGATCGGCAGTTCACTTTGATAGCAGCCGAACTTGTGCTTCTTGTAGCCCAGCGAGTCCGCGTGGCGTGCGGTCCACGGGTATTTGAGGTATGTGCCCAATGTGGCGTAGGTCAGGCGGGTGCCGCCGTCGAACTGGTGGTATTCCAGCTGCGTCAGCACCCGGAACCCTTGGGCATTGCCTTCGAAATTGAGGAAGTCATTGCGCTCGGTGTCGCTCATCGCGTCGAGCCAGCCGCGCCCGGCCGCCTGATTGAACCAGTTGCGAATTGCATCTTCGCCCGAATGGCCGAACGGCGGATTGCCGATGTCGTGGGCCAGACAAGCCGATTGCACGACCATGCCCAGGTCGCTCGGATCGCACCATTCAGGCAGGGCAGAGCGCAGCGTTTCGCCGACACGCATCCCCAGCGAACGGCCGACACAACTGACTTCCAGCGAATGGGTCAGGCGCGTATGGATATGATCATTGCTGGACACCGGATGCACCTGGGTCTTGCGTCCCAAGCGGCGGAAGGCCCCGGAAAAGATGATCCGGTCATGGTCCTTGTGAAACGGACTGCGCCCCAGTTCCTCGGGGCTGTGCAGGGTCTTGCCCAGTCGTTCGCGGTTAAGCAGTGTTTGCCAATCCAATGCGTTCACTCCGTCAATAATAGGGGCGTAGCTTCCCGGTTCGACACGCCTGCCGCAAGGGCCGCATCGATGAAAACAGGCCCCATGGAAAAACAAATGCCTGCTCCGGAAAACCTGAGCAGGCATTTGTATTAAGGCCAGTACCGTCAGGCCAGGATCATGCTAGACGCGTGGCGCAATCAGACTTTGCGATTGCGATTCTGCAGGGCGCGCGCTTGCATGGCGACCTTGACCACCGGCGTCAGCGTGATGCCCAGCTTCAACAGGCGGCCCAACAGGCTGGTACGCCCGGTCTTGGCACGTTTGCCGCTCAGGAAGCCCAGCAGGGCGACCGAGCCCACGCCCCAGAGGGGCGCGTGGCGAAAGCCCAGCGCGCTTTTCCAGTCATGGCGGATGCCGCGAAAGCGTTGCAACGGCTGCATCAGTTGCGTCGATTCGTGGCGGATTTCCTGGCGGTGCATTTCCATGCGCAGGCGGATCAATGCCTTGCGCAGTTCTCGACGAGTATTGCTCTGGTGCGACTTGGGTTCACTCATGGCATCAATCGCTCACGGTCATTGGCCAGTTCTTCGAGGGTCGCGTGGAAGGGCGAAGACTCGTCGAAGATCGCTGCCTTGAGGCGCAATCCACAGAAGATCGCGGCTAGCAGGTAAAACGTACACAGGCCAACGATGCCGGCCAGGCGATAGCTGTCCCACAGAACGATCAGCAGCAAGGCCGAGAGCCCGGTGAGCAGCAGCAGGCCGAAAACCAAGGCCAGACCGGCGAACAGCAGCAGGCTGACGGTTCGCGCTTTCTGTTCCTGCAATTCGATGCCGAACAGCTCGACGTGAGTGTGCAACAGGCCAAGGAAGGCAGCGCCCAGGCGCCGCGGTGAAGCGCCCGGAGTTCCCTCGGGCGGTGCTGATTCCGTTCCCAGAGTCATGATGTTAGCGCCTTGTAGCCAGCAGACCGATCAGAAAGCCGACACCTGCGGCGATACCGACTGACTGCCAGGGGTTGTTCTGAACGTAATCTTCGGTGGCAACCACTGCCGCTTCACCGCGCTCGCGCAACGAATCTTCGGTGGTCTTCAGGGTTTCCTTGGCACGCAGCAGACTTTCACGGATCTGGGCGCGCAGTTCATCGGCCTGATCACCCGCCAGAGAGGCGGTATGCGCCAGTAATTTCTCAGTGTCGGCAACCAGCACCTGGAAGTCGGCTCTCAGGATTTCCTGAGCATTCTGTGCAGTTTCGCGGGCCATGATGTTCTCCGTTTGGTGGGCGTATGAATGTTTCGAGTACAGGTGATTCCTGAAGGTTCACTTCGATTGCCGCATCTTGTTCGATCAGGCTTTACACTGCAGTTGCACCTTACTCCAAAAGTATCTGCCAGGAAAAACCGCAACCACTGGAAGATTGGGGTTCCGTACTTCTGGCCATTGGCTATGCTCCACACGCGTGACCACGGGATGGCCTGGCGCGCGCGACATCCGTTGAATGGAGAGAGGCATGGAGCGGCTGTATTCCCTGCAGGGGCTCAGGGGCGTAGCGGTCCTTGGCGTTGTGTTGTTTCACATGATGTCGGTAGAGAGCAAGTTTTCCGGGGGCGATATCCTTCTGCCGCCCTGGCTCGATTTTTTTCAGTTGGGCGTCGATCTGTTCTTCGTCATCAGCGGATTCGTCATGGTGATTGTCAGCCGTGGCCGTTTTCAGAGCGCAATCGAAGCCCAGCGGTTTCTGTTCAATCGGGTATCGCGGATCTATCCCACGTACTGGTTGTACTTTTTCATCACCCTGGCGGTTTATCTGGTGCAGCCGGGCATGGTCAACAGCGGGCATGGCTCGTCCAGTCTGATCATGTCGTTCCTGCTGTTGCCCAACGACAAGGTGCTGCTGGTGATGGTGGCCTGGTCGCTGCTGTTCGAACTGTGGTTTTACGTGGTGTTCTCCGGCTTTCTGCTGTTTCGCGAGCGCAGCCTGCCGTTTCTGCTCGGCGGCTGGTGTCTGATCATCGTGGCGTTCAACACGCTGGCAGACTGGCAGGACTATTCCCCGGCAGTAAAGATCATCCTGCATCCCTATGCCCTCGAGTTCATGCTTGGCGCCGCGCTGGCCTTGTTCTTTTACGGTCGCCACAGTGCCCGCGTGCCGACTGCTGCGGTCTGGTTACTGCTCGGTGTCGCGTTGTTGGCGGCGGTGCCCCTGATCGGCTATTACCGGCTGTATGAGAGTCAGGGGTTGCTGCGCATGCTCATGGTCGGCGGCACGTTCGGCATGCTGGTGGTGACGCTGGCATTGCTCGAACGGCGTCGACACCTGCGGGTGCCCGGGTTTCTGGTTGCCGTGGGCGATATGTCCTACACGGTCTACCTGTCTCATCTGCTGGTGCTGGGGGTGATCGGCAGGGTCTGGAGTCTGGTGGGAGCCTGGCCCGAAAGCTACCTGGACAACCTGTTTTTCGCGCTGCTGATGATGGCTGCGGCGGTGTGCTATGGCTGGGTCGGTTATCGTTGTTTCGAGAAACCGGTACTGGATCGCGCCAATGCGTTCAGCAAGGCGCATTTTCGGGTGTCGACGTGATCCCGGTGCGCGCCTAGAATAATTTCCGCTTGCCGAGGATTCGCCGAGGATCGACTCATGCCCCCCGAATGTCAGCTGTTCAGCACCCTGGGATGCCCGCTGTGCGAGGTTGCCGAAGCGGTTTTACTGCCGTTCGCCATCGAACACGGCCTGCTGGTTGAGCTGGTCGACATCTGCGAGGATGAGCAACTGCTTGAACGCTACGAGTTGCGCGTTCCTGTGTTGCGGCGAGTCGACACCGGCGACGAGCTGGACTGGCCATTTGACGCGCCTCAAGTGGCGTCGTTTCTGAGTCGTTGAGCGGCCTTGTCGTTGAGCTGCATTCCCTTTCATTTACCGGACACGACGCGCAGTGAATATCGATACACGCATCAAATTTCGCCATCTGGTCTGCTTTCTAGAAGTGGCCCGGCAGGGCAGTCTGGCGCGTGCTTCCGACGTTCTGGCGATCAGTCAGCCGGCGCTGTCGAAAAGTCTCAAAGAGCTGGAAACCCTGCTCGACACCACGCTGTTCGTGCGCAGTAAAAGTGGTGCGGCACTCACTGAAGCGGGCGTGGCGTTCATGCGCTTTGCCGGGCCCAGCGTGCAGGCCCTGCGCGAGGGCGTCAGCAGTCTGCGTTCGGGTGAGCACGACACGGTCACTGCACGACTGGGCGTACTGTCGACGGCCGAAAGCCTGTTGGTGCCCGAGGTGGTTCATCGCCTGCACCAGCAGCACCCGGCGCTGATCGTCAGCGTAATGACCGGGCCCAGTGCCTATCTGCTGTCGCAATTGAGGGTAGGGGAGCTGGATCTGGTGGTCGGGCGCATGACGGACAGTCCGCAGATTCAGGGCCTGACGTTCGAGCACCTGTACAACGAGTCGATGACGCTGGTGGTGCGCAGCGATCACCCGTTGCTGGCTGCGCCGCTCAAGCCCGAAAGTCTGGAGCAGTTCCCGCTGGTGCTGCCGCTGGCAGGCACGACCATCCGCAAGTTTGCCGACAGCCTGTTCGTACAGTGCGGTATCCGCATGCCACGTCAGCGCCTTGAAACCCTTTCGCTCACCCTCAGCCGTCGCTATGTGCAATGCAGCGATGCGGTGTGGATCGCGCCGCTGGATGCCGTGTCGCTGGAGTTGAAAGGCGGCACACTGGTCGAGCTGGACATGGGTATTCGTGAACCGGGCGGTTCGGTCGGTTTGTGCAGCAACCCGGCCTTGCCACTCACGCGCGCAGCGCAGTGGTGCGTGGACGAGCTGCGGCGCCTTGGAGAGGCCTATCGCAACATCTAGCATCCATAACCAATTGGTTATGGATCGTTGGGTTTATTTCAGTTCTCTGTAAGCATGGATCACGCGACACTTCGCCGCAGCCTGTAGCGCATGTGATCGACGCCTGCGCGCCCCCATAAGAAAAACGAGGAGAACGCCATGTCTGCCGCGGACAACAGCCGCTTCGTCATTCGTGACCGAAACTGGCATCCAAAAGCTCTCACCCCTGATTACAAGACCTCGATCCTGCGCTCGCCGCGTCAGGCGCTGGTCAGTATCCCGCAGTCCATTTCCGAAACCACCGGCCCGGATTTCTCGCATTTGAAATTCGGCCAGCACGATAACGACCTGCTGCTCAATTTCAACAACGGTGGGCTGCCCATCGGCGAGCGTATCCTGCTGGCCGGGCGGGTCTGCGATCAGTACGGAAAGCCGATCCCGCATACGCTGGTGGAGATCTGGCAGGCCAACGCCGGCGGGCGTTATCGCCACAAGCGCGATGCCTATCTGGCGCCTATCGATCCCAATTTCGGCGGCGTCGGACGTGCGTTGACCGACAGCGAAGGCAATTACAGCTTCCGTACCGTCAAGCCAGGGCCTTACCCGTGGCGCAACGGTCCCAACGACTGGCGCCCGGCGCACATTCATGTGTCGATCAGCGGGCCGTCGATTGCCACACGGCTGATCACTCAGTTGTATTTCGAAGGCGACCCGCTGATTCCGATCTGCCCGATCGTCAAGGCCATCGCCAACCCAGACGCCGTGCAGAGCCTGATTGCCAGGCTCGACCTCGGCCTGGGCAATCCGATGGATTGCCTGGCGTATCGCTTTGACATCGTGTTGCGCGGCCAGCGCAAGACTCACTTCGAAAACTGCTGAGGAGGCCCGACATGCCCGTTCAATTGCTGCAGGAAACCCCTTCGCAAACCGCTGGCCCTTACGTTCACATCGGTCTTGCACCGCAGGTGGCCGGCAACCCGACCCGCGAGCTGGAAATCTGGAACGAGATGGCCAGGCCCGAGGCGCCCGGCGAGCACATCGTGTTGCTGGGCAACGTCTTCGACGGCAACGGTCACCTGATCCGTGATGCCTATCTGGAGTTCTGGCAGGCGGATCATCAGGGTGCGTATCACAGCGAATTCGACCCGGACAGGCCGTTCAACGGCTTTGGTCGCACGGCTACCACGGACGATGGCCAATGGATCCTGAAGACCATCAAACCAGGCTCGGCGCGCAATGCGGCGGGCGTGCCGATGGCGGCGCACATCAATGTTTCGCTGTTTGCGCGGGGCATCAATATTCATCTGCAGACGCGGTTGTATTTCGACGACGAAGCCCAGGCGAACGCGCAGGACCCGGTGCTCAATCTGATTGAGCAGCCCCCGCGCCGCGAAACCCTGGTGGCACGTCGTTGCACGCACGAGGGGCAGACGGCCTATCGTTTTGATATCCGCGTACAGGGTGAGGGCAAGACAGTGTTTTTCGATTTCTGAATCGCTTGTCGATTCAGCAATCAATGTGCGTGCGTTTCAAGGCGCCTGCATCGGCAGGCGACCCTATAAAAATAAAAGGACCCTCCATGACGCTTTCCGCCGGCAGCCCCGCGTCGAGTACGCTCGACGTTCAGGCCTTCATCAATGCACAACCGCTATCCGGGTATCAGTGGCGAGTGGTTGCGCTGTGTTTTCTGATCGTGTTTCTCGACGGCCTCGATACGGCCGCAATGGGCTTCATTGCACCCGCACTCAGCCAGGATTGGGGGATCGATCGGGCCAGCCTGGGGCCGGTGATGAGCGCTGCGCTGATCGGCATGGTATTCGGCGCGCTGGGTTCCGGCCCGCTGGCCGACCGCTTCGGGCGCAAGGTGGTGCTGGTGGTCGCGGTGCTGCTGTTCGGTCTTTTCAGTCTGGCCTCAGCCTACAGCAGCAACATCGATCAATTGCTGGTACTGCGCCTGTTGACCGGGCTGGGTCTTGGCGCGGCGATGCCCAACGCCACCACCTTGCTGTCGGAATATACCCCCGAGCGGCTCAAGTCGTTGCTGGTGACGAGCATGTTCTGCGGTTTCAATCTGGGCATGGCGTGCGGCGGTTTTGTATCAGCCAAACTGATCCCCAGCATGGGCTGGCATAGCCTGCTGATGCTGGGCGGTATTCTGCCCCTCCTGCTGGGGTTGGTGCTGATGGTCTGGCTGCCGGAGTCGGCGCGGTTTCTGGTGGTACGCAATCGCGGTGCAGAGCGGATCCGCAAGGTGCTGGCACCGATTGCGCCAAAGGCGCTGGCCGGTATCACTGATTTCAGCGTTCCCGAACAGAAAACGGTCAGCAGCCGCAATGTGCTGAAAGTGATCTTCTCCGGCAACTACAGTGCCGGCACGCTGTTGCTGTGGCTGACGTATTTCATGGGTCTGGTCATCGTCTACCTGCTGACCAGCTGGCTGCCGACGCTGATGCGCGACAGCGGCGCGAGCATGGAACAGTCGGCCTTTATTGGCGCGCTGTTTCAGTTCGGCGGGGTGTTGAGTGCTGTGGGCGTGGGCTGGGCGATGGATCGTTACAACCCGCACAAGGTCATTGGTTGTGCCTATGCACTGGCGGGGGTGTTCGCCTGGCTGGTCGGGCAGAGTCTGGGTAATGTCGCGCTGTTGGCGACACTGGTGCTGCTGGCCGGCATGTGCATCAACGGCGCGCAGTCGGCAATGCCGTCGCTGGCAGCGCGTTTTTACCCCACTCAGGGGCGTGCCACGGGCGTGTCGTGGATGCTCGGGATAGGCCGTTTCGGCGCCATTCTCGGCGCCTGGGCCGGTGCCACGCTGCTGGGCCTGGGCTGGACGTTCGAGCAGGTGCTGACCGCGCTGGTCATCCCGGCGGCGCTGGCCGCGATAGCGGTGCTGATCAAGGGCTGGGTCAGTCATTCGGACGCTACCTGAAACCTTTCAATCTGGAGTGGTGATGTGAACAGAGCGAGCAATCAACTTTTCGATGCCTACTTCATGCAACCCGAAATGCGCGAGATCTTTTCCGATGAAGGCCGGGTGCAGGGCATGCTCGATTTCGAGGCTGCGCTGGCCCGGGCACAGGCGCGCGTCGGCCTGATCCCGCCCGAGGTGGTCGCCGACATCGAGCTGAGCTGCGACGCACGGCTGTTCGATTTCGACGCGCTGGCAATCGCCATCGGCAGTGCCGGCAATTCAGCGATTCCGCTGGTCAAGGCGCTGGGCAAACAGATTGCCGCACGCAGCGCTGAAGCCGAGCGCTACGTGCACATGGGCGCGACCAGTCAGGATGTGATGGACAGCGGGCTGGTCCTGCAACTACGTCGAGCCATCGTGCTGCTTGAGCGTGACCTCAGTCGACTGGCCGATGCGATGGCTGAGCAGGCACAGTGTCATGCCTGCACGCCCCTGGCCGGACGCACTTGGCTGCAGCAGGCCACGCCGGTCACATTGGGGATGAAAATCGCCGGCTGGCTGGGCGCAGTCACTCGCCATCGACAGCGCTTGAACGAGATCAAACCGCGCCTGCTGTGCCTGCAGTTCGGTGGTGCGTCCGGCAGCCTCGCGGCGCTGGGCGATCAGGCCTTTTCGGTGGCCGAAGCGCTGGCCGATGAATTGCAACTGGCGTTGCCCGAGCAGCCCTGGCACACCCAGCGCGACCGACTGGTGGAGTTTGCCGGTCTGTTGGGCCTGATCGCCGGCAGTCTCGGCAAGCTGGGGCGCGATGTGAGCCTGTTGATGCAGACCGAAGTGGGCGAGGTCTTCGAGCCTTCGGCGCCGGGCAAGGGCGGATCTTCGACCATGCCGCACAAACGCAACCCGGTCGGCGCCGCGGTCATGATCAGCACCGCCACTCGCGCACCGGGGCTGGTGGCCACCATGCTGTCGGCCATGCCGCAGGAGCACGAACGCAGCCTGGGCCTGTGGCATGCCGAGTGGGAGACCTTACCGGAACTGTGCTGTCTGGTCTCCGGTTCCCTGCAGCAGGCCTTGCAGGTGATACCCGGTCTGCAGGTCGATGCCGAGCGCATGGCGATCAATCTTCAATCCACCAAAGGCCTGGTTCTCGCCGAGGCAGTGAGCATTGCGCTGGCTCAGCGCATCGGGCGCGATGCTGCCCACCATCTTGTAGAGCAGTGCTGCCGGCGTGCGGTGGAGCAGGGCGCGCATTTGCGTCAGGTGCTCGGCGAAACCCCGCAGGTCAGCGAGCAGTTTTCTTCTGACGAGCTGGATCGTCTGCTCGATCCGGCTCATTACCTTGGCCAGGCTCGCCATTGGGTCGAGCGCGCCGTGGCCGAACACACAAGGATTTCCCAATGACCGAAGACGAACGTTACCAAGCCGGCATGCAGGTGCGCCGCGCGGTGCTGGGCGATGCGCATGTCGATAACAGCCTGAGCAAACTGACGCCGTTCAATGAAGAGTTTCAGGAGATGATCACTCGTCACGCCTGGGGTGATATCTGGACGCGTCCGGGGTTGCCGCGCCATACGCGCAGCCTGATCACCATCGCGATGCTGATCGGCATGAATCGCGAAGGCGAATTGCGCCTGCACCTCAAGGCCGCGAAAAACAACGGCGTGACCCGCGAGGAAATCAAGGAAGTGCTGATGCAGAGCGCTATCTACTGCGGCATTCCTGCGGCCAATGCAACGTTCCATCTGGCTGAAGCGGTGTGGGATGAAATGGGCGTGGAGTCATTGCAGGACAATTGAGAGCGGTGATCGAGAACGCCGCCGCAGCGCCCTCGGCCACGGCGGCGTCCTGTTCGGATCAGAGCAGCGACAGCGGGTAGCTGACGATCAGGCGGTTTTCGTCGAACTGGTTGGTGTTGTAGTCGCGACGCATGGTGGAGTTGCGCCATTTGACTGACAGGCTTTTGAACGCGCCGCTCTGGAATACATAGGCCAGCTCGGTTTCCCGTGCCCACTCTTCGCCGTCGGTGATGGCGCCAGTGTGCACGTTGTCGCCGCTGATGTAGCGGTTCATCAGGGTCAAACCGGGCACGCCCATAGCTACGAAGTCATAGTCATGGCGCAACTGCCAGGATTTCTCCTTGGCATTGTCGAAGCTAGAGTTGTAACTGTCGTTGGCCAAGGTCCCGCCACTGGTGCCGTTGACGCGCATCCAGGCGCTGTCGCCGCTGACTTTCTGCAGGCCCAAGTAAAAGGTGTTGCCACCGTGTCGTGCCGAAAGCAGCGCTGACCAGGTCTTGTTGTCCAGATCGCCGGCCAGCGACTGACCATCGTCCTTGCCCTGGAAGTAGCCAAGGTTGGCCCCCAGCGTCCAGCTGCCCAACGGCTGGCTGTGCAGCAGGTTGAAATATTGCTGGTGGTAGATGTCTTCAAGCTCGGCGTACCACACGCCGACCTGGGTGCGCTTTTCGTTGAACACGTACTCGCCGCCGCCAAAGTTGAAGCGGTCGGAAGTGAACGCGGTACGGCCATTCAAGGACATGTCTTCCATGCTTGCGTCGTTGCGCGGGCTGTTGCCACGGAACTGACCACCGTAAAGGGTCAGGCCGTCGATTTCCTTGGAGGTGATCTGCCCGCCCTGAAAGGTTTGTGGCAGCGAGCGGCCGTCATCCGAGCGCAGGATCGGCAGCACCGGCATCCACTCGCCGACCTTCAATTCGGTCTTCGAGAAGCGTGCCTTGCCGGCCACTGCCAGACGGCCGAAGTCGTCGGCCGGGCGTCCATCGCTATGGATGGGCAGCAATTGTGTGCCGCCGGTACCCTTGCCGCCGTCTAGCTTGAGCGAGTAGAGGCCCAGTGCGTCGACACCAAAGCCGACGGTGCCTTGGGTGAAGCCGGAGCGGGCGTCGAGGATGAAGTTCTGCGTCCACTCCTCGGCGTAGTTCTGCGTATTGGCCGGGTCGACGAAGTTGCGGTTGATGTAGAAGTTGCGTAGGTTCAGATTGACCTTGGCGTCTTCGACGAACCCGGCACTGTGGCCGCTGATGGGCGTCAGGCTTGCAGCGACAGCCGCCGACAGGCCGCAAAGGAGTTTGCAGGGGGAATTCACGCGCATGGAACAGACCTTTTTTGTAGTTATTGAGTCGTGTAACTGGCTGCGATAGTGAAATGGCGTAACGCCCCGTGCAATTGTGAAACAGTCGTTTCGGGCGATTATCGAACGCTAATGAACCGGTTCGAACATTTCCTGCGAGAAGCCGCAAACGTGTGTGCGATGCTCACGGGCAAATATGGGTAGAGAGCGCGTTCGGCCACGGCGTCGGGCTGCTGAAACTTGAACAAGGAAGCGCAATGAGTACTGCCAGCACGCCGTTGTCCGGCGTCAATCAACCTCTCAAAGGTATAGGCTTCATTCTTCTGGCGACTTTTCTGTTTGCCAGTCACGACACCCTGTCCAAGTACCTGTCCGGCTTCTATCCGATCATTCTGGTGGTCTGGGCGCGTTATGTGGTGCACACGCTGCTGATGGCCTGCATCTTCATGCCGTCATCGGGGTTGCGGGTGTTGCGCACCAAGCGTCCTGGCCTGCAGGCCTTGCGCGCACTGGCGTTGCTGGGCACCAGTCTGCTGTTTACCAGCAGCCTGATGTTCATCCCGCAGGCGGAAGCGACGGCGGTCAACTTTCTTGCGCCGTTGCTGGTTACCGCGTTATCGGTGCCGCTGCTGCACGAGCGTGTGACGCGCGGGCAGTGGACAGCGGTGGTGGTCGGGTTTGTCGGGGTGATGATCATTATTCATCCGGGCGGCGAGCTGTTTACCCCGGCGATTCTGTTGCCGCTCTCATCGGCTTTGTGTTTTGCGCTGTATCAACTCCTGACGCGGTTGGTCAGTCCGTTCGACAGTCCGACCACCAGCAATTTTTTCGCGGGGCTGTTCAATACGCTGTTGATGAGTGCGCTGGTGCCGTTCTTCTGGGAAGTGCCAGCGCTCAAGCACTTGCCGTTTCTGCTGGCGCTGGGTGCGTGCGGGATGTCGGCGCATTTGCTGCTCACCCAGGCCTTCCGCTTCGCCGCTCCGGCCATGCTTGCGCCGTTTAGTTATTGCCAGATAGTGTTCGCTGGATTGCTGGGCTACCTGGTCTTCGACCACACCCCGTCTCCGACCGCGCAGGCCGGCATCGCCATCATCTGCCTCAGCGGTCTGGCGGCGGCGTGGCAACAGCGACGCAAGGGTGGGTAATGTGTGGCGCTGAAGGCGCTGATTGACGTCGATGCCAGTGTTCAGCGTTGGCATAAGGTTTGTGACGCTCCACGTTACATGGCGGTTCTGCGATAGCAGTTGGATATGTTTCTGGCTCAGGTCACCTTTTCGCCCCTCGGCGACTTACTTTGATGGGGCCAAAGTAAGCAAACCCCCAGGCTCCGTTTCCGGCCCGACTTCGTCGGGTTCCTTCGCCCTGTCACTGATCCGGGGGTCGCCGCAACGGACCATCCATGGTCCGGTGCGGCTAGCCTGGCGTCCTGCCAGGCTACCCCCGGATCAGCGCCAGGACTCAGCCGTCACTTACGTCGCACTCTGCGTCGTCAGTACCATCGCGCTCGAAAAGCGAACCTTAGACCTGAAACGAACTCCACTGACACCGCAGGGCGAAAAGGTGACCTGAGTCGAACTCCAATCCACCTGACAAAGAAAACCCGCCGTGTGACGCGGAGCGTCACGAACTGCATTCCCACGCGGAGTGAGGAACGAGAGTTACACGGGAGAAAACTTCTCGTCACTCTGCGCAGAGCGTAGGGACGATAGCGAAAAGGCCCGGTCACTGAGTGAGCCGGGCCTTTTTGATGGTGTCAGACGATTACTCGCTGAGCGTCGGAACCTTGCGAGGGGCCATGAAGTACATCCAGATCAGGGCAATGAAATACATCGCCGGGATCATGGTGAACAGCACGTTGTAGTTGTTATTGGTGGCGGTCAGCACCGCACCCACGATCTGCGTCATGAACATCCCGCCGATGGCCGCACACATGCCGCCGAAGCCGAACACGGTACTCATCATGTGCTTGGGGGTGTAGTCCATCACCAGGCTCCAGATATTCGCCGTCCAAGCCTGATGCGCACCCACGGCAAGCGAAATGGCCAGTACCGCCACCCACAGCCCGCTGGCATTGGCCGCGAACACCACGCTGCAGATCGTGATGGCAAAGATCAGCATCGACAACAGCCGCGCAGTAGTCGCACGCATGCCACGACCAATCAGCCAGGACGACAGAATGCCGCCACCGACACTGCCGAAGTCAGCCGTCAGCCAGATCAGAATTAGCGGTATACCCATCTGCGTCACGCTGATCCCCAGGTTGTATTGCTGATTGAGGAACGGCGGCAGCCAGTACAGGTAGAACCAGAACACTGGAGCAGTGATCGCATATGCCAGCGCGAATGCCCACGTGCCCCGCATCTTCAGGATGCCGGTAAACGGCACCTTGACCGGCGCCGGTTCGACTTCCTTATTGATGTAGTCCAGTTCGGTCTTGCTGACGGTCGGATGCTCTTCGGGGTTGTAGTACTTCAAGCGCCAGGTGATGGCCCAAAGCAGCCCCAGCGAACCCATCGCCACGAAGGCGGCCTGCCAGCCCCAGACCGTGAGGATCACCGGCAGGAGGGCCGGGGTCAGCATGGCACCGACGTTGGTGCCGGCGTTGAAGATGCCGGTGGCCACCGCGCGCTCACCAGCAGGGAACCATAGCCGCGTGGTTTTCACACAGGCCGGGTAGTTGGCGGCTTCGGTCAGGCCCAGAATAAAGCGGCAGACCATGAAGCCGACAGCGGAAGTGGCAAGGCCGTGAGCACCGGTGGCCAGGCTCCACAGCAGCACCGCGAGGAAGAATGCGCGCTTCACGCCAACCTTGTCGATGAAGCGGCCCTGCAGTACGAAGCCGACCGCGTAACCGACCTGAAACCAGAAGTTGATGTTGGCGTAGTCCATCGCCGTCCAGCTCATTTCCTTGGCGAGGATGGGCTGCATGACGCCGAGCGCGGCCCGGTCGATATAGTTCAGCGTGGTGGCGAAGAACACCAGGGCGAGCATGCCCCAGCGAGTCTTGCCTACGGCGAGCGCGCCGCGGATCTTTTCGCCCATCCCGGCACGGGCGGCCTGGGCGACAGGGTTGGTCTGGGTGTTAAGCATGATGTTCTAACCATCCGTTCCAGGACTGTGCTGCTGGCAACAGTCGGACTGAGAAGTCCACTCGATGCAGGCGTTGTGCAGGTAAAGTGATGTCGTAGAACCGTGATTCGACTGGCCTGTAGACTCAGGCTGTCCTCGAAACGATCCGTCGGGCCGACAATTTACAGGTTGGGCCGCGTAAGTGTGTTGGAATGTTTCAGGCGACGCAGACCGTGGCCGGGCTTTTGGCCGGGCGGCTTCGTCGAACAGGACATCTGGTGAGACGGACGGGTGAGCGGGCGAGCAAAGCGAGAAGGGTGCGCATGAGCAATGTTCCTGTTTTTTGAATTGTTATGGGTTTGCTGCTGATGGAGCGAATATCGAAATGTTGGACTGCGGGTCTATCCTGCAATGTGATGCCGATGTTGAGCATTACGAGATACAGCGTCAATTGAGTAAAACGGCTTTTGTTCGATAATCGAACGTAAAACTAACCGGTTCGTACACTTTATGTTGCTGTAGTGTTTTCACAGGCAAATACTTTACTCGCACCTCTGAATAAGGCCGGGAAAGGCCAGGAATGCGGTGCTGTCCAGTCGCGACCCAAGCAGGTCGCGTTCATCCAGGAGCTGAAAAGCATGCAGCGTTCAATTGCTACCGTATCCTTGAGCGGTACTCTGCCCGAAAAGCTCGAAGCCATCGCCGCAGCTGGCTTTGACGGCGTCGAGATTTTCGAAAACGACTTGTTGTATTACGACGGCAGCCCACGCAACATCAGGCAAATGTGTGCCGACCTGGGCATTGCCATCACCCTGTTCCAGCCGTTCCGCGATTTTGAAGGCTGCCGCCGTGATCGTCTGCAGCGCAATATCGACCGTGCCGAACGCAAATTCGATCTGATGCAGGAACTGGGCACCGATCTGGTGCTGGTCTGCAGCAATGTGTCTGCCGATTCGGTGGGCGACGAAAGCATTCTGCTCGATGACCTGGGCCTGCTGGCCGAGCGCGCCGGTGCCCGTAACCTGAGAGTCGGTTATGAAGCGCTGGCCTGGGGCAAGCATATGAACACCTGGCAACAGGTCTGGAACCTGGTGCGTCAGGTCGACCACCCGGCGCTTGGCGTGTTGCTCGACAGCTTTCATACCCTGTCGCTGAAGGGCGATCCGAGCGCCATTGCGCAGATCCCGGGTGACAAGATCTTCTTCGTGCAGATGGCCGACGCACCGCTTCTGGCGATGGATGTACTGGAGTGGAGCCGCCATTTCCGCTGCTTCCCGGGCCAGGGTGAATTCGATCTGGCCGGCTTTCTCGCGCCGATCCTGCGCAGTGGTTATACCGGGCCGTTGTCGCTGGAAGTGTTCAACGATGGCTTCCGTGCAGCGCCGACACGCGCCAATGCCGCGGACGGCCTGCGTTCGCTGCTCTATCTGGAAGAGAAAACCCGCCAGTTGATGGCGCGTGACGAGCCGGTTGCGGTTCCCGAAATCCTTTTCAATCCACCCGCGGCCAGTACCTACAATGGGGTCGAGTTCCTCGAGTTTGCCGTTGACGAGAGCCATGGCGCACGCCTGTCGGGCTGGCTGCAACGGCTGGGCTTTGCCAAGCTGGGTCAGCATCGCTCCAAGGCGGTCAGTCTGCTGGGGCAGGGTGATATCAGGATTGTGCTCAATGCCGAACCCTATTCCTTTGCCCACAGCTTCTTCGAGGCGCACGGCCCTTCATTATGCGCGACCGCCTTGCGCGTCGACGACGGTCATCAGTCGCTGGAACGTGCGCGTGCCTTCAAGGGCCAGCCCTATCGTGGCCTGGTCGGCCCCAACGAGCGGGAGATTCCGTCGGTCCGCGCGCCTGACGGCAGCCTGATCTATCTGGTGGATAACGCCGCGCCGGGAGAATCGATTTACGACAGCGATTTTGTCGTCGATCCGCAAGCAGTCGCCAAGGGCGGGTTGCAGCGTATCGACCACATGGCTATGGCGCTGCCGGCCGACAGCCTGGACAGCTGGGTGCTGTTCTACAAAAGCATTCTGGACTTTGAGGCTGACGATGAAGTGGTCTTGCCCGACCCCTATGGTCTGGTCAAAAGCCGTGCGCTGCGCAGCCGTTGTAGCACCGTGCGCTTGCCGCTGAATATCTCCGAGAATCGCAATACAGCCATCTCTCATGCGCTGTCGAGCTATCGCGGCTCGGGTGTGCACCACATTGCATTTTCCTGCGAAGACATCTTTGCCGAAGTAAGCCGCGCCAAGGAAGCGGGCGTACCGTTGCTGGACATTCCGCTCAATTACTACGATGACCTGGCGGCGCGCTTCGATTTCGACGAGGAGTTTCTCAGTGAACTGGCGTATTACAACGTGCTCTATGATCGCGATGCGCAGGGTGGCGAGTTGTTCCACGTCTACACCGATGCGTTTGACGGGCGCTTCTTTTTCGAAATCCTGCAGCGCAAGAACGGCTACGTAGGGTACGGCGCTGCCAACGTCCCGGTGCGTCTGGCCGCGATGGCCAAGGCGCGCAATGTGGCAGCACGTCAGGCGCGTCTGTAAGGCGAATCCGATTGCAAGGCTGCTGCGAGGGTTTGACGCCCTCGCGGCTTCCCTCAGTTGCCGGTCGGCTGCATACTCCGCGCATCACTCGTGGTCATGAGCCAACAATGAAAACTACTGACGACTCCGTTGCCGTTGCATCGAAAGGGCGCAAGAACAATCCGGAAAAAACCCGCGAAGACATTCTGCAGGCCGCCGTTGCCGAGTTCGTCGCCCATGGCCTGTCGGGTGCGCGCGTCGATGCCATTGCCGAACGCACCAAAACCTCGAAACGGATGATCTATTACTACTTCGGCAGCAAGGAACAGCTGTACGTCGAAGTGCTGGAAAAACTTTACGGCGCGATTCGCAACACCGAGAGCCAGCTCAATCTATCCGAACTCGAGCCTGTGGAAGCGATTCACCGCGTGGTTGAGTTCACCTTCGATCACCACGACAGCAATGTCGATTTCGTGCGCATCGTGTGCATCGAAAACATCCATAACGGCGAGAACGTCAAACAGTCCGAATCGATTCATGCCAAGAGCCAGAACATCATCAGGGCGCTCGACGGCATCCTGCGTCGTGGCGAAGCCAGCGGCCTGTTTCGTGAGGGTGTTCATCCGGTGGACTTGCACCTGATGATCAGCTCGTTCTGCTTCTACCGGATCTCCAATCGCCATACCTTCAGCGAAATCTTTCAGATCGAGTTGTGGAGCGAGGAGGTCAAGCAGCGCCACAAAGCAATGATCTGCGACGCTGTGCTGCGTTATCTCAAGCGCTGACGTTTACAACGTATGGAAGTGCGCCATCATCCGCTCTGCGTCGGCGGACTGGCCGCTGAACAGTTCAAAGGCCTTGACCGCCTGAAACACCGCCATGGTGCTGCCATCCAGGGTACGGCAGCCCAGTACGCGGGCATGCTTGAGCAGTTCGGTTTCCAGCGGAAAGTAAATGATTTCCGCCACCCACAGTTCAGGCCGCAGCAACTCGGTCGGCAAAGGCGTGCCTGGCAGTTTTGACATGCCGACCGGCGTGGTATTGACCAATCCGTCTGCTTCGGCCATTGCCGCAGGCAGGTCGATGCCCACCTGAGCACGCCCGGCACCGAAGTGCTGGTTAAGGTTGTCCACCAGCCGTTGGGCGCGTTGCGGCTCGACCTCAAACACGCTGAGGCGCTCGACGCCTGCGCTCAGCAGCGCATGCGCCACGGCAGCGCCCGCGCCGCCTGCACCCATCTGCACCACCTGTTGGCGTGGGGCCTTGTCCAGGCCGCGCTGAAAACCTTCGGCAAAGCCCAGGCAGTCGGTATTGTGACCGATGCGTTTACCGTCCTTGAACACCACCGTATTCACCGCGCCGATACCGCGTGCTTCATCGGACAGCTCATCCAGTAACGGGATGACCGCCTGCTTGCAGGGGAAGGTGATATTCAGGCCGGTAAAGCCACACTGTCGGGCGCCTTCAAGCAGCCGGGGCAGGGCATCAACGTCCAGTTGCAGGGCGTCGATATCGATCAGCCGATACAGATAGCGCATACCCTGCGCATCGCCTTCACGCTCGTGCATGGCAGGTGTCCGCGAGGCCTGGATGCCCGAGCCGATCAGGCCGGCGAGGATGGAAGGTTTTTCAGCGTGAGTCATAAAATACATCTCTTGTTTTTGTGTCACTGCCCGGTTGGCTGCAGGTGTTAAACGGAATGTACCAGATGGTTAATATTGCCGCAGGCAGAAGTCGATTACCACGCAGCGATGTTGTGCGGTGATCGCACTAATCAGTGATAATCCACGGCAGCCGCTTCAGGCTTACACGAGTTCGAGTCCCCCGCATGTCCGAGTCCGTCTTCAGCGCCGCACAGCAGCAAGCCAGTACGTTGTATCTGCCACCGGGCTCGTGGGCCACGGTGCTCGATTGCCTGTGCGCGAAATTTCCGGCCATCAGCCGCGAACAGTGGCTGGATCGGTTTGCTCGCGGCCGGGTGCTGGATGAAAACGGCAAGGCCATCGCGCCTGATCTGGCGTACCGGGAAGGGCTGCGTGTTCACTACTTTCGTGAGGTTGCCAACGAAACGCCGATCCCTGTGGTTGAAACGATCCTCTACGCCGATGAGCATCTGGTGGTGGCTGACAAGCCGCACTTTCTCCCGGTGACGCCCGCAGGCGAATACGTCGAGCAAACCTTGCTGCGGCGCTTGATTCATCGCCTGGGCAATCCTGATCTGGTGCCGCTGCACCGCATCGACCGGCACACCGCGGGGCTGGTGCTGTTTTCCGCCAACCGACAGACGCGCTCGGCTTATCAGACATTGTTTCCCACCCGGCGCATCGACAAGTTTTATCAGGCCATTGCGCCAGCGCTGCCGGAGCTGACATTTCCGCGTTTGCACGAGAGCCGTCTGGTCGAGGGTGAACCGTTCTTTCGCATGCAGGAAGGTGTCGGCGCGAGCAACACCCGTACGCAGATCGAGGTGCTTGAACGGCAGGATAAATTGTGGCGCTACAGGCTTTGCCCGGTGACCGGCAAAAAGCATCAGCTGCGTGTACACATGGCTGCACTGGGCGCTGCCATCTGCAACGACCCGTTTTACCCGGACGTGGTGAAAGACCCTGTGGACGACTATCGGAATCCGTTGAAGCTGCTGGCCAGCAGCTTGCGCTTCGTCGACCCGCTCAATGGCGAACAGCGCCACTTCGAGAGCCTGTTGCAGCTCGACTGGTAGTACAGGAACAGTGAAATGACAGGTAAAAAAAACCCGCACTCGGCGGGTTTTTTCAAATCAGTAACGCGACGCCCGGATCACAGATCCTTGACGGTACGTACCTGATCCTTGTTGATGCGTGTCTGCTTGCCGTCGAGTTGCTTGAACTCGTAGAAGCCAGAGTCTTCATCGTACTTCGGCGTGTCGACAGCCTGGATTTCACGACCATCGTTCAAGGTGATCACAGTGGGCGATGCGCAGCCGGCGAGGGAGGCAATGCTCAGTGCAAGCAGGAAGGCAGCGGGAAGGGTCCGTTGTTTCATTACTGTGTCTCCAGATGGATTCTTGATTTGCTGAACTCTCAGACGGATACACCGTCAGCAAGTTCCGTATACACCCGCAGCAACTTCAATGACCAGTCACTTGTTGCGGTTTTCACTGATCCCGGTCAACAGACAGGGAGTGTTCAGGTTGGCCAGGCGTGGATCGCCGGCTTCCAGTTGCAGAGCGACTGGCTGCAGCGGTTCCAGAGCCCGTCTCGGGCTGCGTTCGCCGGCCTGCCATGCGGCTTCCAGCGTTGCGGCGTGAGCGACAGGGATCATACCTAAAAGCGGCTGCCAGTGCTGACCTTCACGCACCATTATCGGTCGCTCCGGGTATTCAGCGGCTTTTTCACGCAATGCGTGCAGCAACGCCTTATCGACCAAAGGTGCGTCGCAGGGCAGGATCAGCAACCATCGATGCCGCGCCAGAGGCAGTGCGGCGCGGATCCCGGCCAGAGGACCGTTGAAGTCAGTATCGTCGTCCTGCACCAGTCGATCGGCGTAACGCGCATAGTGATCGATATTGCGATTGCAGGAAATGATCAGGTCGTCGGTCAGCGGCCGCGTCAGTCGGTGCAGATGTTCGATCAGCGCAGTGCCCTGCCACTCGATCAGGCCCTTGTCACGCCCGCCCATGCGCTGTCCCCGGCCTCCGGCCAGCAGCAGAATCGAGCAGGGCGGCAGTGGGGCAGGAACATTCATCAAACACTCGTCGGGCAGTCAAAAGGAGTGCTGTGATATAACACCCGCCTGTTTTCTTAACAACTGGATGAGGCCATGAAAGCCAAGGCTGACACACCTTTCGTACCCCTTAATATCGCCGTACTGACCGTCAGCGATACCCGCACCCGTGAAACCGATACCTCGGGCCAGATGTTCGTCGACCGCCTGACCGACGCAGGCCACGGTCTGATCGAGCGCGTGCTGCTCAAGGATGACCTGTACAAGATCCGCGCTCAGGTAGCGACCTGGATTGCCGACGATCAGGTGCAGGTCGTGCTGATCACCGGTGGCACCGGCTTTACCGGCCGCGACAGCACGCCTGAGGCCGTGGCCTGCCTGCTGGACAAGCAGGTCGATGGTTTTGGTGAGCTGTTCCGGCAGATATCGGTACCGGATATCGGCACCTCGACCATTCAGTCCCGTGCGCTGGCCGGCCTGTCCAATGGCACCCTGGTGTGCTGCCTGCCGGGCTCCACCAATGCAGTGCGTACGGCATGGGACGGCATTCTTGCCCAGCAACTGGATTCGCGCTTCCGGCCTTGCAACTTTGTGCCTCACCTCAAGCAGGCCGAGCCCTGTGCGACCCGTGGTTGAGTGCTCATGAGCAACCAGCCGAAAACCCTGCTGCCTGTTGAAGACGCCATTGCGCGTCTGTTGAAGATGGCTGAGGCCACGCCGATCACCGAGCGCGAAAGGGTCTCGCTGGCTGATGCCGAAGGCCGGGTACTGGCAGTGGATCTGGTCTCCACGCTGGATCTGCCGCCCTGGCCGAACAGCGCCATGGACGGTTATGCCTTGCGCGCGGCGGACTGGCACGGCGAGCCGTTGACGGTCAGTCAGCGTATCTTCGCCGGTCAGGCCCCCGAGGCTCTGGCCCCTGGCACCTGTGCGCGTATTTTCACCGGCGCGCCGATGCCGGAAGGCGCTGACTGCGTCGAGATGCAGGAAAACGCCGAGGTGCTGGCGGATCAGCGTGTGCGGTTCAACGAACCGCTGGGTGTCGGGCAGAATATTCGTCCGCAAGGCCAGGAAACCCGGGTCGGTGATACCGTTCTGGCCGCCGGCACGCGGCTGGGTCCGATCGAACTGGGTCTGGCGGCCTCGCTGGGCCTCGCCGAGCTTGAGGTCATTCGTCGCGTGCGGGTCGCGGTGCTGTCCACGGGTGATGAGTTGATTGAGCCCGGTCAGCCGTTAGGGCCGGGGCAGATCTACAACAGCAACCGGGTATTGCTATGCAGCTGGTTGAAGCGGCTCGAATGCGAGGTCGTGGATGCAGGCATCCTGCCGGACGATCTGGAAAAGACTCGCGCTGCATTGGCGAATCTGCAGGGTGTCGATCTGATTCTCTCCACAGGCGGAGTGTCCGTGGGCGAAGCGGATTTCCTCGGCCACGCATTGCGTGAAGAGGGCGAGCTGACGCTATGGAAGCTGGCCATCAAGCCTGGCAAGCCGCTGACCTTCGGGCATTTTCGGGGTGTGCCGGTAATCGGTCTGCCTGGCAATCCGGCCTCTACGCTGGTCACTTTCGCCCTGTTGGCCAGGGCTTACCTGCTGCGTCGCCAGGGCGTGATCGACGTCGCACCCTTGCAGTTCCCGGTGCCCGCCGGGTTTGTCTGGACGCGTCCTGGCAATCGTCGCGAGTACCTGCGCGGTCGTCTGGAGCAGGGCCGGGCCGTGGCTTATCGCAATCAGAGCTCAGGAGTGCTGCGCAGCGCTGCGTGGGCCGATGGTCTGATTGAAGTCCGCGAAGGCTCGACCGTGGCCGAAGGTGACTGGGTCAACTTCATCCCGTTGAGTGAAGTGCTCGGCTGAGTGCATTCGAATGGTGGGGCGGGTAAGCATGAGCTACTCTCAACAACGCTGACACAGTGGGCAACCGGACTTCGCCCTGGAGTATTGTTATGGCGCCATTGAGAGTGGCTTGTGTGATCCCGACCTACAACGGACGCAAGGATCTGGAGCGTCTGCTGGATTCACTGGCTGCGCAGACTGCCAGCTTCGATACGCTGATCGTGGACTCCAGTTCCTCGGATGGCACGCTGGAGCTGGCGCAATCGCTATGTGCCAATGTACTGCGTATCGACAGCAAGGATTTCAACCACGGCGGCACCCGGCAGATGATGGTCGATCTGCATCCCGACTATGACGTGTACGTCTTCATGACCCAGGATGCGTATGTTGAAGACATCAATGCCATCGCCAACCTTCTGCTGCCATTCGCCGACCCTAAGGTCGGTGCGGTATGCGGGCGACAGTTGCCGCACAAGGACGCCAATCTGCTGGCCCAGCATGCGCGGTTGTTCAATTACCCGCCAACCTCGCAGGTCAAGACCCTCGCCGATGCCGGTACGCTGGGCATCAAGACCCCATTTATGTCCAACTCGTTTGCGGCCTATCGAGGCGAAGCGTTGCGGGCCATTGGCGGTTTCCCGCGGCATGTGATCCTCTCTGAAGACATGTACGTCACCGCGAAAATGCTTATCGATGGCTGGAAAGCGGCTTACGAAGGTTCGGCAGTATGCCGTCATTCGCACAATTACAGCCTGCGTGAAGAGTTTCGCCGTTACTTCGATATCGGCGTGTTCCAGGCCCGCGAAGCGTGGATCTACGAAACCTTTGGCGGCATCGGTGGCGAGGGCATGCGTTACGTCAAGTCCGAGCTGAAATTCCTCGGTCCCCGGCGAATTCTCTGGTGGCCTGTGTCGTTCGTGCGTAATGCGCTGAAGCTGCTGGCCTACAAGCTGAGTCGGCAGGAAAAGCACTTGCCCCGCGGCGTGAAGAAGAAGCTCGGCATGTACGCACGTTACTGGGATAGCCCTTACGCCTGAGTTGCGCCGCAGACCAGGCCTGCGGCGCATGAGCAGGTCAGCTTTTCGCGGCTTCTTCGTCCAGACGGTCTGACTCGAACAGCTGCGCCAGGTCGGCCCTGGCTTCGCGGGCAGTCTGCAGGACCTTGGCGTCGTCGTCATACACCTCGTGCTGAGCGGCCAGCACCTGTTCGTCATGACGCTTGAAGCGACTGATGCGCGCGTCGGCCTGTGTTTCGCTGAGGCCCAGGCCCATGAGGGTCTGGCGACTCATTTCCAGGCTCGAGTAGAACGTTTCGCGAACTGCGTGAGCGCCAAGGTCCATCAGCCGATGAACATGCTGGCGGTTGCGTGCGCGGGCAATGATCTTCATGTGCGGATACAGCTTGCGGATCAGCTCGGCAGTCTTGATGTTGGTGTCGGGATCATCGGTCGCGATGACGAAGAACTCGGCCTCATCGACTTTGGCGGCACGCAGTATTTCCGGGCGCAACGGGTCGCCATAGAAGACCGGGACATTGCCGAAGCTGCGTGAAAACTCGATGGACTCGACGGCTGTGTCCAGGGCGATGAAAGGAATCTTCTGCGCGCGCAGGATACGCGCGACGATCTGCCCCATACGGCCCATGCCGGCAATCACCACCCGTGGTTTGTCGGTCTGGATATCGCGGTATTCGGCCGGCACCTCGACGGGCTTGATCCTGGGTTTGATCCAGCGCGCCAGGGCAATGAACAGCAACGGCGTGATCGCCATCGACAAGGTGATGGTCAACACCAGCATGTCGTACAGCCCGGCCTCGAACAGCCCCTGAGCGCTGCCGATCTTGAACACCACAAAGGCAAACTCGCCGCCTGCGGCCAGTACCAGGCCCAACTGCAACGCGCTGCGGTTGTTGAGTTCGCCAAGGGTGCGACCGATCAGGAACAGCATCGGCAACTTGATTGCGATCAGCAACAGCGTCAGGCCCAGCACGATCAGCGGCGAGCTGAGCAACAGGCCGACGTTGGCGCCCATGCCAACGCTGATGAAAAACAGCCCCAGCAGCAGCCCCTTGAACGGTTCGATCTGTGCTTCCAGTTCGTGACGGTACTCGGAGTCGGCCAGCAACAGGCCGGCGAGAAACGCGCCCAGCGCCATGGACACCCCCACCAGTTCCATCAGCCACGCCGTGCCTATCACCACCAGCAAGGCCGTGGCGGTCGAGACTTCCTGAATTTTAGTCTTGGCGACGATACGGAACACTGGACGCAGCAGATAGCGTCCGCCAATCACTACGATGGCAATGCTGCCGAGTACGCGCAGGCCGTGATTGATGCTTTCGCCAGTGTCCATTGCATGATCGGCTCCGGCCAGAAACGGCACCATGGCAATCAGCGGGATCGCCGCAATGTCCTGAAACAGGAGAATGGCGAACGCCATCCTGCCGTGCGGGCTATTCAGTTGTTTGCGTTCCGCCAGGCTCTGCAGGCCGAAGGCCGTGGACGACAGGGCAAGGCCAAGGCCCAGAATGACCGCCGTGTTCAGCGACTGGTTGAAGGCACCGAAGGCGACCCCACCGATGATCAGACCGGTGAGCAGCACCTGCGCCATGCCCACGCCAAACACGGATTTGCGCATGACCCATAAACGCTTGGGCGAAAGCTCCAGGCCAATGATGAATAGCAGCAGTACCACGCCAAGTTCGGAAATATGGCTGACGCTCTCGGTATCGCCGATCAGGCCCAATACCGAAGGGCCGATGATCACGCCGGCGAACAAATAGCCGATCACCGCGCCCAGCTTCAGCCGCTTGGCCAGCGGCACAGTCAGCACGGCGGCGAGCAGAAATACCACTGCGACCTGCAGCAGGCTGCCTTCATGGGGCATGTAAAACTCCTTGGTAATAATTGAACACACGGTTGAAGCAGGGGCGGTATTAAAGCATGGGAGTTTTACACGGCAACGCGCATCGCGGCATGACGATAATCAACGTCGTTGATAGAACGTACATGAAAGGGTGCGCAGGAGAGTGATAGGTAGGGTGACGATGCCATCCGTTGCGCATCGGCGTAAGATATGCCCGCAAACAGGCAGCGTCAGTTGCCGGCTAATGAGCATTCAGGAAACCGTTATGACCAACAAGCAGCGTTTGATTTACTCGATTCTGATCGCCCTCGGCGTTCTGGCGATCATGCTGGGCTTGTCGCATCTGCAAAACAGCGGTGCCATCACCGAAAAGACCTTTCAGTACATCGC
The DNA here is from genome assembly GCF_000507185.2 of Pseudomonas syringae KCTC 12500. Taxonomy (NCBI): domain Bacteria; kingdom Pseudomonadati; phylum Pseudomonadota; class Gammaproteobacteria; order Pseudomonadales; family Pseudomonadaceae; genus Pseudomonas; species Pseudomonas syringae. The sequence goes on from NZ_AYTM02000002.1 coordinate 4,920,866, forward strand.
CATCAGCGTGGCGGTGCTGGTAGTGATCCTCAACGGCATCATGCGGCGCAAGGTCAAGCGCTAAGCGCTGGTGACCGGTGCGACGAAGACGGATTTACCGGGCACCGTCCTTGCCCACTTCCCCCAGCCATTCCCGGGCCCGGGGGTGCAGGCTGTAGGTCTTGTCGTCGTTGAGGTCGATCACGCCCTCGTCGCACAGGCGCTTGAGGACCTCGCGCACGCTGAGAAACGATAGCGGCACATCAAGCCTGAGCAACTGGCTGTGTACGCCGCGTACTCCCAGAGGGTGGCCTTCTTCGCTCGAGACCAGTAGCGCGTCGAGCACCTTGAGCCTGACCAGGCTGGTGCGCAGGCCAAAGCTTTTCAGGAGCATCCGGATGTGCTCGTTTCCGGGCCGCTCGGTCTCCAGAGCGGGCGACTGTGCCTGCGCAGCCACTGCAGTTTGCCGCAGCAGGGCGCGAGTCGTGATTCCTTGGCGATTGAACATCCGCAAACTCCTTTTCAGGCTTTTTAAACACTCTCAATTACTAAGACGAACGAGCTCGGCAAAACCTCAGTGTTCGGCGGAAAAAAATACGCGGCCCAGTCTGTACAGGCTCGCTGCAGCGTGGTGCGCTTGAGGTTAGATGAAGAATCGTCGGGTGCGAGAGGAGATTGTTCCGACGATGGGCGCAGCCGAATTGGCTATGCATCTGCAAGACCGCGAGTGCGATCAGCCTTTCGGTGTGTCGGAGGTACGGCGGTTGAGTACCGGGTTGCCGTTCTGATTCTGCGTCACATACACCGGCAACACCTTGGGCAGAGAGCCTAGCAGGCTCGACAGGTCGTGGGTGTTGTAACTGCCGCCCAGGCGCATGGCACCGGTTGCGCTGTCCGCCAGCAGAATGGGTGTTTGCAGGTAGCGATTGATCAGCGGCAGTGCCTGGCTGAGCGGCAGATCATTGAAGATCAGCTTGCCATTGCGCCACGCCAGGCTGGTATCGCGTGCTTCGGTCTGGCTGATCAGTGGAGCGTCGTCGCCGGTTTTGTAGATGGCCTGCATGCCGGGGGCGAGGGCGTGGCTCGAAGAAGGATGCGCACGATCACTGTTGATCTGAACCGACCCTTCGACCAGCGTCACGCGTACCTGATCCTGATACATCCATACATTGAAGCGCGTGCCGGTGACCCTGATGCTGCCTGCACCGGCATCGACGACAAAGGGATGCGTGCTGTCGTGGCTGACCTCAAAGAACGCCTCGCCCTTTGTCAGCGTGACGCTGCGTCGATCCCGATAATTGGCATAGGTCAGCTCGGTACCCAGGTTCAGCTCGGCACGGCTGCCGTCCTCGAGCATGACCAGACGTGTGGCGGTATCGGCGTTGTAAGTCTCGTAGGCGTCAGGCAGCCAGCCTTGATGCCAGCCGACGTACCCTGCAATCGGCAGCGCCATGGCAACCACCGCTGCGGCTGCGGCCAGTTTTGCCCAGCGGCCACCGCGACGAGGTCGAACGTGATCGGGCCGGTCAGCCTGGGCTTGGCGCACAGGTGCCGGATTGAGCGGTTCGATTTGCCCGGCGATATCCCAGACCTCGAGCATGGCGTTGTATTCGACCGCATGCTGGGGGTGGGCCTTCAGCCACTGCTCGAATGCTTTTCGTTCGGCGACGTTACAGTCTTCTGCATGCAGGCGCATGCACCAATGCGCAGCGGCATCGGTGATCGCGTCGTGTTCTGCGTTGCTGAAAAGAGGGTCGCTCATGGGCGCTCCGGCCTATACCTTCGGCGCATTCTACCCTTTGATTTCAGGCAGAGAGAACATTTGCAGGCTATTGCCCATCAAGGCGCTGCGTATTTTCTGGTGAATGCAAGCGGGTCTCATTGAAAACTTCCCGTCTCAGTCTGTCCGCTGCGATCAGGTTATTACCTTTGGGAGTGTCTTTGCACAATCCGCAGCGCTACTCTCGGGGCCTGCCTTCGCCTTGTAATTCTCGCTAGCGTTCTCGATCTACCGCCATGAACAGGAGTTTCAGATGCGCGCCAATTCTGCCGATCAGTCGACCCGGATTGTTTCCCTCAAGCAACTGACAGATCTGTTGCGCCGAATCTTTGTCGCTCATGGCACAAGTGCGGAGGTTGCCGAGGTGCTTGCCGAGAACTGCGCCAGTGCCCAGCGCGACGGCTCGCATAGCCATGGCATCTTTCGCATCCCCGGCTATCTCTCATCGCTGGCGAGCGGCTGGGTGAATGGCAAGGCTGTGCCGGTGGTCGAGGATGTCGGCGCTGCGTTTGTCCGGGTCGATGCCGGAGGCGGTTTTGCCCAACCCGCACTGGCGGCAGCCAGAGCCCTGTTGATAGACAAGGCGCGCAGCGCCGGCATTGCGGTTCTGGCCATCCGCAACTCTCATCACTTCGCTGCGTTATGGCCGGATGTCGAGCCTTTCGCCGAACAGGTGCTGGTCGCCCTGAGCATGGTCAACAGCATGACCTGCGTTGTGCCACATGGTGCGCGTCAGCCCCTGTTCGGCACCAACCCGATTGCTTTCGCCGCGCCCCGCGCAGGCGGCGAACCCATTGTTTTCGACCTGGCGACCAGCGCCATCGCCCACGGTGATGTACAGATCGCCGCACGTGAAGGTCGACTGCTGCCGGCGGGCATGGGTGTCGATTGTGACGGCCAGCCCACTGAAGAGCCTCGCGCCATTCTCGAGGGTGGCGCGTTGTTGCCGTTCGGCGGGCACAAGGGTTCTGCATTGTCGATGATGGTCGAGCTGCTGGCAGCAGGGCTGACAGGGGGCAATTTCTCGTTCGAATTCGACTGGTCGAAGCATCCCGGTGCACAGACGCCCTGGACCGGTCAGTTGCTGATCGTCATCGACCCTGACAAGGGCAGCGGTCAGTCGTTTGCACAGCGCAGCGAGGAGCTGGTACGACAGCTCCATGGGGCAGGGCAGGAGCGTCTGCCGGGGGATCGGCGTTATAGCGAACGCGCGCAATCGATGGTGCACGGCATCAGCATCGCCCAGGCTGATCTGGAGCGCCTGCAGGCCCTGGCGGGGCATTGAGGGATTTACAAATTCACCGACCATTCGTCGCGATTGGTCTTGTATCAGCGCGCGGTTCAAAATACTGTATGTATGAACAGTAAAGAACGAATGAGGTCTGTCATGTCCCTTAAGTCAGCGCAAAGCCCGATTGCTCAACAACACCGTACGCTCTCTTCAGTCAACGAAATGCAGCGCGAGGATTTTCTCCGGCTGGCGGCCGGACTGCGCCAGTTCAATGCCTACGAGCCGGAGGTGTCGATCGTAATCGCGGCCGCCCGCGTTGGCGGTGAATACCGCCAAGCCAGCGCGATGGAATAACGTGGCTGATCGCAGCCACGGCACGCCTTGGGTTGATTGTGAGTATACGTAACGTATATGCTTCATATATTCAACTTGAGGTGAATCATGGGTCTGGTAAAAATCTCCGAAAACATGCACGCCAATCTGCGCTCTGCCAGCGTTGCGCTCAGCCGCTCCATCAATGCGCAGGCCGAGCACTGGATGCGTGTCGGTATGCTCGCTGAACTGCACCCAGCGCTGGATTACAGCGAGATCTGCCAGATGCTGATCCGTCTCGAAAATGCTGGTGAGACCGTGCTGACCGCTTCGAACTTCAATGTCTCGGAGCCTTCAGCTTCCAGCCTGTCCAAGGCGGCCTCATGAGCAGCGCTATCGGTATCAAGACCGAACAGGATCTCGTGCAGCTGCGTATAGCCGGCAGACTGGCCGCCGATGTGCTTGCGATGATCACACCTTACGTCAAGGCTGGCGTCAGCACCGAAGCGCTCGACGATATCTGTAATGAATACATCGTCAAAGAGCTGAAAGTGATTCCTGCGAACGTCGGCTATCACGGTTTTACCAAGACCACCTGCATCTCTCCGAATGCCGTTGTGTGTCATGGCATACCTTCTGCCACCGATATCCTCAAGGAAGGCGACATCGTCAATATCGATGTCGCGGTCATCAAGGACGGCTGGTACGGCGATACCAGCCGGATGTACCTGGTGGGTGAGGTCAGCCCTCTGGCCAGGCGTCTGGTCGAGACGACTTATGAGGCAACCCGTGCCGGTATCCATGCAGTGCGCCCTGGGGCAACCCTGGGTGATATCGGTTACGCCATCCAGAGCGTCGCTCATCGCGAAGGCTTCAGCGTGGTGCGCGAATATTGCGGACACGGCATCGGGCGCAAGTACCATGAAGAGCCGCAGGTTCTACACTACGGTGCACAGGGCAAAGGCCTCAAGCTGAAACCCGGCATGGTGTTCACCATCGAGCCGATGATCAATGCAGGCAGGGCTGGCACCCGGACACTGCCGGATGGCTGGACGGTTCTGACCAGCGACCTTTCACTGTCTGCGCAGTGGGAGCATATGGTTGCCGTCACCTCGACCGGTTTCGAGCTGCTAACGCCGTGGCCTGATGGCACAGGCGATTACCCTGCCATCTGATCCGGAAGCGGCTGGCAATACCTATGAACAATGGCCTTTTTCGAAGGCCATTGTCTGGTTGAAGGGGACGATGCTTCAGGCTTGCAGCGGAGACCTTCTCCAATGTACCTGCGTCACGCCAAAGCGCTTGGCCTGCAAGGTTGCGACGCCCATCGGGCCTGCGGATATATTGCCGCTCACGGTCCCGACACCTGCATGCAGGGTCGCACAATGCAATGCGTCGCTCTGACACAATTGCTTTGCATGATGCAGAAAGCAGTGAGGTTCGCCGTTGAATTGATAGTGAATTTCAAATTCCGTTTGATGATTCATCTTTCCTGCCTGCGAACGTGATAATCAGCCTGATTTTTTTGGCATATGCACGGGCAGAGTCTTCCCGATCACGCCCTTGTTTTCAGAGAGTAGAACGAAAATCGTACTGTTCATGGTTTGAGTTAACAGTTGTCCGATGAGTGGTTTTGGATTCACTCAAGTGCATCGGTCAATGGCCGAGCAATCCATCCGTTTGAGGGCTCGGCCTTTGATCAATCGTAGTTATTTACACGATTTCAGGTCTACCGGGCCTACAAAGTCATTACCGCGTCCCATGACACAAGCGACCTGCTGGTTACGCTGGCGCTCCCATGCCTGAGGCGGATAGGTTTTGTTCCAGGCCTGATAGAGCTGCTGGTCCTGGCGCGATAGGCGCAAGTTGTACTGTTTGCTCATGTAGAAGTAAGTGCGTGCGATCATGCCGCGTATCGAGGGGCGAGGCATGACCTTTTTGGCCTTGAAATCCACTTGGGTCAGGCATGAACCGTACTGGCCCTTTTGCTCGGGTATCCAGCCAAAGCTGAAGTTGCTGCGGTCACCGTTGACCTCGCCGATACTGGGCACCAGGTTATGCAGGTCTGCCTCAGCGCGTTTGTAGACCGGGTCAGTTTTTGTGCAGTTCTTGCGCCCGCCGTTCTGCCAGCATTGGCGCAGATGCCCGATCTGCCAGGCAGGCACGATGTGTTCCCATTCAATACGACTGGCGCGCTTGGCGCTCTTGCGCGGTACATAGCCGCACCCAGCGATATCGACCCGATTGCCCGTGTATTTGCAGCCGCAGTAAAACTCGGTCGACTGCGGTGCATACAAGCCCCAGGCAACTTTCTTGGCTTCGCTGAAAGTGCGCGGTGCTTGTGCCTGAGCGGCGAATGAGGCGGTGATGAGCAGGGTAGTGCAAAGCAGTGAGGAAAATCGAAACGTCATGCCGTCAGTCTTCCTTCGGCAGCGTCCAGAAGATTTGCACGCCACCGTCGTCGCGCCAGGCGAGGGTGACATTGTCGTTCTCGGCTATTTCTTCAAGGAGCTGTGCCCAGTCGTCTTCTGCCTCGTCCGGCTGACGAAAGAGCAGGGCAGCCCTGGATTTCTGCGCGGTGGGCGAGTTGATGATCTTCTGTACCCGCATGCCCATGCGCTCGTAAGGGCCGGGAGTGGAGGGGGTCGCTGTGCTTTGTTTTGCCACGGAAAAAGGTCCCTGAATATTGCTGTACGGGCATACAGTATTTGAGTGTCGGATCTTTCGCAACATCTATGTAAGATAAAGCGCTCGAAGTGGCACACTATTGCCTTGAAAAAAACCTGACGTTTCCGGAGTCACACATGAATATCAAGTCACTGGCATTTCCGTTACTGGCCTCGGCAGTTGTGCTGCTGGCAGGCTGTTCCACGCCCTCGGTCGTCACGCTGCAAAACGGCACTCAGTATGTGACCAAAGACATGCCCAAGACCAAGACGCGCGACGGTTTCTACGAGTTCGAGGATATCTCCGGCAAGACAATCCGGATCAAGGCCGATGATGTGGCGACGGTCAAACCTGAAGAGTGAAACCCGACTGTTTGTGACGCCCGTTCCCTGCGCTAGCGGGGACGGGCAGCTCGGGAAGATTTAATTTCCGGTGGATTGACAAAGGCTGCAGCTTTTTCCATAGTTCGCTCCTCGCAAACGTTTGCGCGGCGATGCCCGGCATCGATTCTGCGCCGTTCGCCCGAACAATAATCACAAGATCGGAGATGAACTCATGAAGCTGCCATTCGCTGGACGCCTTCTCGCTGTCGCCATGTTTGCTGCCGTCACGGCAGTCATGCCCCTTTCTACCGTCTATGCCCAGACGCCTGAAAAACCCAAGGTTGCACTGGTCATGAAGTCATTGGCCAACGAGTTCTTCCTGACCATGGAAGACGGTGCCAAGGCCTACCAGAAAGAACATGCCACCGAATTCGACCTGATCTCCAACGGGATCAAGGATGAGTCCGACACGTCGGCGCAGATCCGCATCGTCGAGCAGATGATCGCCTCCAACGTGAATGCGCTGGTGATCGCGCCCGCCGACTCCAAAGCGCTGGTACCGGTGCTCAAGAAAGCCACCGATGCCGGAATCAAGGTCGTCAACATCGACAACCAGCTCGATGTCGACGTGCTCAAAAGCAAGAGCCTGCAAATTCCGTTCGTAGGGCCTGACAACCGCAAGGGTGCCAAGCTGGTGGGCGACTATCTGGCCAAGAAACTGACCGCTGGCGACGAGGTGGGCATCATCGAAGGTGTGTCGACCACCAATAATGCTCAGCAACGCACCGCCGGTTTCAAGGACGCCATGGACGAAGCGAAAATGAAAGTGGTGTCCACGCAGTCCGGTAACTGGGAAATCGACAAGGGCAACGCTGTGGCCTCGGCGATGCTCAATGAATACCCGAACCTGAAAGCCCTGCTGGCCGGTAATGACAGCATGGCGCTGGGCGCCGTCTCTGCAGTGCGTGCGGCAGGCAAGGCTGGCAAGGTCATGGTCGTGGGCTACGACAACATCAATGCGATCAAGCCGATGCTCAAGGATGGCCGGGTTCTGGCCACGGCCGATCAGTACGCAGCCAAGCAGGCGGTCTTCGGCATAGACGCTGCCCTCAAGCTGGTCAAAGGCGAGAAGGTCGATACCAACGATAAGGGCGTGATCGAAACGCCGGTGCAGCTCGTTACTCAACCTTGATCCACGCCGTGTAAAGGTGCCCGTCCGCAGAGGACGGGCGCTGGGAGAAATGTATGTCAGCGTCTGCTCAGACAGCTGTTCTTTCGGTCAGTGGCATCGGCAAAACCTACGCACAGCCTGTACTCGGTGACGTCGACCTGACGTTGATGCGTGGCGAAGTGCTGGCCCTGACCGGGGAAAACGGTGCCGGTAAAAGCACCTTGTCGAAAATCATCGGCGGGCTGGTAACGCCTACCACCGGAAACATGGAATTCCAGGGCCAGCCTTATCAGCCGGCAAGTCGTACCCAGGCCGAAAAACTCGGCATTCGTATGGTCATGCAGGAACTCAACCTGCTGCCGACCCTGACCGTGGCCGAAAATCTGTTTCTTCATGACCTGCCCCGCAGGGCCGGCTGGATCGACCGCAAGCGCTTGCGCGAAAACGCGATCGAGGCCATGGCCCAAGTGGGGCTGGACGCGATTGATCCCGACACGCTGGTCGGCGAGTTGGGGATTGGCCACCAACAGATGGTCGAGATCGCACGCAACCTGATCGGCGACTGTCACGTGCTGATTCTCGACGAACCCACTGCCATGCTCACCTCGCGTGAAGTGGAAATGCTCTTCGAGCAGATCACCCGACTGCAGGCGCGGGGCGTCTCGATCATCTACATATCCCATCGGCTTGAAGAGCTTGCCAGGGTGTCCCAGCGCATCGCCGTGCTGCGCGACGGCAAACTGGTGTGTGTCGAGCCGATTTCCCGATACAACAGTGAGCAACTGGTGACCCTGATGGTTGGCCGTGAGCTCGGCGAGCATATCGACATGGGCGCCCGGCAGATTGGCGAGGTGGCGCTGTCAGTCAAGGGGCTCAGTCGCGCCGGCAAGGTTCAGGATGTGTCCTTCGACGTGCGTCGAGGTGAAATCTTCGGTATTTCCGGGCTGATCGGTGCCGGGCGTACCGAGTTGTTGCGCCTGATCTACGGTGCAGACGTTGCCGACAGCGGTGACATCGAAGTCGGAAGGCCGCTGCAGAAGGTCAGCATTCGCTCGCCATCCGACGCAGTGGCGCAGGGTATCGCGCTGATCACGGAAGACCGGAAGAGCGAAGGCCTGCTGATGTCGCAATCGATCAGCGCCAACATTGCGCTGGGCAACATGCATTCGATTTCCAGCGCGGGCTTGGTCAACAGTGATGATGAGCTGAAACTGGCGCAGCGCCAGGTGGCGGCCATGCGCATTCGCAGTTCCAGTCCGGGCCAATTGGTCTCCGAGCTGTCGGGTGGCAATCAGCAGAAGGTGGTGATCGGTCGCTGGCTGGAACGTGACTGCACGGTAATGCTGTTCGACGAGCCGACACGGGGCATCGACATCGGTGCCAAGTTCGATATCTACGCGCTGCTGGCCGAACTGACCCGTCAGGGCAGGGCGCTGGTGGTGGTTTCCAGTGATCTGCGCGAGCTGATGCTGATTTGTGATCGTATCGGCGTGCTGTCTGCCGGTCGCCTGATCGACACGTTCGAGCGCGACAGCTGGACCCAGGACCAATTGCTGGCCGCTGCCTTCGCCGGTTATCAGAAACGTGACGCGCTGCTCAATGATGCGGCGCCCAGGAACGACTCATGAAAAATACTCCTTCTCCGACGCTGACCGCGCCGGTCCGTCGCGGCGGCAACTACCTTGGCCTCGGTACCTACATCGGGCTGGCCGGTGCGTTGCTGGTGATGATCGTGCTGTTCTCGCTGCTCAGCGATCACTTCCTGTCCTACCAGACCTTCAGCATGCTGGCTAACCAGATCCCGGACCTGATGGTGCTGTCGGTCGGCATGACGCTGATCCTCATCATCGGCGGCATCGACCTGTCGGTCGGCTCGGTGCTGGCCCTGGCTGCTTCGGCGGTCAGTGTGGCAATCCTCGGCTGGGGCTGGAGCGTGTTTCCGGCTGCGTTACTGGGCATTGCCTGTGCGACGCTGGCGGGTACGATCACCGGTTCGATTACGGTTGCCTGGCGCATCCCTTCGTTCATCGTGTCTCTGGGCGTGCTGGAAATGGCCCGTGGCGCGGCCTATCAGATGACCAATTCGCGTACCGCCTACATCGGTGATTCGTTCGCCTGGCTGTCCGATCCGATTGCCTTTGGCATTGCGCCGTCCTTCATCATCGCTTTGCTGGTCATCTTCGTCGCTCAGGCGGTACTGACCCGCACCGTTTTCGGTCGCTACCTGATCGGCATCGGCACCAATGAAGAGGCCGTGCGTCTGGCGGGTATCAATCCCAAGCCTTACAAGATTCTGGTGTTCTCGCTGATGGGGCTGCTGGCCGGTGTTGCGGCACTGTTCCAGATATCCAGGCTGGAAGCGGCCGACCCTAATGCCGGTGCCGGGCTCGAGCTGCAGGTCATTGCGGCAGTGGTGATCGGCGGTACCAGCCTGATGGGCGGTCGCGGTTCGATCATCAGCACCTTTTTCGGTGTGCTGATCATTTCTGTGCTGGCCGCAGGCTTGGCGCAGATCGGTGCGACCGAGCCGACCAAGCGGATCATCACCGGTGCGGTGATCGTGATCGCTGTGGTGCTGGACACCTATCGCAGCCACCGGGCTCGGCGCCAGGGCTGATATGGCAACCATCAAGGATGTCGCGGCCCTTGCGGGTATCTCGTACACCACGGTTTCCCACGTGCTGAACAAGACCCGGCCGGTCAGCGAGCCGGTCAGGCTCAAGGTCGAAGCCGCCATTGCACAGCTCGATTATGTGCCCAGTGCAGTGGCGCGTTCGCTGAAGGCCAAGACCACCTCGACCATCGGTCTGTTGATTCCCAACGGTATGAACCCGTACTTCGCCGAGTTGGCGCGGGGCATCGAGGATTACTGCGAGCGCAATGGTTTTTGTGTGATCCTCTGCAACTCCGATGACAATCCGGAGAAACAGCGTGGTTATCTGCGAGTGCTGCTGGAAAAGCGCGTGGACGGTCTGATTGTCTCTTCGGTCGGTGGTGATGCCGGTGTTGCAGGCGGACTTGCCGAGGTCCGTACGCCGCTGGTGATCGTTGACCGGGAACTGGACGGTATCGATGCCGACATGATCCGTATCGACCATGAGCAGGGCGCTTATCTGGCGACTCGGCGCTTGCTGGACCTGGGGCATCGCGCCATTGCCTGTATCGGCGGGCCAGTTCATAGCACCGTGGCCGAGATGCGTCTGGCGGGTTATCGGCGCGCCCTGCAGCAGGCGTCCGTCCAGGTCCGGGCCGAATGGGCGCTGCACAGTGAGTTCACCAGCTCTGCCGGTCATGAGGCCGCGCGCCAACTGCTGGAAGAACGCCCGCCGACCGCGATTTTTGCCGGCAACGACGTGATTGCCATCGGTGTGCTGCGCGCCGCCGCCGAGCGCTTGATTCGCGTGCCTCAGGACCTGTCGGTGATCGGTTTCGATGATATCCAGATGAGTCGCTACGTTTATCCTGCGCTCACCACCGTGGGGCAGTCGATCATGCAATTGGGCGAAACCGCTGCAGAAATGCTGCTGAGCAGAATCACCACACCCCATGGGCTTCCTGCCGAAAAAAGACTCGTGACGCCCAGCGTCGTGGTGCGCGAGTCCACGGCAGCGCCAAACACTTTGTCCAACGAATGACGTGCACGTACAGCAACGGATTAATGAGCCATGCAAGCAAAAATAGTGATAGTGGGCAGTCTGAACATGGATCTGGTCATCCGCGCCCAGCGTCTGCCGCGTCCCGGCGAGACCTTGAGCGGGGAAACATTTGACACCGTGCCGGGCGGCAAGGGTGCGAATCAGGCGGTCGCTGCGGCACGTCTGGGCGCCAGCGTGGCGATGATCGGTTGTGTCGGGGCCGATGCCTACGGCGAACAATTGCGTGCAGCGTTGCTGGCCGAGCAGATCGATTGTCAGGCGGTGACCGTCGTTGAGGGCGTGTCCACCGGTATCGCCTCGATCGTGGTCGACGCCAACAGCCAGAACGCCATTGTCATCGTGGCCGGTGGCAATGGTCGGCTCAGTCCGGCATTGATCGAGCGCTTCGACACGCTGCTGGCGGATTCGCAAATCGTCATCTGCCAGCTCGAAGTGCCGACCGAGACCGTTTTCCATACCTTGGCCCGCGCCCGTGCGCTGGGCAAGACCGTCATTCTCAATCCTGCGCCTGCCAGCGAGCCCTTGCCGGCAAACTGGTATGCCCTGATCGACTACCTGATCCCGAACGAAAGCGAAGCGCAGACCCTGACCGGTGTAAACGTTGACTCACCGGCTGCCGCTGAAAACGCGGCATCATCCATGCTGGCGGCCGGCGCGCGCAACGTGATCATTACCCTCGGCGAGCATGGAACCCTGTTCGCCAATGCGTCTGGCATGGAGCATATTCCAGCGCGACGCGTGCAGGCCGTGGACACCACCGCTGCAGGTGATACCTTTGTCGGCGGTTTTGCGGCGGCATTGTCCGCAGGCCATGGCGAGTTGCAGGCAATTCGTTTCGGTCAGGCTGCGGCGGCCATCTCCGTCACCCGAGCGGGTGCCCAGCCGTCCATCCCGACGTTTGAGGAAGTACAGGAATTCAATTCGCTATGAAAAAGACCCCGTTACTCAATATTGCCCTGTCCCGCGTGATTGCATCGCTGGGCCACGGTGACATCCTGATGATCGTCGACGCCGGCATGCCAGTACCGGCAGGCGTCGAACTGATCGACCTCGCGCTGACCCGCGGTGTGCCGGATTTCATCAGTGTGCTGGATGTCGTGCTGAGTGAAATGCAGGTTGAAAGCCATGTGCTGGCCAGCGAGATGGCCGAGGTCAAGCCGCCTGCGTTGCAGGTGATCGAAAGCCTGAATCTCGACGACCAATTGGGGCAACAACGCTGGATAAGCCATGAAGACCTCAAGGTCTTGAGTCGCAAGGCCAAGGCAATCATCCGTACCGGAGAATGTCAGCCGTACAGTAATGTGGCGCTGGTATCCGGAGTCGTCTTCTAGTTATTCAAGAAAGGGAGTTTCATATGACATTGATACAGTTTTCCAGGCAGTTCATTCGTGGAGCGTTGCTCTTGTCCATTCTCGGTACTGCTGCTGTCCAGGCGGCTGAAAAGCGCGATCTGATCATCGATACCGATCCAGGTGCGGACGATGTCGTTGCGTTGTTGCTGGCGCTGGCGTCACCTGAAGAGCTGAACGTCATGGCTATCACCACGGTGGCCGGCAATGTGCGGCTCGACAAGACCTCGCGCAACGCCAGGCTGGCGCGGGAGTGGGCCGGGCGCGAAGAGGTGCCTGTGTATGCCGGTGCGCCCAAGCCGCTGGTGCGTACACCGATCTATGCAGAGAACGTTCACGGTCAGGAAGGTTTACCGGGTGTGCCCGTGCATGAGCCCGCCAAGGGGCTGGCCGAAGGCAATGCTGTCGATTACCTGATTCGCACCCTGAGCAAGGCCAAGCCGCACAGCATCACCATCGCCATGCTCGGCCCGCAGACCAACCTGGCGCTAGCGCTGGTGCAAGCTCCGGAAATCACCCAGGGCATCAAGGAAGTGGTGGTCATGGGCGGCGCGCATTTCAACGGCGGTAACATCACTCCGGTTGCCGAATTCAATCTGTTCGCCGACCCCCACGCTGCGCAGATCGTTCTGGCCAGTGGTGTGAAGCTGACGTACGTGCCGCTGGATGTGACCCACAAGATTCTCACCAGTGAACAGCGCCTCAAGCAGATCGCCGCATTGGGCAACAATGCTGGCAAGCTGGTGGACGGCATTCTCAATGAATACGTCAAGCTGGACATGGAGCATTACGGTTTGCCCGGTGGACCTGTACACGATGCCAGCGTGATTGCCTGGCTGCTCAAGCCCGCGTTGTTCTCCGGAAGGCAGATCAACGTGGCGGTGGACACTCGTGAAGGGATCGGTTTCGGTCAGACAGTGGCCGACTGGTACGGCACGCTCAAGCAGCCGCAGAACGTATTCTGGGTCGAGAACGGCGACGCTCAGGGTTTCTTCGATCTGCTGACCGAGCGACTGGCGCGTCTCAAGTAGTCACGCATTCTGAAGCCGCGTATCAGGCGGGCAGTCCTGCCGCCGCATAGCGGCTCAGCACCTGGCTGATGAAGGAGCGGGCACCCTCGGTGCCCAGTTCCTTGATCAGCAGGTCGACTGCGATGATCATCAGCTCTTCCGGATTCCCGGGGCTGTGCGAGCAGTGGCCCTGAGGCCACTTGGCCTTGATGTCGGCGTCTAGGGTTATGGCTGTCATGTCTGTCTGATCTCCAGTGAAGGGCCACGTACACGCTGCTCGCGTCCCGGCGCTTGTGTCTCTGGCAGTAAACCATCCCCCGCGCATTTTGACACTTCTACTTACACATGATCCTGATAGCCCGGTTCAATGAGTACCGGCGATAAACGTTTTGTGACGATTTCTTCGCGCGTCCAGTGTCATGCCAAGGCAGACTCCCGTTCCAGACAGATCAACAGGTTACGCAAGGCATCTCGGTCGGACCGTGCAACCAACGCGCCCGAGCGCGGTCGGACAGGTCTGGAAATGTTCATTGGCAGAGGAGGGTGTATGCCCCGGAAATTCGCAACATTGGGTTTTATGGTCGTGGCTTCATTGATGGCAGGCTGCAGCAGTACGGCTTCCGATAGCAGTGCCAGTGCCAGTGCCAGTGCTGAAGCGCCCGTCAAGGCCGACGCGCCAGCCAGCAACGCGATACCTGGCCGCTGTGATGCAGGGCTTGCCCAGTTCGCCATTGGCAAGCAAGCGTCCATAGACCTCCTTTCTCAAGTCCGCGCCCGTTCCGGTTCGCAGGATGCGCGCATTCTCGGTCCTGACGACATGGTCACGCTGGAATACCGATCCGAGCGGGTAAACGTCAACACCGACGCATCGGGGAAGGTCACCCGGATCAATTGCGGTTGAGCCGGTACTTTCTTTTGCGCATAAAAAAACCCCGTCAATGACGGGGTTTTTTTTGTGTCAGGTGAATCAGGCCACCTGAACTTCTTCTGCTTGCATGCCTTTCTGGCCTTTAGCAGCAACAAAAGTAACGGTCTGGCCTTCTTTCAGGCTTTTGAAACCGTCGCTCTGGATTGCTTTGAAGTGTACGAACAGGTCGTCACCGCCACCTTGTGGAGTGATAAAGCCGAAGCCTTTTTCATCGTTGAACCATTTTACGGTGCCGGTTTGGCGATTAGACATGGTGTATCTCCAGAAACATAATTTTCAGTAACGTGCTGCTCAGGCCAACTGGGCACACCGGGCTATCATAGTCGAAATGAGCAAAAAAACAGCTATTAAGGTGGGCGCTTTGCGTAAAGGTCCCGTATATGCAGTTCACCATACTCTGCAAACCGCCCTCCGAGGTGCCAGACCCAGTACAGAACAGGCTTTATCAATGGCGCTTAAAGCCATGATTTCAATGGCTTTCAGAAGAGTCTGGGCCAACCGCCATCAGTGCTTGCCGCGCGCGGTTTAGCCCAGCTGAAAAAAATGATTATTTTGTCGCCGTGCAGTTTTCCGCGACCAGTTTTTGCAGTTTTGCCGTCAATGCAGCGGGAGGCGCTGCCTTGGTGTCCTTGAGCGAGGCTATTTCCTTGTCGGTGAAATGACTGTCCACCTGCTTTGCACCGCATTCGCAGTGAGTCGCGGCGGTCTTGTCATTCAGCCCCTGTTTCTTGGCCGCAGCAACGCATTCCTGAGTGAAGGTAGTGCGTGTCGCTCCGTCCATCGCGGCGTGAGCACCCAGCGGGATGAGGGCGGCGCTGCAGACGAGGAGGCTGGTCAGGCGTGAAAACTTCATGGTGTTCTCCTTATTGCTGGAAAAAACGTACGGGGTCTCGCTGGTTTCTGACGCCCATGAAGCCTGCCAGTTCAGGCGCCGTGTTAATTCCATTTGATTTGCGTGGATGTGCATCCCGGTCGGCCTGGCTGTGGTAGGATGCGCGTCCTGTTATTTTCAAGCGCCCCATGGCCTATGGCTTTCGGTGCAGCGCAGGCAGGTTTTTTCGTACATTCCAGTCATCTGGTCCGGTTCAAGGTTGGCCCCAAGGCTCCTGCCACTGTGAGGCAGGCATACCACCGGATCACGTACTGGCTCATCCCAACCCACGTGACCTTTGGTAGGGGTCACCACTAGGAGAGGAGGCGCCATGCCAACTATTACTCTTCCCGACGGCAGTCAACGTTCATTCGATCATGCGGTTTCCGTAGCCGATGTCGCGCTTTCAATCGGTGCCGGTCTGGCCAAGGCCACCGTTGCCGGCAAGGTCGACGGCAAGCTTGTCGACGCCTGCGACCTGATCGAAAACGATGCCAGCCTGCAGATCATCACCCCCAAGGATCAGGAAGGACTGGAAATCATCCGTCACTCCTGCGCGCACCTGGTAGGACACGCGGTCAAGCAGTTGTATCCGACTGCAAAAATGGTCATCGGCCCGGTGATCGACGACGGTTTCTATTACGATATCGCCTACGAGCGCCCGTTCACGCCTGACGATATGGCGGCGATCGAGCAGCGCATGCAGCAGTTGATCGAAAAAGATTACGACGTCATCAAGAAAGTCACCCCGCGCGCTGAAGTGATCGAGGTGTTCACTGCCCGTCACGAAGATTACAAGCTGCGCCTGGTCGAAGACATGCCGAACGAGCAGGCCATGGGCCTGTATTACCACGAAGAATACGTCGACATGTGCCGCGGTCCGCACGTGCCGAACACGCGTTTCCTGAAGTCATTCAAGCTGACCAAGCTGTCTGGCGCCTACTGGCGTGGCGATGCCAAGAACGAGCAACTGCAGCGTGTCTACGGCACCGCCTGGGCTGACAAGAAGCAGCTGGCGGCCTACATTCTGCGCATCGAAGAAGCCGAGAAACGCGACCATCGCAAGATCGGCAAGCGTCTTGGTCTGTTCCATACCCAGGAAGAAGCGCCGGGCATGGTCTTCTGGCACCCGCAGGGCTGGACCCTGTACCAGGTGCTCGAGCAGTACATGCGCAAAGTGCAGCGTGAAAACGGCTACCTCGAGATCAAGACTCCGCAAGTAGTTGATCGCTCGCTCTGGGAAAAATCCGGGCACTGGGCCAACTACGCCGACAATATGTTCACCACCGAGTCCGAAAGTCGCGACTACGCGATCAAGCCGATGAACTGCCCTTGCCACGTGCAGGTGTTCAATCAGGGCCTGAAGAGCTACCGCGAGCTGCCGATGCGTCTCGCCGAGTTCGGTGCCTGTCACCGTAACGAACCGTCGGGCGCCTTGCACGGCATCATGCGCGTACGTGGCTTCACTCAAGACGATGCGCACATCTTCTGTACCGAAGACCAGATGCAGGCCGAGTCCGCCGCGTTCATCAAGCTGACGCTGGATGTCTACGCCGATTTCGGCTTCAAGGATATCGAACTCAAATTGTCCACTCGCCCTGAAAAGCGTGTAGGCTCCGACGAGCTTTGGGACCGTGCCGAATCGGCGCTGGCTTCTGCACTCGATAGCGCAGGTCTGCCTTATGATCTGCAGCCGGGTGAAGGCGCGTTCTACGGTCCGAAAATCGAGTTCTCCCTCAAGGATTGTCTCGGTCGGGTATGGCAGTGCGGCACCTTGCAGCTGGACTTCAATCTGCCGATCCGCTTGAGTGCCGAGTACGTGTCGGAAGACAACAGTCGCAAGAATCCGGTCATGTTGCACCGCGCGATTCTTGGATCCTTCGAGCGTTTTATCGGAATTCTGATCGAGCATTACGAAGGCGCATTTCCGGCCTGGCTGGCGCCTACCCAAGCAGTGATCATGAATATCACTGACAAACAGGCCGATTTTGCCCTCGAAGTGGAAAAAACTCTGGCCGAAAGCGGGTTTCGTGCCAAGTCTGACTTGAGAAATGAAAAGATCGGCTTTAAAATCCGTGAGCATACTTTGCTCAAGGTTCCTTATCTCCTCGTGATTGGAGATCGGGAGGTTGAAATGCAAACTGTCGCTGTGCGTACACGTGAAGGCGCTGACCTTGGCTCGATGCCGGTCGCCCAATTCGCTGAATTCCTCGCACAAGCGGTTTCCCGGCGTGGTCGCCAAGATACGGAGTAATTATTATTAAGCGTGAAATGAGACAAGATAAACGAGCTGCACCCAAGGCCCCGATCAATGAAAATATCTCGGCCCGCGAGGTTCGTTTAATTGGCGCTGACGGCGAGCAGATTGGCATCGTCTCGATTGATGAAGCGCTTCGTATTGCCGAAGAGGCGAAGCTGGATCTGGTAGAGATTTCTGCCGACGCACTCCCTCCGGTCTGCCGTGTGATGGATTACGGCAAATCGATCTTCGAGAAGAAGAAGCAGGTTGCTGCAGCGAAGAAGAACCAGAAGCAGATCCAGGTTAAAGAAATCAAGTTTCGTCCAGGGACGGAGGAAGGGGATTACCAGGTAAAACTACGCAACCTGGTACGTTTCCTGAGTGACGGGGACAGGGCCAAGGTATCGTTGAGATTCCGCGGTCGTGAGATGGCCCACCAGGAGCTGGGTATGGAGCTGTTGAAGCGGGTTGAAGGTGACCTGCTCGAATACGGTTCCGTCGAACAGCATCCTAAGATGGAAGGACGCCAGCTGATCATGGTCATCGCCCCGAAAAAGAAGAAATAACCACCAGGGCACGGCAGGCCTTGCGGTTATATTTATCAACTGAATGCGGAGTATCCGAACATGCCAAAGATGAAGACTAAAAGTGGTGCAGCTAAGCGGTTTTTGAAAACCGCCAACGGCATCAAGCACAAGCACGCTTTCAAGAGCCACATCCTGACCAAAATGTCGACAAAGCGTAAGCGTCAATTGCGCGGTAGCAGCTTGCTGCATCCGTCTGACGTGGCAAAAGTCGAGCGCATGCTGCGCCTTCGTTAATTTTGATCAAGATATAGAGGAAGTAACTCATGGCTCGTGTAAAGCGTGGCGTCATTGCCCGTAAGCGTCACAAAAAAATTCTGAAACTTGCAAAAGGCTACTACGGCGCGCGTTCACGCGTATTCCGTGTTGCCAAGCAAGCGGTAATCAAGGCAGGCCAATACGCCTACCGTGACCGTCGTCAGAAAAAACGTCAGTTCCGCGCTCTGTGGATCGCTCGTATCAACGCTGGTGCTCGTGTTAACGGTCTGTCCTACAGCCGTTTCATTGCCGGCCTGAAAAAAGCGTCCATCGAGATCGACCGTAAGGTTCTGGCTGATCTGGCAGTGAACGAAAAAGCGGCGTTTGCTGCGATTGTCGAGAAAGCTAAAGCCACCTTGGCCTAAGTCCCCGACAATCACTTGCCCCGGTTCTCCGGGGCCGGTGTTAAACGTCATAAATAGGGGAAGAGCCTTCAGCTCTTCCCCTATTTTGTATCTGGAGTCTGTACATGGAAAACCTGGACGCGCTGGTCTCTCAAGCTCTTGAGGCTGTGCAAAGCGCCGAAGATATCAATGCCCTGGAGCAAATCCGGGTTCACTACCTCGGCAAGAAAGGCGAGTTGACTCAGGTGATGAAGACCCTGGGGAACCTGCCTGCTGAAGAGCGTCCGCAAGTCGGTGCGCTGATCAACGTTGCCAAGGAACGTGTCACAGAGGTTCTCAATGCACGCAAGGCATCGTTTGAGCAGGCAGAACTGACTGCCAGGCTCGCAGCCGAATGCATCGATGTGACCCTGCCAGGCCGCGGTCAGACCTCAGGTGGTCTGCACCCGATTACCCGTACTCTGGAACGTATCGAACAATTCTTCACGCACATCGGCTACGGCATCGCCGAAGGCCCTGAAGTCGAAGACGATTACCACAACTTCGAGGCGCTCAACATCCCAGGCCACCACCCGGCCCGGTCGATGCACGACACCTTCTATTTCAATGCGAACATGCTGCTGCGCACCCATACCTCGCCGGTACAGGTACGCACCATGGAATCGCAGCAGCCGCCGATCCGCATCGTCTGCCCAGGCCGTGTGTACCGTAGCGACTCGGATATCACCCACTCGCCGATGTTCCACCAGATCGAAGGTCTGCTGGTTGATCGCGACATCAATTTTGCCGATCTGAAAGGCACCATCGAAGAATTCCTGCGTGTGTTCTTCGAGAAAGAGCTGGCCGTACGCTTCCGTCCTTCGTATTTCCCGTTCACCGAGCCCTCGGCGGAAGTGGATATGGAATGCGTCATGTGCAGTGGCAAGGGCTGCCGCGTCTGCAAGCAGACCGGCTGGCTTGAAGTCATGGGTTGCGGCATGGTCCACCCGAACGTGCTGCGCATGTCCGGCATCGATCCTGAAGAGTTTCAGGGCTTTGCGTTCGGCATGGGCGTAGAGCGTCTGGCCATGCTGCGTTACGGCGTCAATGATTTGCGCCTGTTCTTCGACAACGATTTGCGGTTCCTCGCGCAATTTCGCTAAGTCGTACGAACCCTTCAGGAGAGCAGGATGAAATTCAGTGAACAATGGCTGCGCGGCTGGGTAAGCCCGCAGGTTTCCCGCGACGAGCTGGTTGCTCGTCTGTCGATGGCCGGTCTTGAGGTTGACAGCGTGACGCTGGCCGCCGGCGTTTTCAGCGGCGTGGTGGTGGGGGAGGTGCTGAGCACCGAGCAACATCCCGATGCCGACAAGCTGCGTGTGTGTCAGGTCAGCAATGGCAGCGAAACCTTTCAGGTTGTCTGTGGTGCGCCAAATGTGCGTCCGGGCCTGAAAATTCCATTCGCCATGATCGGCGCCGAGCTTCCTGGCGATTTCAAGATCAAGAAAGCCAAGCTGCGCGGCGTCGAGTCCAACGGCATGTTGTGTTCGGCTGCCGAGTTGCAGGCCGGCGAGGGCAATGATGGTCTGATGGAGCTGGCAGCCGATGCGCCAGTCGGTCAGGACATTCGTGTCTATCTGAGCCTGGACGATGCCAGCATTGAGGTCGACCTGACCCCGAACCGTGGCGACTGCTTGTCGGTGGCCGGTCTGGCGCGTGAAGTCGGTGCGCTGTACGCCGCTGAAGTTACCCGTCCGCAGGTCGCTGCTGTCAGCGCTGTACACGATGAAGTGCGCCCTGTAGAAGTCCTGGCGCCGGCTGCATGCCCGCGCTACCTGGGCCGTGTCATCCGCAACGTCGACCTTTCGCGTCCGACCCCGCTGTGGATGGTCGAGCGTCTGCGTCGTTCCGACGTGCGCAGCATCGATGCCGCTGTCGACATCACCAACTACGTGATGCTGGAGCTGGGTCAGCCTCTGCATGCGTTCGATCTGGCCGAAATCAACGGCGGGATTCGTGTGCGCATGGCCGAGGAGGGCGAGAAGCTCGTCCTGCTCGACGGTCAGGAAGTCAGCCTGCGTGCCGACACGTTGGTCATTGCCGATCACCAGCGCGCGCTGGCGATCGCCGGTGTCATGGGTGGCGAGCACAGCGGTGTGACTGCAAGTACTCGCGATATTTTCCTGGAAAGCGCGTTCTTCGACACCATTTCGGTGGCCGGCAAGGCGCGTTCCTATGGTTTGCATACCGACGCTTCGCACCGCTATGAGCGTGGTGTGGACTGGCAACTGGCCCGTGAAGCCATGGAGCGGGCCACTGGTCTGCTGCTGGAAATCACTGGTGGCGAAGCCGGCCCCGTGATCGAAGTGGTCAGCGAGCAGCATTTGCCGTCGATTGCCCCGGTTACGCTGCGCGCCAGCCGCGTCGAGCAGATGCTCGGTCTGGTGATCGAAAATGCCGAAATCGAACGCCTGCTGAAAGGTCTCGGTCTGGCTGTGACTGCTGAAGCCGATGGGCAATGGCGTGTCGAAGTGCCAAGTCATCGTTTCGACATCAGCCTTGAAGTCGACCTGATCGAAGAGCTGGCGCGTCTGTACGGCTACAACCGTCTGCCGGTCCGCTATCCGCAAGCCCGTCTGGCTCCTCAGGCCAAGGCCGAAGCCAAGGGCGATCTGCCTGAGCTGCGCCGCCTGCTGGTTGCCCGCGGCTATCAGGAAGCGATCACCTACAGCTTCATCGACCCGAAATGGTTCGAGCTGTTCTCGCCGGGCGCCAAGCCCTTGCTGCTGGCCAACCCGATCTCCAATGACATGGCCGCCATGCGCGCCTCGCTGTGGCCCGGTCTGGTCAAAGCCCTGCAGCACAACCTCAACCGCCAGCAGGATCGCGTGCGGATGTTCGAAAGCGGCCTGCGCTTCGTCGGTCAGCTCGACGGCTTGAAGCAGGAGCCGATGCTCGCTGGCGTGGTGTGCGGCAGCCGCCTGCCGGAAGGCTGGGCGCAAGGTCGCGACGTAGTCGATTTCTTCGACGTCAAGGCTGACGTTGAAGCGGTTCTGGGCTTTGCCGGTGCGTTGGGCGAGTTCACCTTCACGCCGGGTCAGCATCCTGCCTTGCACCCAGGCCAGACGGCTCGCATCGAGCGTGATGGCCGTGAAGTCGGTTTCCTGGGCGCCATTCACCCGGAACTGTCGAAAACCCTCGGCCTGGATCGTCCGGTGTTTGTTTTCGAGCTGGTTCTGGCGGAAGTGTCGACCGGCCGTCTGCCGAAATTCCACGAGCTGTCGCGCTTCCCTGAAGTGCGCCGCGACCTGGCACTGCTGGCTGATCGGGATGTTTCGGCCAGTGCAGTTCTGGACGTTATTCGTGAAAATGCAGGCGAGTGGCTCACAGACCTCAGGTTATTTGATGTTTACCAGGGTAAAGGCATTGATCCGCATAGAAAAAGCCTTGCAGTCGGCTTGACCTGGCAGCATCCATCACGCACTCTTAATGACGATGAGGTAAACGCAACGACACTTGCTATCCTCACCTCGCTTGAGGAGAGGTTAAACGCCACGTTAAGGAAGTAGCGTATGGGGGCTCTGACGAAAGCTGAGATGGCCGAACGTCTGTACGAAGAGCTGGGCCTGAATAAACGGGAAGCCAAGGAACTGGTCGAACTGTTTTTTGAAGAAATCAGGCACGCTCTGGAAGATAACGAGCAGGTGAAGTTGTCAGGTTTCGGCAACTTCGACCTTCGAGACAAGCGCCAGCGGCCTGGGAGAAATCCCAAGACCGGTGAAGAGATTCCGATTACGGCGCGCCGTGTGGTCACCTTTCGTCCAGGGCAGAAGCTGAAGGCCCGAGTTGAGGCATATGCTGGAACCAAGTCATAACGACGAGCTGCCGCCGATCCCCGGCAAACGCTACTTCACCATCGGTGAGGTCAGCGAGCTCTGCGCGGTAAAACCGCACGTTCTGCGTTATTGGGAGCAGGAGTTTCCTCAACTCAACCCAGTCAAGCGACGCGGAAACCGTCGGTATTATCAGCGCCAGGACGTACTGATGATCCGCCAGATCCGCGGCCTGCTGTACGATCAGGGCTTCACCATCGGTGGCGCCCGACTTCGTCTTACCAGCGGTGAACCAAAGGACGACACCCAGCAGTACAAGCAGATGATCCGCGAGATGATTGCGGAGCTGGAAGACGTACTCGTCATGCTCAAGGCGTAATTGAGCAGTCAGGATACTTCCAAAATTCAAATGCTTAGGGTATATTCCTCAACGTTTTCGCACGTTGCAAAACAGATACACGCCTAGTCGGGGCGTAGCGCAGTCCGGTAGCGCACTAGCATGGGGTGCTAGGGGTCGAGTGTTCGAATCACTCCGTCCCGACCATATAATTCAATGACTTAGGCCAATGTTTGCAGCATTGGCCTTTTTCATGCGCGTGACTTTTGCGTGACTCGTTGGTTTTTCATGCCTGCCTCCTTTTCAAAAATGTCAGACCCGGCCCACGCGAGTCAATTGCTGACACCATGTTTGCAGCATCCATCAGATATCCAGTATCCGAGCATTGGTCCCGTTCGAAAACCATTTCATGGAACGCTTAGGCGGTGCTGTCAGGCCCAGTCAATAATATTCCCTGCTGATCTGACGCTCCCACTTTTCACGCATTGGCATGACGTTGCCCCGCCGCTGAGACTCAGTTTGAGAAGGGTATTGGAGCTTCGCGATTCGGTTCGGCTACTATCGAGCAGATCAATTTATGTATGGATGCACTGATGCTCAATGATTCCGATACCTTGGGAAGTGCTTTCAAGCGTGCCTTTTACCGGGTCGACGGTATAACCATGTATGCGTGTTGGGCGATATGGGTGGGGGTGCTGATTTGGGACCTGCTTGGTTCGGCAGGCTCGGGGATCCACACGGTTGTCCTGATTCTGATAGGCCTTTTAAATCCTTTCCTGTTTCTGCTGCTTGGCCTTTGGCGTTTACCCGGTCTGCTGACGGCGTTGATTATCATCGGCATCAATATCAAGTTTTTATTCGCTTGGCTTTGAACCTTACGACCTATGTAAAACGCGGTATTGAGGGCTGAAACCTTCTCGCGCTGCTTGCTTGCACATAAAAGGCCTGTCGCTTTTTATAACAGGCACAGCCCCGTGCCAGCGTCCTCATCCAGCCACTCGGAATAGCCAATAGCTGTTACCTAAAATCCGTGGCGACGTTCCCCCGCACCAACGCTTTGCGCGTGTGCCCGCGACGTGAGCTCCGACTAAGGTGCCCACCACCTCCAAAAAAACAATTTGACATATGTTATTTGTGATCACATATTTGTGCCATAAGAAAGCCAATATGAGTCACTCCCCATGGCAGATCATCCCATCCTCCTGCCCGCCATGCGGCAGGTCTCTCGCGATACCCTCCAGGACCAGGTCTACCGGCAGATCCGTGAAGCGTTGATGAGCGGGCGCTTTCAGCCGGGTCAGAAGCTGACGATTCGTGGCCTTGCCGAAGCGCTGGGTTCCAGTCCGATGCCGGTGCGCGAGGCCTTGAATCGCCTCAGTGCTGAGAACGCCTTCGAAGTCACCGAAACTGCCCGGCTGCGTGTGCCCATGATGACCCCGGAGCGGCTGCGCGAGATTCGCGATGCGCGGGTGGCGCTGGAAGGTCTGTTGGCCGAGAAAGCGGTCATCCTGCTCAACGACGCCGATCTTGCCGACATCAGCCAGCTCTGCGGGCAGATGCAGAAGGCTGCCGACAGCGTTGATGTCGCGCTCTATCTGTGGACCAACTTTGCCTTTCACCGACGCATTTATGCGGTGGCCAAGGCTGAGCTGATCGTTGCGGCGGTGGAGAATTTCTGGCTGCACATCGGTCCGTGTTTCGCGCTGGTTGCGCCTGACAGGGCGCATCTCCAGCGTTCGATGGAAGCACACAACCGTATCGTCGAGGCGTTGGCCGCGCGTGATGGGGCGGCGGCTCGTGCAGCTGTCACCGACGACATCATGCAGGCTGCCGACTCTCTGACGCGCCTGATCGCAAACAGCGACCGCTCCAGGTCGCGTGTCTCGGGAGTGAAAAAAGCATGAGTGTTCTCAATCGTCTGGTTCCCTATGCAGGGCTGCGCGTCCTTATTTCCGGCGGTGCAGCCGGGATCGGTGAGGTGTTGGCGGCGGCCTATCTGGAAGCGGGGGCAAAGGTACACGTGTGCGATGTTAGCGAGGCGGCCATTGCGGCATTCCTCGATCGCCATCCAGGCAGCGTCGCCACCCACGCAGACGTCGCTGATCCGGCGCAGATCGAAGCGGTATTCAGGGTGCAGCGAGCACGCTTCGATGGTCTTGATGTGCTGATCAACAACGCCGGGATCGCCGGGCCGACGGCGGGTATCGATGCCATTAGCGAAGAGGAGTGGCAGCGCACCATCGACATCAATCTCACCGGGCAGTACCGCGTCGCTCATCATGCGGTGCCGTTGCTCAAGGCTTCACCCAATGCCCACCTGATCCATATCGCCTCGGTCGCCGGTCGCCTTGGCTATGCCTGGCGCACTCCGTATGCCGCGACCAAATGGGCGATTGTCGGGCTGATGAAGTCGCTGGCGTCCGAGTTGGGGGAAAGTGATATCCGCGTCAATGCCTTGCTGCCGGGTATCGTCGAAGGTCCACGCATGGACGGAGTGATTCGGGCCCGTGCGCAACAGATGAACGTGCCGGAGGAGGTGATGCGCGAGGAGTACCTGAAAAAGATCTCGCTCAAGCGCATGGTCACCGCCGAGGACGTTGCGGCGATGGCGCTCTTTCTGTGTTCGCCCGCCGCCCGCAACGTCACGGGGCAGGCCATCAGTGTGGATGGCAACGTCGAATATCTTTAAGGATTCGGCTCGATAGCAACGATGACCGGACGTCGTCCGAGTCATGTTCCACATCAGACTTCTCGCCAACAACAAGAATGGAGAATGCTCATGCCCAAAAAACGTCCGGTCATCATTACCTGCGCCGTCACGGGAGCAATCCACACGCCGTCGATGTCGCCTCATTTGCCGATCACGCCGCAGGAAATCGCCGATGCAGCCATCGGTGCCGCCGAGGCCGGGGCCTCGATTGTTCATTTGCACGCCCGCGACCCACATGACGGAAGGCCCAGTCAGGATGTCGATCTGTTTCGGCAGTTCCTGCCGCAGATCAAGGCCAAGAGCGACGTGGTGATCAATATCACCACCGGTGGCGCGCCGACCATGGGCGTGGAAGAGCGCCTGCAGCCGGTGGCGCAGCTCAAGCCGGAACTTGCCTCGTTGAACATGGGGTCAATGAACTTCGGGCTGTACGAAATGCTGGATCGCTACAGCGAATTCAAGCACGACTGGGAGCGGCCCTATCTGGCCGAGAGCGACGACCGGATTTTCCGTAACACCTTCCGCGACATCGCACACATCCTCAATACCTGCGCCGAGAACCGCACACGCTTTGAAATTGAATGCTACGACATCGGTCATCTGTACACCGCAGCGCACTTTCTGCAGCGCGGGTTGCTCAAGGCACCGATTTTCATCCAGTCGGTATTCGGTTTGCGCGGCGGTATCGGCGGGCATCCTGAAGACTTGGCGCACATGCGTCGTACGGCTGACCGGCTGTTTGGCGATGCCTATCAGTGGTCGATCCTGGGTGCCGGTCGCAATCAGATTCCGCTGGGCACCATGGGCCTGTCGATGGGCAGTCATGTGCGGGTCGGTCTGGAGGATTCGCTGTGGGACGGACCGGGCAAGCTGGCGGCGTCCAATGCCGATCAGGTCAAGCGTATCCGCACGGTGATCGAAGCGCTGGGCGGGCAGGTGGCGACGCCGGATGAGGCCCGTGAAATGCTCGATCTGAAGGGGCAGGACAAGGTTAATTTCTAGTCGCCGCAAAATATGTCATCTCAATAACAACAAGACAGAGGTGAAAGATGCGTATCGAAATCGTTGTCGACGTAAAGACCACGCTGGGCGAAGGCCCGGTCTGGGATGTCGAGCAACAGCGCCTGTACTGGATCGACAGCTTCGACGGCCGCGTCCTGCGCTGCACGGACGACGGGCGTGAACTGCGCGCCTGGGATGTCGGCCAGAAAATCGGCTCCATGGCCCTGCGCAAGCATGGCGACGCGGCGCTTGTCGCGTTGCAGACCGGTATCTACAACCTTGACCTGCCGAGCGGCGATCTCGAGCTGATCGTCGACCCTGAGCCCGGTTTGCCGAACAATCGCCTCAATGATGGCAAGGTCGATCGGCAGGGCCGGTTCATCGTGGGCTCGATGGACACGCAGGAGGATCAGGCCAGCGCGAAGCTGTATCGCCTCGATCCGGACTTGAGCCTGCACACCCTGGATGAAGGCATCATCGTGTCCAACGGTCCTTGCTGGAGTCCGGGCGGGGACACCTTTTATTTCGCCGACACTTGGTCGGGGGAGATCTGGACCTACGATTACGACAACGCCAGCGGTGCAGTCGCCAACAGACGCACCTTTACCAAGGTCGACACCTCGGCAGGGGGCGCGGCGGATGGCTGCACCGTGGATGCCGAGGGCTGTCTGTGGCAAGCGCTGGTGTATGCCGGAAAGCTGGTGCGTTACACCCCTGACGGGCAGGTGGATCGCATCATCGACATGCCGGTGAAAAAAGTGACCAGTCTGACCTTCGGCGGCTCGAATCTGGACACACTGTTTGTGACCTCCATGGCCAAGCCGCCGTTGCCGCGCTTTCCGCAAGATGGCCAGCAGCGCGGTGCCCTGTTCGCCATCACCGGGCTGGGTGTGAAAGGCATCGCCGAGCGGCGCTTTGCCAGTTAACCCGCCGACAGACCGAACCTGAACGTTAAGGACGACTGGACCCTTTCTCGCTGGGGCGTGTGCAGCACGCCTGGAGATTTCCCATGCCAAATAACAAGAACGCATCGCTGGGCAAGATTCATCGTTTTTCGTGGGTGTCGTTGCTGGTCTGCTGGATGATCTGGATTTTGAACGCCTATGACCGCGAGATCGTCTTGCGCCTGGGCCCGACGATTTCCAAGCATTTCGACCTGTCTGCGGACCAGTGGGGGACGGTGGCGACGGTGGTCATGCTGGCGCTGGCCGTTCTCGATATTCCCGGCTCCATCTGGAGCGATCGCTACGGCGGAGGATGGAAGCGGGCGCGCTTTCAGGTGCCGTTGGTACTGGGTTACACCGCGCTGTCGTTTCTGTCGGGCTTCAAGGCATTGAGTGGCAGCCTGGCCAGTTTCATCGCCTTGCGCGTTGGGGTGAATCTGGGCGCTGGCTGGGGCGAGCCTGTCGGTGTCAGCAATACTGCCGAGTGGTGGCCAGTAGAACGTCGCGGTTTTGCCCTGGGCGCGCACCATACCGGTTACCCCATCGGCGCGATGCTCAGCGGCATCGTCGCCAGTTTCGTGATCAGCACCTACGGTGAGGAAAACTGGCGTTATGTGTTCTTCTTCGCCTTCGTGGTAGCACTGCCATTGATGATCTTCTGGGCACGTTATTCGACTGCCGAGCGCATCACCCAACTGTACGTGGACATCGCTGCCAAAGGCATGACCCCGCCGGACAGCACGCCGTCGACCAATGTAAAAGGCCAGGTCTGGAAATCGGTGAAGGCGACGCTGAACAACCGCAATATCGCCCTGACTGCCGGTAACACCCTGCTTACGCAAGTGGTGTACATGGGCGTCAACATTGTCCTGCCGGCCTACCTGTACAACATCCTCAACCTGTCGCTGGCTGAATCGGCGGGAATGAGCGTGGTGTTCACCCTGACCGGCATCCTCGGGCAATTAATCTGGCCGTCGCTGTCGGACATCATCGGTCGGCGCATCACCTTGATCATCTGCGGCATATGGATGGCGGTCAGCGTAGGGGCCTTTTACTTCGCCAACACCATCCTGATCGTCATCGCCGTGCAGTTGCTGTTCGGTCTGGTCGCCAATGCTGTCTGGCCCATCTACTACGCGGTCGCCTCCGACTCGGCACAACCTTCGGCGACCTCCACAGCCAACGGGATCATCACCACAGCGATGTTCATCGGCGGCGGTATTGCCCCGGTACTGATGGGGACGCTGATTTCGATGGGCGGCGGCTGGACCAGCCTCAGCGGTTATACTGTGTGTTTTTTCGTGATGGCCGGTTGCGCGTTGGGCGGGGCGTTTCTGCAACTGTTTTCTCACCGTCCGGAGTCGCTGACGGTGCAGCGGAGCGTGTGAAGGTGGACAGGGATGCCGCCTGGCTTTGATCTGACATGGCAATAAGTGACTGGTAAGGACGCTGGATATCTGACTAATGAGTCAGTCTGCGGGGACAGGAAATATAGCGCCATCGCTCAAAGTCCGTCCCCGTTTCAATCAGAAAGTGCCACTTTCAAGAATGGCAGCATTCGCTTGCCGGGCCGTCCAGCCAATTGAAGAGGGGAGAATAAAGTATTACTTTTCCGACCATTACTTGCTGTTAGCGACATTTAGGCTGTCGCAATCAGGACGTACCTTGACTGCTGTGAGCAAAAAAATGACGTCATAAATTCTCAGGCGTCAAGTTTTTTCTGGCACTACAGTCAATCAGATGCCAAGTGTAATAAAAATTTTTTATCTTTGAATATCATTGCTTTAGAGGAGAATAGAGCTTTTATTCAGGTCCGGTGAAGTTGCAGCCCCTAAAGTTACTGAGCTGGCGGGCGACATGAGTAATATCTCAATGACATCAATCATAAAAGTTGGTTCAGCCCATTTTTACGATTGATAGCGCCCATCATGTAAGCCACGGAATGGCTAGTTCAGGACCGACATCATGTTCAGCAAACTCAGCATCTCGCAAAAGCTTTACCTCAGCTTTGCTGCGATCATCGTGCTTATCGCCGTCCTTGTCGCGAGTGCTTACAGAGGTTTCGAGCAGGTCGAAGACGCTACCAATAGCAATGTTCATACGTATCAGGTGCTGAGCGACGCGCAACTCGCCCTTGAACAACTGATCAATATCGAGACCGGGATGCGGGGGTTTGTCATCGCTTCGAAGGATGCCTTCCTGGAACCACTGGTGGCGGGGGAGAGGCGTTTCACCGAAGAACTCGATTCGCTCAAGCGCCTGACAGCCGACAATGCGGAACAGCAGCGCCGCCTGGCTGCATTGGGTGAGATGCAGAAGCGCTGGCTCGACGAAGACATCAATCCGATCATCGCTCTGCGCCGTGATCTGACTGCACGCGGTGCAGCTGATGATCAACTGGATGCACGCATCAGCTCGGGGGCCGACAAAGCCAAGATGGACAGCATGCGTGCTCTGCTCTCTGAACTCAGCGGTACCGAGCAAAAGTTGCTGGTTCAGCGCAGTCAGGAAATGGCCGATGCCAAGCGGTTTGCGATCATGATTCTGATGTGCGGCGGCCTGGCCGCGGCTGTTCTCGCGATGATCCTTGCCGCTGTATTGGGGCGAAGCACCACGGCGCGTTTGCAACTGGCCATAGATGCCGCAACGGCAATTGCCAATGGCAAGCTGGACACTGTGATCGACACCAGCAGCCACGACGAACTGCCGAAAGCCTTTGATCGTATGCAGAATCGCCTGCGCGAAATGATTCAACAGATCAGCCAGGCGGCCAATCAACTGGTCGTTGCCGTACAACAGATTTCCGGTGCCTCCGAGCAACTGTCCGGTGCGATCCAGGAACAGTCGACGTCCGCCTCGGCGATGGCGGCCACAATCGAAGAACTGACCGTCAGCATCCATCACGTCTCCGAAAACGCCGACGAGGCGCATGAACTCGCCAGCCGTTCAGGGCAGCAGTCGAAAGATGGTGCGCAGGTCATCGAAAACACCTTGTCCAGCATGAATGGCATCGCCCGGACCGTGCAGCTTTCCTCCACTCAGGTCGCAGGTCTGGGTCAGCACTCCGAGCACATTTCATCGATCGTCAGCGTGATTCAGGGCATTGCCGACCAGACCAACCTGCTGGCCCTCAACGCTGCCATCGAGGCTGCTCGGGCCGGTGAGCAAGGCCGTGGCTTCGCAGTGGTTGCCGACGAAGTACGCCTGCTGGCGCAGAACACCGGCAAGTCCACCAAGGAAATCGCCGGGATGATCGAGAAAATTCAGGCGGGCGTGCGGGAAACCGTCGAGAGCATGCGCAGCGGCGTTCAGGAAGTGAACGAAGGTGTTGCAATGGCTGGCACCGCCGGTCAAGCGATCATCGAGATTCGCGACAGTTCGGGCAAGGTTCTGCAGGTGGTCGACCAGATATCCTTCGCGCTGCGTGAGCAAACCGCAGCCAGCCAGGATGTCGCACGTAACGTCGAGCGCTCCGCGCAAATGGCTGAACAGAACAACATGTCGGTTCAGGAATTGCTCAAGACCAGCGGCGGCCTGAAGACCCTCGCCACCAGCCTGCAGACAGAAGTTGGCAAGTTTCGGCTTTAAGGTCTGGAAGCGTATCGTCAACAGGATCACCCTGCTGAAAAAACCGGTATTAGTCGAAGCGCTAATGCCGGTTTTTTTTGCATATTAAAAAAATGCGCCTAACCTTTGGTGCCTCGATGACGATCCCGAGCAGCGCATCGAAATTCATGCAATGAAATGGCAGCGCAGGTTGTCTCAGGGCTGATGCCTTTTTACGTCAATGCTGAGCCAGAATACTGTCCAGCAAACCCGGGAAACGGCTCTCGAGCATCTGTTTACGTAGCGAGTTCATGTGCGTGGTGCCCACGTTGCGCGTCTGTACAAGCCCGGCGTCGCGTAGCACGCGGAAGTGATGGGACATGCTGGATTTCGGGCGTCCGCCGTCCAGTTCGCCGCAGGTGGCCTCTGCAACGCCGGCCAGGCAGCGCACGATTCCCATGCGAACGGGATCACTCAAGGCATAGAGTAAGCGTTCGAGGGTGAGGTCTTCAGGATCGGGGTGTTGGAAGGTTCGCATGCCGGGGATGATATCAAGGCTTTCGTTTATTGCCATAGTTCGATTACCATCGAACAACTGAAATCAAAAGTCATCTGGCCTACGGGAGCTTTCCAATGTCTGCATTGTTCGAACCCTTCAAACTGAAAGACGTCACGCTGCGCAATCGAATCGCCATTCCTCCGATGTGCCAGTACTCGGCAACCGAAGGTGTTATCAACGACTGGCACCAGGTGCATCTGGCCAGTATGGCGCGCGGTGGTGCGGGCCTGTTGGTGGTCGAAGCTACCGCCGTTGCGCCGGAAGGGCGTATTACCCCAGGTTGCACCGGTATCTGGAACGACGAGCAGGCGCAGGCATTCGTGCCTGTCGTCAAAGCCATCAAGGCCGCAGGATGCGTGCCGGGTATTCAGATTGCCCACGCCGGTCGCAAGGCCAGCGCCAATCGCCCATGGGAAGGTGATGACCATATCGCAGCGTCCGATTCGCGCGGCTGGGACACCATCGCTCCGTCCGCCATCGCGTTCGGTGCCAATCTGCCGAAAGTCCCGCGCGCCATGACCCTGGAAGACATCGCTCGTGTTCGCCAGAACTTCGTCGATGCTGCCCGTCGCGCCCGCGATGCCGGCTTTGAATGGATCGAGTTGCATTTTGCCCACGGCTACCTGGGGCAGAGCTTCTTCTCCGAGCACTCCAACCAGCGCACCGATGAGTACGGCGGCAGCTTCGATAACCGTAGCCGTTTCCTGCTGGAAACCCTGGCTGCAGTGCGTGAAGTCTGGCCTGAGAACCTTCCGCTCACCGCACGTTTTGGCGTGATCGAATACGACGGTCGCGACGAGCAGACTTTGGCAGAATCGATCGAACTGGCGCGCCGCTTCAAGGCTGGCGGGCTGGATCTGTTGAGCGTCAGCGTCGGTTTCAGCACCCCGGACGCCAACATTCCGTGGGGGCCTGCGTTCATGGGGCCGGTTGCCGAGCGTGTGCGCCGTGAAGCAGATATTCCCGTGACCAGCGCCTGGGGTTTTGGCGAACCGAAGCTGGCTGAAGAGGCGGTCAAGTCAGGCCAGCTCGATCTGGTCTCGATTGGTCGTGCACATCTGGCCGACCCGCATTGGGCCTACTTCGCGGCGAAAGAACTGGGCGTTGAAAAATCGGCCTGGACCTTGCCTGCGCCTTACGCTCACTGGCTTGAACGTTATCGCTGAGCACGCCTGACCTGAAGATATGCATGCGTTGGTGGCACCTACAGCGTATGCACCTTATCTTCTGCTGAAGTGGTGGTAGGCGTTTGCCAACCACCACCCAGCGCTTTGAATACGGCGACCGCCGCCTGCGCGGATTCGACGTGTGCCTGCGCCTTGGTGTCAGCGACCTGCAGCATTTTCTCGTCGGCGCGCAGAACCTCGATCAAACTGGCAGCACCTTTGCTGTAGCTTGCGAATGAGGATTGCCGGGCAGAAGCAAGCGCAGTTTCGCTTTTACCTAGCATTGCAGCTTGAGTTTCGCGGCTGGCCAACGAAGAAAAAGCATTTTCAACGTCCTCAGTGGCGCGTAAAACTGACTGTCGATAAGCCGCCAGAGCTTCTGCCTCTTGTCCCTTGGCTTGACTGATCCGGGCGTTCACCCGGCCGAAATCAAAAAGCCTCCAGCGAAGCCCCAAAATACCTGCTGACTGACTGGCACCACCGGTAAACAGATTGCCGCTCGACACGGCTGTGGCGCTGCCCAGCAATGCGCTGAGTGAGAGTTTGGGGTAATACTCGCTGATCGCCACGCCGATACGCGCGTTCGAAGCGGCGAGGCGCCGCTCGGCCACGATCAGATCAGGTCTGCGACGCAGGAGATCGGCTGGCGTTCCTGTCGATGCCAGCGCGGGTGCGTGTGGGATTCGACCTGTTTCAGCCAGAGAGCCCCGATGAGTGCCAGGTGGTACGCCCAGCATCACGTCAAGCGCGTTCATTGCAGCGTCGAGACCTGTTTGCAGAATCGGCACTGTTGCCTGCACCTGTAAAAGCTCAGCTTCGATCTGACGAACTTCATAGTCAGGCGACAGACCACGCTCATGAAGGAGCTGGACTTTTTCCAGCAGGTCTTGCCGGGTTTTAACCTGTCGGTTTGTGATCGCCAGCCTGGCTTGCAGACCACGGATGGTTATGTAGGTATCGGCGGTCCGGGCTGCCACAGCGAGCCTCGCAGCCGCAACACCTGCCTGCGAAGCCTGGTATTCAGCCAGTGCAGCCTGTCGGCTGCGTCTCAAACCGCCAAAAACATCCAGCTCCCAGCTTGCGGTCAGATTGGCTTCATAGGAATTGCCATAACGATCGTAGCCAGGTGCCGAGTTCAGCACCTGGCCGAGTGGAGTATCTACCGATTGATGAGCCCGCGCCGTCTGTGCATCGATGTTGCCCGACGGGAGCAGGGCGGCGGTTGCCGCATCTGCTCCGGCGCGTGCCTGAGCCAGTTGCGCGCTGGCTTGAGCGAGATCGAGGTTCTGCGCCAGTGCGCGTGACACGAAGCTGCTCAGTAACGGATCATCAAAACCGTCCCACCACGCGGCACTGACAAGCGGATGCGCGGTAATATTCGCAGCGCCACGTGGTTGAGTCAGATAGCGGTCAGGCAGGGGCGCATCCGGGCGTTGGTAATCCGGACCCACGGCGCAGCCCGACAGCAGGCCGGTGCTCATGACCAGTACATAAGTACAAAGCGTGCGCATGGAAATTCCTTGAGATGATCAGGTTGTGACTATATTACGATCCGGTCACTTGTTGTCAATGAGTGTTCACATAGCTAAGCTGGAAACATGACTAATCAAATCAAGACATCCCCAACGCGTGGTCCCTCCGACCACAGCGTTCGCGATCAGGT
This sequence comes from Pseudomonas syringae KCTC 12500, assembly GCF_000507185.2. Classification (NCBI taxonomy): domain Bacteria; kingdom Pseudomonadati; phylum Pseudomonadota; class Gammaproteobacteria; order Pseudomonadales; family Pseudomonadaceae; genus Pseudomonas; species Pseudomonas syringae. The sequence continues at coordinate 4,955,307 of NZ_AYTM02000002.1, forward strand.
TGTTGAAGCGGCAACACAGCATTTCGGCCACTACGGCTATGAGAAAACCACAGTCTCCGATCTGGCCAAGGCCATCGGTTTTTCCAAGGCCTACATCTACAAGTTCTTCGACTCCAAGCAAGCCATCGGCGAAGTGATCTGCTCGAACCGGCTGGCGATGATCATGGCGCTGGTGAACTCGGCCATCAGCGACGCGCCAACGGCCTCCGAGAGGCTGCGCCGCCTGTTCCGCTCGCTTGTGGAGGCCGGTAGCGACCTGTTTTTTCACGACCGGAAGCTGTATGACATAGCCGCTGTCGCAGGCCGCGATCAGTGGCCTTCTGCTGCCGCGCACGACGAGCGTATTCGCCAGCTCATCCAGCAAATCGTTCTTGAAGGCAGGGAGTCGGGAGAGTTCGAACGCAAGACACCTCTGGACGAGGCCGTTCAGGCCATTCACCTGGTCATGCGTCCGTACATCAACCCGGTGCAATTGCAATACAACCTCGACATCGTGTCGACGGCTCCGGTCCATCTGTCGGCGCTGATACTGCGAAGTCTGGCACCCTGAAATTGTGACCATTGACTAATTTGGTCACTTTGCGGAGAATCGTTTTCCTGCTCACTTGATTTCAAGTAGGGATCCCATGCTCCTGTTCAGACCCAAAGCCACTGCGTTGTTGTTATTGCCTCTCTTCCTGACTGCGTGCAGCGAGTCGTCCGGGGGACGCGATCCACGTACCCAGCCGCCTCTGGTAAGGGCGGCCACTGTTGCAAATACTGATCAAGCCTCCCGTTCATTCACCGGGGTTGTGGTCGCTCGGGTTCAGAGCGACCTGGGGTTTCGGGTTTCCGGGAAGGTGCTTGAGCGCCTGGTTGATACCGGCCAGACCGTCAAGCGCGGTGAGCCGCTGATGCGCCTGGACCCCGTTGACCTTGGGCTTCAGTCTCAGGCCCAACAGCAGGCGGTTGCCGCGGCTGTGGCGCGAGCCAGGCAGACCGCCGATGACGAAGCGCGTAATCGTGATCTGGTTGTTGCTGGTGCGATATCCGCGTCCGCCTACGACAGGATCAAATCCCTGGCCGACACCGCCAAGGCAGAGCTAAGTGCTGCACAAGCGCAGGCCAGCGTGGCGCGTAACGCAACCGGATACGCCGTTTTACTGGCGGACGCCGACGGCGTGGTGGTCGATACCCTGGTCGAGCCTGGACAGGTCGTCAGCGCAGGCCAGCCCGTGGTCAGGCTGGCAAAGGCCGGGCCACGTGAAGCCATTGTCCATCTGCCTGAAACCTTGCGGCCGACTATGGGGGATCGGGCTGAGGCCAGACTGTATGGCGACGGTGCGCGCGTCATACCGGCAAGGCTGCGGCTGCTCTCTGACGCCGCAGACCCGCTGACGCGTACGTTTGAAGCCAGGTATGTGCTTGAACGCTCAAACATCAGTGCACCTCTGGGTTCAACGGTGTCCCTCGATATCGCTGTCGGCAAGGCTGGCCGGCAGTCGCTGGCGATACCCATTGCCGCTCTGCATGACCCGGGTCGAGGCCCGGGTGTCTGGGTCATTGCGGGTACGCCTGCAAAAGTCACCTGGCGCGCCGTGCAACTGCTGGGTGTGAGTGACGATTCGGCAAATGTGAGTGGCGGTCTCGAGGCCGGTGAGCAGGTCGTGGCACTGGGCACGCATTTGCTTCACGACGGTGAGGAAGTGCTCGTGCAGCAAGGTGGTATCACCGCCGAGGCACGACCATGAGTCCGGGACGTTTCAACCTTTCTGCACTGGCCGTTCGCGAACGCGCCATCACGCTGTTTCTGATTATTTTGATCGGCGTGGCCGGTACGCTTTCGTTTTTCAAACTGGGGCGTGCGGAAGATCCGCCTTTCACCGTCAAGCAAATGACCGTTATTTCTGCGTGGCCTGGCGCAACCGCTCAGGAGATGCAGGATCAGGTCGCCGAGCCGCTTGAAAAACGCATGCAGGAATTGAAGTGGTACGACCGTAGCGAGACCTACACCCGGCCAGGTCTGGCATTCACTATGGTTTCATTCCAGGACAAGACGCCACCTTCTCAGGTGCAGGAAGAGTTTTATCAGGCGCGCAAGAAACTCAGTGATGCCGCGAAGTCATTGCCTGCGGGGGTCATTGGTCCGATGGTCAATGATGAATTCTCGGACGTGACCTTTGCGCTGTTTGCGTTGAAAGCCAAAGGTGAGCCGCAGCGGCTGCTGGTACGCGATGCCGAGTCGCTGCGCCAGCGTCTGCTGCATGTGCCGGGCGTGAAGAAGATCAATATCATCGGCGAACAGGCCGAACGAATTTTCGTGTCGTTCTCCCACGAGCGGCTGGCAACATTGGGTATCGCTCCTCAAGATATTTTTTCGGCGCTCAACGACCAGAACGTCCTTACGCCCGCCGGTTCGATTGAGACCAGCGGGCCACAGGTTTTTCTGCGCCTGGACGGTGCCTTCGACACCCTTGAGAAAATCCGCAATACGCCGATTGTGGCGCGGGGTAAAACGCTGAAGCTCCAGGACGTGGCGACAGTGGAGCGCGGTTACGAAGACCCCGCGACCTTTATGGTCCGCAATCAGGGTGAGCCTGCGCTGTTGCTGGGCATCGTGATGCGCGACGGCTGGAACGGGCTGGACCTGGGTAAGGCGCTGGATGCAGAAACGGCCAGCATCAACCAAGGCATGCCCTTGGGAATGACGCTTTCAAAAGTCACTGACCAGTCGGTGAACATCGGTTCGGCCGTTGACGAGTTCATGATCAAATTCTTCGTCGCCCTGCTTGTGGTGATGCTGGTGTGCTTCCTCAGCATGGGCTGGCGAGTCGGTGTGGTGGTCGCTGCAGCGGTACCGCTGACGCTGGCCATGGTTTTCGTCGTGATGGAAGCGACGGGCAAGAACTTTGATCGTATTACCCTGGGATCACTGATCCTGGCGCTGGGCCTGTTGGTGGACGACGCCATCATTGCCATCGAAATGATGGTGGTGAAAATGGAGGAGGGCTACGACCGGATCAAGGCCTCAGCCTATGCCTGGAGCCACACAGCGGCGCCCATGCTTGCCGGTACCCTGGTGACTGCGGTCGGCTTCATGCCGAACGGCTTTGCGCAGTCGACTGCCGGCGAGTACACCAGCAACATGTTCTGGATTGTCGGCATCGCCCTGATTGCTTCCTGGATAGTTGCAGTGGTCTTCACACCTTATCTGGGGGTGAAGATGCTGCCGGAAATCAAGCCGGTTGAAGGCGGACACGCCGCCATCTACGACACGGCGCATTACAATCGTTTCAGGCGGATTCTGGCCCACGTCATTGCCAGGAAGTGGTGGGTGGCGGGTGCGGTTATCGCTGCATTTGTGGTGGCGATTCTCGGGATGGGGGCAGTCAAGAAACAATTCTTCCCGACTTCCGATCGTCCGGAAGTGCTGATCGAAGTGCAGATGCCCTACGGCACATCCATCGAGCAGACCAGCGCCACCACCGCCAAAGTAGAGGCATGGCTGAAAAAGCAGGATGCCGCGAAGATCGTCACGTCCTACATCGGCCAGGGCTCGCCACGCTTTTATCTGGCAATGGCGCCGGAGTTGCCCGACCCGTCGTTTGCAAAGATCGTTGTACTGACTGAAAGCCAGGAAGCACGTGAGGCGCTCAAGCTACGGATTCGTGAGGCGGTTGCTGACGGACTTGCACCTGAAGCCCGGGTCAGGGTCACACAGCTTGTGTTCGGTCCTTATTCACCGTTTCCCGTGGCGTATCGCGTGAGCGGGCCGGACCCTGACACATTGCGCGAGATCGCCGCGCGGGTCGAAACCGTGATGGCGGCGAGTCCGATGATGCGTACCGTCAACAGCGATTGGGGGACACGAGTACCCACGCTGCACTTCTCTCTGGATCAGGATCGTTTGCAGGCCGTCGGGCTGACCTCAAGCGCAGTTGCCCGGCAATTGCAGTTCCTGCTTTCAGGTGTCCCAGTCACGTCTGTCCGCGAAGATATCCGTTCAGTGGACGTGATGGGCAGGGCGGCGGGTGACATCCGCCTGGACCCTGCGAAGATCGAGGGTTTCACGCTGGTAGGGGCTGCCGGTCAGCGTATTCCTCTGTCGCAGACCGGAGTGGTCGAAGTGCGCATGGAAGACCCGATTCTGCGCCGAAGAGATCGTGTGCCGACTATCACCGTGCGCGGTGATATTGCTGAAGATCTGCAACCGCCGGATGTCTCCGCCGGTATCATGAAAGCACTGCAGCCAATTATCGACAGCCTGCCGCAGGGCTATCGGATCGAGCAGGCCGGATCAATAGAGGAGTCGGCAAAGGCCACAGTGGCATTGGCTCCGCTGTTTCCGATCATGATTGCCGTTACCTTGCTGATCATCATCCTTCAGGTGCGTTCGATGTCGGCGATGATGATGGTGTTTTTCACCGCGCCGCTCGGCTTGATCGGCGTGGTACCGACATTGCTTCTGTTCAATCAACCGTTCGGTATCAACGCCCTGGTCGGGCTGATCGCGCTGTCCGGCATTCTGATGCGCAATACCTTGATCCTGATCGGGCAAATCGACCACAACGAAAAGCAAGGGCTGGACCCGTTTCATGCGGTGGTCGAAGCGACCGTACAGCGGGCACGCCCGGTGCTGCTCACGGCTCTGGCGGCGATCCTGGCGTTCATTCCCCTGACCCATTCGGTGTTCTGGGGCACGCTTGCCTACACGCTGATCGGAGGCACCCTCGGCGGGACTGTCATGACGCTGGTCTTCCTGCCAGCCATGTATTCGATCTGGTTCAAAATCCGTCCGGATAGAGGAACGCAGCCCCGAAACTCCAGCAGTTACGCCTCAACTGGCACAGAGATGAAGGGGATTTGATCATGAGTCGTTACGCTTAAAGGCGGAGTGCGGCTTTGCGATCAGTTCTACAAAATCGACTGCCGCACATGCGTCCGGTGTTGGCGTTGCAAGACCCGCTCGTCCTCATGAGAGTAATCTCGCCTAACCGGGTTCGCGGGGTCAATGCCAGCATTCTCTTTCGGCGCTGGGAAGGCAAGTTGTAAGTCGTTTGAGCCTGGAAAGTGCTCTGCAACGGCCTGGCTGCTCACTTGCGCCGCACCCGCGGCGCAAGTCCTGTCAATTGCTGCCGAACGCATGCCCAGGCCAGGTGCAGGGCATTACGCAACGCTACTGCATCGGCGCTCATCACGCGTACCGACACGCCGCAATCGTTCGGCAATGCGCTGATGCCTTGGTAGCTATCGGCAACGTCGTGTAACGCCTCGCGTAACGTCCGTTTCAAATCCTCTACCGGTAAACCCTGACCCACCAGCATGAAGGTTGCCAAGGCTTGCCGTTGTCCGCTTACGCCGGGCAGTCGGCGTTGCAGGTCTGCGCCGGTCATTGCCAGTCGGTCACCGGCCAACAATTTTCCGGCCGGGCTGTAGACCTGCAGATCGGCGCGGTAAAAGTCAGGCAGTCCTTCGCTGCCTTGAGGTGTATGCAGGCAGAATGCATCACACAGCAGCACCCGTGCGCCGGGGTGCAATGTCACGTCCACCCGGCTGTGCAGTCGTGTCTGTGGAAACAGAATGGTCGCCATCGGCAGGTACTCCAGCAGCGCATCGGCTTCGGCGACCAGTGTCACGGTCTGCCGCGCCGATTGTTCTAGCATGCTGTGCGCGACCGTCGCAGCGCCGGTGCTGACGTGCACTTGTGTACCTGGCCCCGCGTGTAGATGCAGGTGCAGTTGTTCCCCGGCGAACAGGCCTCCCGAGCACGATTGCAGGTAGACCGCCGCCATGCCGGGCGGGTCCTGCGGCAGGGTCAGGGTACGCCCCAGATGGAAGGGGTAGCCGACCTCCTGACGAGACACATAACTGGCCCCGGAAGGCGCTTTGCTGAAGGCAATGTGCGCCGTGCTTTTCGTCTGTGCGGGCAGTGACGATTGATGGGCGTTCATGTGCGGTCGAACAACACGGCACGGCTTATCGCTTCAACCACCGCATCGACGCCTTCGCCGGTGTTGCAGTTGGTAAACAGCACTGACTGGCCGTTGCGCGCCTGCGCCGACTCGCGCCGCATGCGCGGCAGGTCGACACCCACATAGGGTGCCAGGTCGTATTTATTGACCACCAGCAGGTCGCAGCTCAGCACGCCGGGGCCGCGTTTGCGCGGGATATCGTCGCCGCCTGCCACATCGATGACGAAAATCCAGTAGTCCACCAGATCCAGCGAAAAGGTCGAGGCCAGGTTGTCGCCGCCGGATTCGATCAGCACCAGATCAAGATTACCGAAGCGCGCTTCCAGCTCATCGGCCATTTGCAGGTTGAGGGTCGGGTCTTCACGAATGGCCGTGTGCGGGCAGGCACCGGTTTCCACCGCACGAACCCGCTGCGGGTCGATCAGTCCGCTGCGCTGCACACGCTCGGCATCCTCACGGGTGGCAAGGTCATTGGTGATGATCGCCAGCTCGGTGCCTCGTGCGATAAAGCGCGGGATCAGTTGTTCCAGCAGACGTGTCTTGCCCGAGCCGACCGGCCCGCCGATGCCGACACGCGCTGCGCCGGGATGCGGGCGGGCAGCGGCATGTTCGGAAGATGGAGCGGGAGCATTCGTGGTTTGGCTCATTGGCGGGTTTCCTGTGCGGAGATGGTTTCAACGCAGCATGTAGCGCTGCGCAAGTGGCACTTCGCTGACCGGCTCGCAGTGCAGGCGCTCGCCGTCGGCGTACACATCGAAGGTCTGCGGGTCGACGCGGATGTCCGGGCAGGCATCGTTGTGCAGCATGTCGGACTTGCGCAGGGTGCGAGTGCCGAACGCGGGCAGCAGTTGCTTCTTGAGCCCCAGTCGCGTGGCGGTGTCGGCCTCGACGGCAAGACGATTGACGAAGTTGACCGACAGCGCCTGTTTCGCCTCGCCAAACGCGCCCCATTGCGGGCGCATCACCAAGGGTTCGCAGGTGTACAGCGAGGCGGCGGAATCACCCATTACGGCGTGCACGATGAAGCCACCCTTGACCACCAGCTCCGGCTTGATGCCGAAGAAGGCCGGCCGCCAGAGCACCAGGTCGGCCAGCTTGCCGGGCTCCAGAGAGCCGATGTAGCTGTCGATGCCGAATACCCGCGCGGCGTTGATGGTGTATTTGGCGATGTAACGCTTGATCCGTTCGTTATCGCCCAGTGCCGTGGTTTCTTCCGGCAGGCGACCGCGCTGGTCTTTCATTTTCGACGCCAGTTGCCAGGTCCGGCAGATCACCTCGTTGATACGGCCCATGCCTTGGCTGTCGGAGCCCAGGATCGAAATGGCGCCGGTGTCGTGCAGGATGTCCTCGGCGGCGATGGTCTGCGGTCGCACTCGCGATTCGGCGAACGCCACGTCTTCCGGCACATCCGGATTGAGGTGGTGGCAGACCATGATCATGTCCAGGTGCTCGTCGAACGTGTTCACAGTGTAGGGGTTGGTCGGGTTGGTCGAGGAGGGGATGCAGTTGCTTTTTCCGGCGACGCTGATGATGTCCGGCGCATGTCCGCCGCCTGCACCCTCAGTGTGGTACATATGAATGGTGCGGTCGCCAATGGCCGCCAGCGTGTCTTCGAGAAACCCGGATTCATTGAGCGTGTCGGTGTGCAACTGCACCTGAAAGTCGTATTCGTCGGCAACTTTCAGGCAGGTGTCGATCACTGCCGGCATGGCGCCCCAGTCCTCGTGAATCTTCAGCCCCAGGCAGCCGCCACGCAGTTGCCCGAGCAGCGATTCGGGCTTGCTGGAATTGCCGCGTCCCAGAAAACCGAAGTTGATCGGCCAGGCTTCGGCAGCCTGCAACATCTTGCCGACGTTCCACTCCCCACCACAGTCGATGCCGACCGTGATCGGCCCCAGCGAGCCGCCGATCAGCGTGGTCAGACCTGCTGCCAGTGCGTGATCGCAGAGTTGCGCGGAGTCGAAATGCACATGCACGTCGATACCGCCGGGGGTGACGATCAGGCCCTCGGCATCGCGTACGGTCGTGGCGACGCCGCAGATCAGGCGCGGATGTACGCCGTCCATGATCTGCGGGTTGCCGGCCTTGCCAATGGCGACGATCTTGCCGTCCTTGATACCGATGTCGCCTTTGACGATACCGATCACCGGGTCGATGATCAGCGCGTTGCAGATCAGCATATCCAGAGCGCCGTCAGCGCTGTCATGCCCGGGCATCAGGCCCATGCCGTCACGCAGCGTCTTGCCACCGCCGTGCAGGCATTCATCGCCGGGCACCGAGTGGTCGAACTCGACTTCGGCCAGCAACGAGGTGTCGCCCAGGCGCACGGCATCGCCAGTCGTGGGGCCGTACATGGCGGCGTATTCCTTGCGCGTCATCGTTGCCATGGTTCAGGCTCCCTTGAAGTATTGGGCGCGGGCACGCTCCAGCGCTGCGAGCTTGCAGGCCGGATCGTGCAGGTTGCCATTGGTCAGGCCACTGAAGCCGTGGATGTCGCCAGTTCCGCCAAACTGCACCAGTTGCACTTCGCGCAGCTCGCCGGGTTCGAAGCGCACGGCCGTGCCTGCGGGAATATCCAGGTGCATGCCGAAGGCACGTTCACGCGGAAAATCCAGCGCCTTGTTGACCTCGAAAAAGTGATAGTGACTGCCGATCTGCACAGGCCGGTCGCCGGTATTGATCGCGCGCAGGGTGGCGGTCGGCCGGTCGCCATTGAGGTGGATATCGCCGTCAGGTGAAAGGATCTCCCCCGGTGTCGGCATGACCGCCAGCGGCAGTCGGCCCGGCCGGATCGGTTGATGCACGGTGACCAGTTTGGTGCCATCTGGAAACGTGCCCTCGACCTGCAGCACCGGCAGCAGGTCGGCGACCCCTGGCATCACGTCATCGGTGTTGAGGATCGTCGAGCCGAAACCGATCAGCTCGGCGACGCTGCGACCCTCACGCGCGCCTTCGAGGATCTCGTCGGCGATCAGTGCCGAGGCCTCCGGGAAGTTCAGGCGCAGGCCCTTGCTGCGGCGTTTGCGTGACAGCTCGGCAGCGGTGTACAGCGTGAGTCGTTCAAGTTCGGTCGGGGTCAGCAACATGAGGGGCTCCAGAGCTGTCATTAGAGGGCCGGTTCAATTGGCAAACAGGCGCAGGTCCTGGGTTTCGTGGCGCATCACGGCGATTTCGCCCATGGGTGTGAAGCCGCATGCGTCGTCCGGCGACGGCGGCTCCTGCGCCAGCAGTTCGGTGATCAGCGGTTGAATATCGGTCAGCACCCGTTGCGCATCGATGTGGCCCATGACCCCGAGCCGCACGGCGGCGCTGACCAGGCCGGTACACAAGGCGTGCGCGGCAGCCAGCTGGCAGTGATCGCGGTGCATGCCGAGGTGATTCCAGAGCAGGCCCTGCACCACGGGCAGATGGCCCGGTGTGTTGCCTGCCAAAATCTGCTGTTGATAGGACGCCGCGCCCGATGTGCCCAGCGCAACATGCACGCCCAGCAATGCCTGGCCGACACGTCTTGAGCCTTGACGCAGTTCCTCGGCCAGGGTCAACGCTTCGATCTGGGCGTCCATAGCCATCAACGCCGGCGGGTCATCAGCCGCGTGCCAGGCGGCAAGCAGAAACACTCGGTCAAAACTGTTCCAGCGATGGCGCAACTGGCCCTCGACGAAACCATGCACTTCGGCACTGCGGCTATGGCGAACAGTCCGTTGCCGACGTCGTGGCGGGATGATTTCGCCGTGGCCGAGGTGCCCGTCAGCGACCAGCGTTTCCAGACCCCACGACCACGCTACCGCGCCGCCGGGAAAGAAACTGTCGGCCTGCTGCAGGGCCAGCAACAGGCTGCTCGAGGCGTTCATGCGCGCTGCACCCGGCCGTCCGCGAGCATGGGCGCCAGACGCTCGAGGTAGTCAGCTTCCGGGCCGTTGAGCGGGATCTGCAAGGTGTCTCCAGCAAAGCGCACCGCCCAGTGCATGTTGCCGGCGAAGTAGCCCAGTTCCAGCGCCGCTGCCGAGTCCCTTGGGCGAAGGTCGAGGTATTCCTGATCCTGCATTTGTACGACGATGGCGCGTTGACTGTCGAGCATCAGCACCGAGCCGTTGCGCAGCTGTTGGTGGCGTTCCAGGCGGATTGCGCAGTCGGTGCCCCGGTCGCTGGCCAGACGCAGGCGATGGCGCTGAATGTCACTGCCCGACAGGCTCAGGGTTTCGACCTGACCGGCGTGGCTCAGGTCATGCAAGCGGTCGGCGAGGGCAGGGTCGCTGGCCTGGCCCAGAATGCGGTCGAGTATCAGCATGGCGATGGCTCCTGTGCGTTGTTCAGATTGTCAGGTAGCGCAGGATGCGCTCGCGGTCGACGGTCTCGCGGACTTCGCTGTGCACGAATTCGCCTTTTTCGATGATCAGGTAGCGGTCTGCCACCGCCATGGCGAACGACAGCACTTGCTCGGAAACAATCAGCGAAAACCCGCGTTCCTTTTTCAGCAGGTTGAGGGCTTTGGCGATGTCTTTGATGATCGACGGCTGGATGCCTTCGGTGGGCTCATCGAGGATCAACACCTTGGGGTTGGAGACCAGCGCCCGCGCGATGGCCAACTGTTGCTGCTGACCGCCGGACAGGTTGCCGCCCTTGCGTCGGCGCATTTCGAACAGCACCGGGAAGTATTCGAAGATGTAGTCGGGAATCGGCGCGGCAGGCGCACCCTGCATGCCGGTGAGGATGTTTTCCTCGACACTCAGGTAGGGGAAGATCATCCGCCCCTGAGGCACGAAACCGACCCCGGCGGCGACCCTCTCGTAGCTCTTGCTGCCGGCCAGCTCCTGCCCGGCGAGGGTGATGCTGCCGCTGCGCGTCGGCAACATGCCGACCAGGCTTCTGAGCAGCGTGGTCTTGCCCATGCCGTTGCGGCCCATGACCGCGAGTGACTCGCCTGCCGCCAACTCCAGGCTGAGGTCACGCAACACGTGACTGTCGCCGTAATACACATTGAGGTGAGAGACATTCAGCATGTTCAGTGCCCCAGGTAGACGTCGATGACGCGAGGATCGTTTTGCACCTGATCCATCGAGCCGTAGGCCAGGGTCTTGCCCTGATGCAGGACGGTGACCTTGTCGGCCACCGATTTCACGAACTCCATATCGTGCTCGATGATCACCATCGCGCGACCCTTGGCGATGAGCTTGAGCAGGCCAGCGGTTTTCTCCCGCTCGCCTGCGCTCATGCCGGCGACGGGCTCGTCGAGCAGTAGCAGCTCAGGGCGCTGCATCAACAGCATGCCGATCTCCAGCCACTGTTTCTGGCCGTGGGACAACAGCCCTGCCTTGCGTCCCAACTGGTCCTTGAGAAAGATCATTTCGGCGGTCTGATCGATTTCGGCATTCAGCGCCGCATTCTTTCCGGCGAACAGGCAGTTGAAGATGCCGCGCTTGTCCGGCGAGGAAATATCGAGGTTTTCGCGCACGGTGAGGTCTTCGTAGACCGACGGGTTCTGAAACTTGCGACCCACGCCAGCGCGGGTGATCTGGTACTCGATCATGTTCGCCAGTTGCAGGTCCTTGAAGCGGATGCTGCCGGCACTCGGGCGGGTCTTGCCGCAAATCATGTCGAGCAGGGTGGTCTTGCCCGCGCCATTGGGCCCGATCACCACATGCACCTGGTTTTCCTCGACATAGAAATTGAGGTTGTCGACCGCCTTGAAACCGTCGAATGACACGGTCAGGTCTTCGACGCTCAGTAACATTGCACTCATGACTGCGCCTCCTTGTTGCTCAGGCGCTGCAGCAGCCCGGCCAGCCCGGTGGGCAGGAACAGCACCACGGCCATGAACAGGAAACCGATGAAGTACTGCCAGAAACTGACGAAGTTTTCCGACAGCCAGGTTTTTGCCGTACCGATCAGCAGCGTGCCGTACACCGCACCCACCAGCGAGAGGCGCCCACCCAGTGCGGCGTAGATGACGATCTCGGTGGACGGAATGATGCCCACCAGCGAGGGCGACGCCAGGCCGACCTGCAAGGTGAACATCACCCCGCCCAGCGCGGAAATCAGTGCGGCCACGGCAAAGATGAAGGCCTTGAACAGCGCAGTGTTGTAGCCGGAGAAGCGCACCCGGTCTTCGCGATCACGGATTGCCACGATCACCTTGCCCAGGCGGCTGCGCAGAATGAACCCGCACATCGCGACGCTGGCCAGCAGCAACAGTGTGGTAATCAGGTAGAGAATCCAGGGCGTCTGGGGCGTCTGCAGGCTCAGGCCGAAGGCCGTCTTGAAATCGGTCAGGCCATTGACGCCGCCGGTGTAGCCCTGTTGGCCGATGATCATGATCGACATGATCGAGGCCAGTGACAGGGTAATGATCGAGAAGTACACGCCGCCCACGCGCTTTTTGAAGTAGGCATAACTGAACAGAAACGCCAGCAGCGCAGGCAGGATCAGGATCGCCGCCAGGGTAAAGGTTGCCGACTCGAACGGCTTCCACCACCAGGGCAGGGCTTCGACGCTGTTCCAGATCATGAAGTCCGGCAGTGCCGAGCCGTAGAAAGCGGCGAGGGCGCTGGCCGCTTCGTCCGTGGCGGTGGCTTCGAGTTTGAGATACATCGCCATCATGTAGCTGCCCAGGCCGAAGAAAATCCCCTGGCCGAGGCTGAGGATGCCGCCGTAGCCCCAGATCATCACCATGCCCACTGCGCAGAACGCCAGGCTCAGGTATTTGCCGGCCAGACCGAGGCGAAAATCACCCAGTATCAGGGGTAACGCCACCAGCAACAGCAGCGACAGCCAGATCAGGCTGTAGTGCTCGATCAGCGTCAACCAGCCACCCGCTGGCTTGCCTGCGCCCGGCACTGTGGCCTGCGGCCGCAGCGTCGGCTTTTCAGTCATGTCATTCATCTCAACGTCTCACTTTCGTGGCGAACAGGCCGTTGGGGCGGAAAAACAGCAGCACGATGACCACCAGCAGGGTGATCGCCTTGGCCATGGAGCCGGTGGTCAGGTATTCCAGCGAAACCTGGGTCTGGCCGATGGCGAACGCCGACAGGAAGGTGCCCAGCAAGCTTTCCACGCCGCCGAACACGACGACGATAAAGGTGTCCACCAGGTACTGCTGACCGCTGACCGGGCCAGTGGACGCAAGCATGGTGAACGAACTGCCGGCAATGCCCGCAAGGCCACAGCCCAGCGCGAAGGTCACCGAGTCGACCCGCGCGGTATTGATCCCGGCTGCACCGGCCATGGCGCGGTTCTGGGTCACGGCGCGAATGCGCAGGCCCCAGCGACTGCGGTAGAGAAACAGGAACACCGCGGCGGCAATCACGAAGGTCAGACCGATGATGAAAATCCGGTTGAGGGGCAGCTCCAGCCCATCGCTGATTTTCCATGCGCCCTGCAACCATTGCACGGTGGGCACGCTGACTTCCTTGGGGCCGAAGACCTGGCGGAACAGCTGCTGCAGGACCAGAGACAGCCCCCAGGTCGCCAGCAGGGTGTCGAGCGGTCGGTTGTACATGAAGCGGATGAAGCAGCGTTCCAGCAGGAGGCCGAAGGCGAAGGTCACCACAAAGGCCATCCCGATGGCGATGATGAAATACCAGCCCATGAGCTCGGGAAAGTAGCGCTGAAACACCACGGAGGTGACGTAGGTCATGTATGAGCCCATCGCCATCAGTTCGCCGTGCGCCATGTTGATCACGCCCATCAGGCCGAACACGATGGTCAGCCCGAGTGCCATCAGCACCAGCACGGAAAACAGCGAGAACCCGCTGAAGACTTGCATTACCAGCGTATCGAGAGTCATGCCGTCGCTACCTGTTGCTGCACATTGACGAAAGCGGGCGCGAAGCGGATCGCGTCCGGGCCGGAATCAGAGTTTCGGAAAGGGGTTGGGCTCGATCGGTGCCGACTCGTAGATCACGTCGACCTGGCCCTGTGCATTGAGGGTGCCGATGCGCGCACGCTTCCACAGGTGGTGGTTGTCCTTGTGCACCTTGATCTCGCCTTCGGGCGCATCGAGGGTCAGTTCCGAGGATGCGGCGATCACTTTCGGCACGTCGAAACTGCCTGCTTTCTCGACGGCCTTTTTCCACAGGTACACCGCGGTGTACGCCGCTGCCATCGGATCACCGACGACGCGCTGCTGCCCATAGCGCGTTTTGAACGCCTGGACAAATTTCTCGTTGACCGGGTTTTTCAGGCTCTGGAAATAGCTCATGCAGGTCAGGAAGCCGACGAGGTTTTCCGCACCGATGCCGGTGACTTCCTCTTCGGTGATCGCCAGCCCCATCAGCGTCTGGCTACTGCTGTCTATACCCGCAGCCTTGAGCTGTTTGTAAAACGCCACGTTGGAGCCGCCGACGATGGTCGACAGTACGATGTCCGGCTTGGCCGCCTTGATCTTGTTGATCACCGAGGAAAACTCGATGGCCCCCAGCGGCAGATAGTCTTCGCCGACGATGGAGCCGCCCTGTTTGGTCACCGACGCCCGTGCCAGCTTGTTGGTGGTGCGTGGCCAGATGTAGTCGGAACCGACCAGATAGACGCTTTTGCCCTTGTTGGCCATCAGCCAGGTGACGGCCGCCAGGGTCTGCTGCGACGCTTCGGCACCGGTGTAGATAATGGCCGGGGATTTCTCCAGCCCTTCATAGAAGGTCGGGTAGTAGAGCAGGCCCTTGTTGCGCTCGAAGACCGGCAGTACCGCTTTGCGCGAGGCCGAGGTGAACGCGCCAAAGGTGACCGCAACGTGGTCGTTTTCCAGCAGTTTGCGTGCCTTCTCGGCGAAGGTCGGCCAGTCGCTGGCACCGTCCTCGACGATCGGCTCGATGGTTTTGCCCATCACGCCGCCACTGGCGTTGATCTCTTCGATGGCCAGTTTTTCTGCGTCGACCACCGAGGCTTCACTGATGGCCATGGTGCCGGTCAGCGAGTGGATGATGCCGACTTTCACAGTCTCGTCCGCCTGCGCCTGACCGATCAGGGAAAACGGCAGCAGGCTGATCGCGCCCAGCAACAGAGCATGCTTGATCAAACGGCGTTTGTCGTTGTGCATTCACTTATCTCCCAGGAATGAAAAAAGCCCGACGTCCCGGCCAAATCAATGGGCGGGAGGTCAGGCTTTTGTGCCGAATCTGGCGGGACAACTGCGTCCGATCCAGTCGTACGCGAGGTGTCTCCCTACTTGCCGAGAGGGGCGTAGGGCAAACAGCTGGCGCGATGTCTCAGGAGGAACTTAGCAAGGGCAATGCCAACTGGCGAAACCGCTGTTGGCGCGCGTTTCGAAACCCTGAGGCAGAGCATCCCTGCATTAATTGCACGAACATACCGACATGCGCCGCTTTGGCGCGAGCAGCGCTTCTACGCACCAAAAGCGTGATGCAGAAGTCCCTTTTTTCTCGCGATATGTACTCATGCATAGACTGAGATATTGGGCTTTTGCAGGAGCGAACTTGTTCGCGAAGGCAATGTTCGAGGCGACCTAAACCCCACGTATGCACGGCCGTCTTCGCCAACGAATTCGCTTCCCCCTGACGCGCCTCGTCACGCATGGCCCGCTCCCTGCATGAGCCTGCCCGACACCCTCGCAGGGTCTCTTGCCACACGCCCATTCTCGGCAGGTGTGGAAGGTCCCTCGCACGACTGGTCCTGACACTGCCGTCACGCCAGCCCCAGGCACAACCGCCTGAGAGCCACCGTTGAATCCGCGGTTATTCGCTCAGTCTTCTTTTCAGGCTCCCGGCCACCTGCGGGCGTCTCATCTCACGTGAAAGGTTTATAGGCATGACTGACCCGTCGATCCGCATAGGAGGTCTGTTTTCCAATACCGGCGTCACCGCTGCCGGTGAGTGTTCAACAATGCGCGGCGCACAGTTTGCAATTCATCAGATCAATGCCGCCGGGGGCGTGAATGGGCGTCCTCTGGAACTGATCACCCGCAATCCGGATTCCACGCCTGCGCTGTTTGCCATGCATGTCGAATCGCTGATTCGCGAAGAGAACCTGCGGTTTTTCTTCGGTTGCTACACCTCGGCGGCGCGCAAGGCCGTATTGCCTGTCGTCGAACGCTACAACGCATTGCTGCTTTATCCGGTGTACTACGAGGGCTTCGAGTATTCGCGCAACATCATCTACACCGGCGCCACGCCGAACCACAACGCGGTGCCACTGGGCAGCTACATGTTCGATCACTTCGGCAGTCGCGTGCTGATGATCGGCTCGGAGTACGTCTACCCGTACGAAACCAACCGGTTGATGAGCGACCTGCTTTACGAGCGGGGCGGCAGCAAGCTGGGCGAATACTATTTGCCACTGAAAAACGCCAGGGCAGAGGACTTCGCCAGGCTCATGGTCAAGGCCAGAGAGCTGAAACCCTCGTTCATCTTTTCGACAGTGGTCGGCGACACCATGGCGCACCTGTATCAGGCCTACGCCGATGCCGGTTTCGACCCAGCGGTCATGCCGATCGCCAGTGTCACCACCAGCGAGACCGACATTCAGCAGATGGGCGTCCATCTGGGCACCGGGCACATTTCGGCAGCGACTTATTTCCAGTCGATCGACACGCCGCTCAATCGCCAGTGCATCGCCCAGTACCGGGAAATGTTTGGCCAGCATCAGGTGACCGACCGCTGCTGGGAGGCCGCTTACTTTCAGGTCCATCTGCTGGCCAAGGCGATCGCTCGTGCTGGCAGTACCGAAGTGGAGAGTGTGTTGCAGACCATGCGTGGTCTGGAATACGACGCGCCTCAGGGGCGGGTGCGTATCGATGAACACAACCACCATACCTACCTGTACTCGCGGATCGGCCGTGCCAATGCCGACGGGCAGTTCGACATCCTTTACGAAAGTCAGAAAGCGCTGAAGCCCGACCCTTATGCAGTGGCGCCTGACTTCAATGGCTGGTCCAGCCTGACCGGGAGGCGTCCATGACCCTGCGTGCCGCCAAGAAACGTTTGCGCAACGACAGCGCAGGCGGCATCAAAGACCTGCGCGATATCAGCGTGCTGGTGATGCATCCCGATGACGAAGACGGTCGCAACCTGATCGCTCAGTTGCAGCGCATCGGTTGTCAGGTGCGGGTGCAGTGGCCGATCCCCGAGCGTCTGCACAGCGAGGCTGATGTGATCGTACTGGCGGTATCGCCGGAAAGCCTGTCGACCAACACGCCCTGGCTGCTGCACCACTCGACGCCGCCGATCATTCCGGTGATCGCCTATGAAAACCCGATCATTGTAGAGGCGCTGGTGCAGCTCAACGCCTGTTCGGTGATTCCGTCGCCGGTCCGCTCGTTCGGCCTGCTGACCGCTCTGGCCATCACCCTCAGCCAGGCCCGCAAGACGCGGGAACGGGAAAAGCACGTCAAGCGCCTGGAAGGGCGCATGGCGGTCATGCGCACCGTGCAGCAGGCCAAGATCATCCTGATGGAAACCAAGGGCCTGTCTGAAACGGACGCCTACAACGCGCTGCGTGATCAGGCGATGGCCAAGCGCGAGCCGGTGGAAAAAATCGCCGAGGCGCTGGTCAAGGCCCATGAACTGTTTCAACAAGCCTGTTCCTGACAGGTTGCAGACAAGCTTCGAGTGTCGGGCGCCACGCCTGATCCTCTTCTGCGCGGAAGGTTGCCATACGCCCTGACCCGGCAGGTATGGAACACCGCGTGGCGACCGGCGTGGACAACGACGTCCTCCGGATCGAGCCCAGGCCTGTGCGCGCCCTGCGCAGGCGGCTCCAGTCAATGACTGCCTGAACCCGGGCTGTCCTTACCGTTATCTGGAGAACACCATGTCCGTAAAACGTCCCAGCAAAGCCGACTTTCTGATTGCCGCCCAGGACCATGGCTACGACCTGTCAGACAGTCAGATGGAGTCGTTCCTGAGTCTCGCAGACGAAACTCTGGGTTCCTACGAAGCCATCGATGCCCTGTACGCTGCGCATGTTGCCCAGCCTGCGCCGTTGCGCGAACACAGCAAACCGGCTGCGGCCGAGAACCCGTACGGGGCCTGGTACGTCAAGACCCACATTGCCGGTGCTGCCAGTGGCCCGCTGGCAGGCAGGACGGTGGTTATCAAGGACAACGTATCGGTGGCCGGTGTGCCCATGGCCAATGGCTCGCTGAGCCTTGATGGTTACGTGCCGTCCGAAGACGCCACGGTGGTCAAGCGCCTGCTGGCCGCCGGTGCGACGGTGATTGGCAAGTCGGTGTGCGAAGACCTGTGTTTCTCCGGAGCCAGTTTTACCTCGGCCACCGGCGCGGTGAAAAACCCCTGGGACCTGACCCGCAACGCAGGTGGTTCATCCAGCGGCAGCGCCGTGCTGGTCGCGCTGCAGGAAGTGGACATGGCCATCGGTGGCGACCAGGGTGGGTCGATCCGCATGCCGTCGGCCTGGAGCGGCATCGTCGGACACAAACCCACCTACAGCCTGGTGCCTTACACCGGCGCCTTCCCGATTGAACGGACCATCGACCATGTCGGCCCGATGGCCAACAACGTGCGCGACTGCGCGATCATGCTCGATGTGATCGCCGGCGCCGACGGGCTCGATTCAAGACAGAAAAACCCGCCAGCCGTCAGTTGCGTCGCGACCCTCGATCAAGGCGTTGCAGGCCTTAAAATAGGCCTGCTGCGTGAAGGCTTCGCGATTCCCGGCATGTCCGAGCCGCAGGTTGACGCACTGGTTCGTGCTGCCGTGGCGCAACTGGAAAGTCTCGGTGCGACGGTTGGTGACGCCAGTGCGCCGTGGCACCGCGGGGTGGCGCTGGACATGTGGAATGTCATCGCCACCGATGGCGCGGCCTACCAGATGCTGCAAGGCAACGGTTATGGCATGAATGTCGACGGCTACTACGATCCCGAGATCATGAGTTACTTCGGCGCCAAGCGTCGCGAACACGCCAATGCGTTATCCAGCAGCGTGCGTGCTGTGGCGCTGACCGGGCATTACAGCCTGAAAAACCTGCACGGTGCGTACTACGCCAAGGCGCGGATGCTGGTGCCGGAGCTCACCCGTCAATACGATGAAGCCTTCCAGCAGTTCGATGTGCTGGTAATGCCGACCATGCCGTTCGTGGCGACCACACTGACCGCCGCCGACGCGCCGATTGAAGAGTACGTGCATAGCGCGTTGAACATGCTGGCCAACACCGCACCGTTCGACCTGACCGGCCACCCGGCCACGTCAGTCCCGGCCGGTCTGGCCGACGGACTGCCGGTCGCCATGATGATCGTCGCGCCGCGCTTCAAGGATGCCTTGGCGTTGCGTGTCGCGCAGGCTTATGAAACCGCCCGCGGAACGTTTCCCACGCCTCCGGGTGTTTGAGTCCGGAGACTGATCGAGGGGCATACTCGCTCCATGCGAGCGGGTGTGCCCTTCATTTCTCAAGGCCTCCACACCTCCACATCCTGCGCATCCACCGCCTTGGGCAGCAGGCCAGCAGCGAAGAAGGCGTCGGCGATATGCTGTTGTTCGTCCAATTGATCGTGCGTGACTGGCTGGATCTGATAAGTCCGATGGCTGTTGGCGATTTCAACCGTTTCGATATCCAGATTGCCCCACAAAGGGCTCAGTAGCTGCGCTGCTTCGCTTGGATTGGCCTTGAGCCAGATGCCTGCCTTGTGCAACTGCTCGTAAACCACGCTGAGCACTTGTGGGTGGTCCTTGGCGTAGCCGGTGCCGGTCAGGTAATAACGCTTGTAGCTGGACAATCCCTTGCCGTCAGCCAGAGTGCGCGTCGGCAATTGCCGTTGGGCGCTGGTCAGGAAGGGTTCCCAGGTGACCCAGGCGTCAACTTTATTGTTTTCGAAGGCCGCGCGGCCGTCGGCGGGCGACAGGTAAGCGGGCTGAATATCGGAAAATGTCAGACCGGCCTTTTTCAATGCTGCGATCAGCAGGTAGTGAGAACCCGCCGCCTTGGTGACCGCGACCTTTTTGCCTTTCAGATCCGATAACTGCTGCACGGGCGAGTTTTTATGGACGATGATCGCCTGCGCGGAAGGCGAGGCCGCTTCCTGGGCAAAGTAGGTCAACCGGGCCTGCGCTGCCTGGGCGAAGATCGGTACGGTGTCCGCCACATCCGCGCTGATGTCCACGTTGCCGATGTTCAAAGCCTCTAGCAGCGGCAGGCCACTCGGAAACTCATGCCAGGTGACGGTGACGTTTTGCGGCGCGAGGGCTTTTTCCAGAATGCCCTGTGTTTTCAGCAGGGTGATCAGCGTCGACGATTTCTGGTAACCGATTCGCAGCGTTTCCTGCGCTTCGGCAGGGAAGGTGATGCACAAGGCCAACGCCGCGAGCAGACCTGCCAGCAGCGGACGACGATAGCCGGTTTGTGTGTTTTTTATCGGTTTGGGCATGGCACGCTCGGTATTTGAAGGTGACGCTGAGTGTCAGGAGTGGTATCCCCACGCAGCGCAATGAGGATGATCTGTGTCAGTAGCCGCGCTGGCGATCAGCCTGATTCTGCAAGGCCTGCCCGCTGAGAAAACGGTCAAGGTTGGCCAGAAAGCTGTCGGCTATTTCGTGGCGGCTGTTGCTGGAGATCGCTGAGGTGTGGGGTGACAGGCGTACTCTGGGGTGTGCATACAGGGGATGACCGTCCGGCAGTGGCTCAGGTTCGGTGACGTCCAGCGAGGCCAGGCCAATGGTTTCCCTATCGAGCGCCTTGAGCAGCGCCTCATGGTCAAGCAGGCCACCACGGGCGATGTTGATCAGGTGCAGGCCGGGTTTGGCGCTGTTCAGTACGTCGGCGTTGACGATGTGCCGTGTGGCAGGTGTCAGAGGTGCGGCCAGTACCAGATGGTCGGCGCGGGAAAAAAGCTCGTGAATGTCGCGCGCGCTTTCGACGCCATCAACCTCGAACGGCGTCTGGCTCTGCCGCAACGCCACGACGGTGATGCCCAGTGCCAGCGCTTTACCGGCCAGGCTGCGACCTATGGCGCCGAAGCCGAGAATCCCGAGCGTAGTGCCCTTGAGCGGTGTCAGTGCAGTGAAATTCCATTGCGAGTCATGCACCCAGATGTCCGGCAAGTGTTTGGCAGCAGCGAAAATGGCGGCCAACGAGAACTCGGCAATGTTTTCTGCCGCGCTGCCCCGGGAGGTGCTGACCGGCGGGCCGTCGAACAGCCAGCCGGGATAGAAGTCGATGCCCGAAGACACCACCTGAATCCATTTCAGGCCATAAGGCCAGCCCGGAGGCGGTGAGGCAGGGGCTTCATAACCACGCACATTGATAGGGCGCGCCAGCAGAATGCTGACCTCGCCGGGCAGGTCGCTCGGCACGCCGGCCGGTACGCCGATGACCCTGGCTTCTGGATGGGTCACTGCAAGCCGCTCGCTGATGACCTGATTGAAGTCATCATCCAGTTGGCTGGCTATCACGAGTCGAGTCATGCCACAGCCTCGTCTGATTGATGGGCGACAGCCTTTGCATGACGATTGGCCGGTATTTCAAGACCGAGATTGTCACGCAGCGTATTGCCGGTGTATTCGGTGCGGAACAGTCCGCGCTGCTGCAGCACCGGCACCACCTGTTCAGTGAAATACTGCAAACCGTCCGGCAGGACGCTGTTGATGATGAAGCCATCGGCTGCGCCTGCTTCGAACCATGTCTGTATCGCGTCGGCAACCTGTTCGGGCGTGCCGACGAAGTCGCGGCGGGGCAGGGAGAAGCGCAGGGCGACCTCACGCAGGCTCAGGCCTTCGTCTCTGGCCAGTTGCTTGATCCGGTCCGAACCGCCTTTCTGGCTGTTGGAGCCCAGATCACCTAGTTCCGGGAAGGGTTCGTCCAGTGGGTACTGGCTGAAATCGTGATCATTGAAGGGGCGGCCAAGGGCGACAATGGCATCTTCGATCGTCACCAGCTCCACGGCCTGGCGATAGCGGCTCTCCACCTCGGCCTCATCACGCCCGACAATCGGGCGAATACCCGGCAGAATCGACAGCGCGTGGGGATCTCGGCCAAAGCCGCCAGCTCTCTGTTTCAGGTCCTGATAGTAGGCGCGTGCTTCATCGAAGCTCTCGGCGTGGACAAAGATCGCATCCGAATTCTGAGCGGCGAAGTTACGCCCGGCCTCGGAAGTGCCTGCCTGAAAAATCACCGGCTGACCCTGCTTCGACCGGGCGATGTTGAGCGGGCCTTTCACCGAGAAAAATTCGCCCTTGTGGTTCAGCGCGTGCAGTTTGCCTGGCGTGAAGAACTCGCCTTTCTGCTTGTCGTAGGCGAAAGCGTCGTCTTCCCAGGAATCCCAAAGGCCCTTCACCACCTCGATATGCTCTTTGGCGATTCGGTAGCGCACCGCATGTGGCGGGTGTTCGCCCTTGCTGAAGTTATCGGCGGTGCCACTCAGCCACGACGTCACCACGTTCCAGCCAGCCCGGCCGCCGCTGATGTGGTCCAGTGAGGCAAACTGGCGAGCGACCTGGAAGGGCTCTGTGTAACTGACCGTGACCGTTGCTACCAGACCGATGTGCCGGGTGGTGGCTGCGAGTGCGGACAGAATGGTCAAGGGTTCGAAGCGATTCAGGTAGTGAGGACTGGATTTCTCGTGGATGTGCAGGCTGTCGGCAATGAACACGAAATCGAATCGGGCCGCTTCTGCCAGGTGGGTCTGTTGCTGATAAAACCCTAAATTCACACTGGCGTTGGCCAGCGCTTGCGGGTGGCGCCATTCGCCCCAGCCATGGCCGACCCCGTGGACCATGGCGCCAAGTTTAAGGTGTCGTTGTTTGCTCATGAAGTGTGCCCCGGGCGTGATGAGGAAGGTAGATTCACCTCCGCCTGGAGAAAGGGGTCGGTAATGGGATTACGGTATTCCTATAAAAAACTGCCGTGAAATTCTTTTTTGTTATAGGTTTATTATTAATTTAAATAATTATTAATTTACAAATTATGCGTTATTTAAATTTTAAGGATTTCCCTTCGTACGCCATGTCCTGGGCCTGATTATCTGTTCGTGAAATATCTGACCGGCGCCTTGCTCAAGTACCTGACCGGGTCGCAGCGAACAAACATTGATCCAGGACAAAACCTGCACGTCTACAGTGTTTCAAGGTGACGAAAATAATTGATATGTCGGTGATCCGGCCGATACAGGCCTACGTATGCAGCCCTCAGCCTACCCAAGCCTTCTAGAACAGGAGTTCCATGGATCCGCGTCTTGCTGGACTTTCCTTCTTGCTGACCCTGGGCTGGACTGGCGCTGTCATTCTTGTCATCTGGTTTTATGCCTGATGAACAAGAGGTGTTCGACGTCGGTAGAGGCGTGGTGTTCGAAGCGCTCTTCGCTGACGACCGGTAGCCTGTCTGTGTGATGGCGAAATAGCGGCCCTAAAGCTGTTCCGTTTGATGCCGATGTTAATACTACAGCTACCTGCCAAGTGGAGTCGGTCATTCCATCCAGCGCTGACGGCCTGACAGTTCGCGCTATGGACGGCATTGAGAAAGACGATTAACCGGCTTGATCGGCAGCCTCCATAGTCCACACATTGGTGTGTCTGACAGGGCTCGCAGAGACCGGCGCTTCATAACAATACTTCCATAGATGCTTACTCGCAGAGTATTTCCACATGTCGACCACGATTGAAAGCACCCACAAGGACAGGGCCAGGCTGGAACTTGATCTTCACTCGCTGATGACGGCCATTGACCGTTCCCAGGCGATGATCGAGTTCGATCTTGAAGGCAATATCCTGCGGGCCAATACCAATTTTCTGGATTGCGTCGGCTATCGGCTGGATGAGGTCCAGGGTCGGCATCACCGCATGTTCTGTACGCCGGAACATGCGTCCAGCATTGAATATGCGACGTTTTGGGAAAAACTGGGCAAGGGTGCTTTCGACGAAGGGCAGTACAAGCGCCTGGGCAAGAACGGGCGCGAGATCTGGTTGCAGGCGACTTATAACCCGGTCTTCGACGAGCAGGGCAATCCGTTCAAGGTCGTGAAGTTCGCCACGGACGTGACTGCGCAACGCAAGTCCAATGCCGAGTACGAAGGCAAGGTTGCGGCCATTGATCGTTCGCAGGGCATTATCGAATTCGACCTGAACGGTCGCGTGCTCAACGCCAACGAAAACTTTCTCAAGGTCCTGGGCTATCGTCTGGACGAGATTCAGGGTCAGCACCATCGCATGTTCTGCGAAGACGAATACCTGAACAGCCCGGCCTATCGTGCCTTTTGGGCCAAGCTTGAACGTGGTGAGTATGACTCCGGCGAATACAAGCGCATCGGCAAGAACGGTCGCGAGCTGTGGATCAGCGCCACTTACAACCCGATCTTCGACCCGGATGGTCGTCCTTACAAGGTCGTGAAGTTCGCCAACGATGTGACCGAGAGCCGCATTCGTCAGGCTGAGTCCGCGGGCAAGGTGACGGCCATCGAGCGCTCCCAGGCGGTGATCGAATTCGATCTGACGGGCAAGGTGCTGCACGCCAACCGCAATTTTCTGGCGGTATTCGGCTACGATCTCGACGAAATCGTCGGTGAACACCACCGTATGTTCTGCTCCGAAGAATTTGTCAGCAGCCTGCAGTATCGTGAGCTCTGGGAGAAGCTGGGGCGCGGCGAGTACGACGCCAACGAGTACAAGCGCAAGCGCAAGGACGGTAAGGAGATCTGGATTCAGGCGACCTACAACCCGATTTTCGATGCGCAGGGCAAACCCTACAAGATCGTCAAATTCGCGCTCGACGTGACTGTGGCCAAGGAAACCAGCGTCGAGGACCAGGGCAAGGTGAATGCCATCGACCGCGCCCAGGCCGTCATCGAATTCGACATGGCCGGCAACATCATCACCGCCAATGCCAACTTCCTCAAAGCGCTGGGTTATGGCCTGCTGGAAATCAAAGGCAAGCATCACCGTATCTTCTGTGAGGAAGAATACGTGCGCGGCACCGAGTACCGTGAATTCTGGCACGGGCTGGGGCAGGGCGAGTTCTATTCCGGGCGCTTCATGCGTGTCAGCAAATACGGGCAGAAAATCTGGATTCAGGCGACGTACAGCCCGATTTTCGACCTCGACGGCTTGCCGTTCAAAGTGGTGAAATTCGCCACTGACATTACCCGTCAGGTTGAGATGGAACAGGCGATAGAGGCCAAGACCCGCGCCATGGGCGAGTCGGTAAAAGCACTGATGAACGCCATTTCCTATGTGGCGCAAAGTACCGAGACGGCCACCGATCTGGCCAGAATGACGCGTGAGCAGGCCAGTTCCGGTTCGCAGACGCTGGTCAAGGCGTCCGACGCAATGGGCATGATTGCCAAGTCCGCCGAGGGCATTCAGGACATCATTCAGGTGATCAGCGAGATCGCCAGCCAGACCAACATGCTGGCCTTCAACGCAGCCATCGAAGCGGCCAGGGCCGGTGAGCATGGCCTGGGCTTTTCGGTAGTCGCCGACGAGGTGCGCAAGCTGGCCGAGAAGTCCTCGCGTGCGACCAAGGAAATCAACAAGCTGATTCTGGAAACCGTCAGCCGGATCGAGTCGGGCAACGAGATTTCGCGCAGTGCCGGCGAAGCCTTTGAACACATCGTGGAAGGCGTGATGCAGACCACGCAGGCGATCGACGGGATCAACACGGCGACAGAGAAGCAACGCCTGTCGGCGCAGGAAGTCGAGACCCTGATCATCGAACTGCATAAAGCCAACCTGACCGGCTACACCGAAACTCTGAACAAGGTATCCATCGGACAACCTGCATGAGCAGCCTGAATGCCTATGGCGTCGTGCAGATCAATGGTGTGTATCTGGCGGTGGTTGCCGATGCATTGATGGAGGCCGTGCACTGGCCCGCTGATCTGCATCCCCATCCATTGACCCGCGGAGCGCTGCGTGGGGTGTTTACCCTGCGTGGCAAACCGGTGCCATTGGTCGACCTGCGGGCTCAACTGGCGGAGGGTGGCGATATGTCTTCGCCGACGCCACTGGTCGCGATTCTCAAGTACGGCGGTGGCTACCTCGGGCTGGCGATTGACGCGGTGTGCGACATTCTCAAGGCCCGTGATTCTCAGTTCAGCCCGCTGGGGCCCGAGGGCAGCGCTGTCGGGCTGCTGCCCTCTCTGCTGCTCGGCGCCGAAGAGTCGCGGATGATCTACAAGCTCGATCTTGCCTTCATGAGTGGTTTGCCAGGCGTACTGTTCGCTGCCGACCCCAACGCGCAAGTGCTCAAGGATGAGGCGCTGGCCGCCAAGAGTCGCTTGCTGCATTACCTGGTATTCGAGTGCGATGGCCGCAACTTCTGTATCGATGCCAGCGTTGTGACCGAGTTGGTGGACGGTCCCGAGATCACAGCCTCGGACTTTGCCAGTGACTGCTGCTTTGGCGTCACCTCGGTGCGTGGCACCAAGGTCCCGGCGCTCAACTTGTCCGAAGTGCTTGGCTTGGACCATCAGCGTCAGACGTCCAAGCCGCAGTTGCTGCTGTTGACTGCGCCAGACGGGCGGGTGTGCGGGTTTGGCTACGACCGCATGGTCGCCATTCAGCGTCAGGATCCGGACAGCCTGTTGGCGGCGCCGGGCTATGGCCTGCCGCATCCAGAGCTGCTGGCCGGGGTAATGAACCTGGAGGAGGGGCAGCAGGCCTTGTTGCTTGATCATCCGATGCTGCTGCAGCGCCCGGAAGTCAAAAGCTACACCCAGGTTTACCAGCACGACGTCAAACCTGCCCAGGCCTCGCACGATGTGACCAAGGCCATGCTGCGCCACGCCTGCCTGCTGTTCGATGCGCCGACCCGCTTCGTGGCGCCGTTGAGCCAGATCGTGGAAATCATGAGCATGCCGCAGCAACTGATCGGCCTGTCGCAGCCGGAAACGCATTTGCTGGGGCAGTTCAATCTGCGCGGCGAGCAGGTGCCGCTTATCTGCCTGAGCAGCCTGTTGGGCGAAGGCGCACAGGTCCAGGCCGAAGCAACGCGTGTATTGATCGTGCGTGGCGAGCGGCTGTGCTTCGGTTTTGCAGTGAACCGCGTCGATGCGATCGACGCGTTCAATCAGTTCGATCCGGCCATGCTGGAACAGGGCTGGCAAGCCAGTACCGGCAAGGGCATTTCGGTCAACGACCGGGTCCGTTCGCTGGTCAGTGTCGGCAGTCAGGAGCGCAGCTGGCGCGCGACCCTACTCGATCTGCAGGGGCTGGCCAGGCAACTGGAATGCAACGTCGATCAGCGCCGCACTGTGCAATCAGTCTGAACCGAATGCTCCGCGCGTGGCCTTATTTGAGTGTCCACCAGCGGAGTCAACGACCATGACTGACAAGAAAGACGAGAAAAAACCGGAACCGCAAAGCGATGTGCCAGCGCACTCCACGCCCGAAGAAAAGGAACGCCTGAAAGACTTCAACAAGGACGGCATCCCGCCTGGGGTTTGTTGATCAGCTTGCGGTAGTGTTCACGTGACGCCCGGTCTGTTCAGGCCGGGCGTTGTCGTTTCTGAAAGCCTGACTGGGCTTTGTCTCGACTCACGCGTCGCGCAGCAGGTCGTTGGCGTTGAGCAACTGATAGGCGATCTGTGGACGTGCTTCCAGGGCGCGGCGGATGGCGGCAGGAATCGATTGACGCGTCTTGCGACACAGCCCGACCTTTTCCTCGACGACAATGCTGATGCCGCGCATGGTGCGCACTTCATTGAAGCCCGGCGCGATGTCGACACGCACGCCCAGTTGCTGGAAAATCTTGCGCTGCATGTGCTCCAGATCTTCCAGACTTTCGATACGCTCCAGGCGATCCAGCAGGGTTTTTTCCGCGTCGCGAGACAGCAGCAGAATCCGCAGGTCTGCATCTTCCGCGTCCAGCAGCTCGCGCTTGCAGTCGCAAGCGCCGGGCGGGCAGGGGTTACGGACTTTCAGAGGGGCGTTCATGGGCGCAGCATAGCGACTGATATGGGCGTCTGACCATAGCTGAGTGCATGTGCGCAGCGCATGTAAAAGCCTGGCCCCTGCTGATATTCGCAGCGCTCCGCCGGGGCCTTACAGGTGCCGGATCAATTCGGCCACTTCATCTCGCCCTTGATGACCTTTGCACTCATCTCCAGCGAAGCCGGTTCGGCCAGTTGCGGCCAGGCTTTGTGCATGGCGTCGATCAGCGTGGCGGAATCCTTGGCCTTGGCGGTCTGTTCTTCGAAGGACTTCAGGTAGTCGGCGGTGAACGTCACAGCCTGGGTGCCTGACGGGACCTCGCCCAGGTAATGACCCGGAATCACGGTGGCCGGTTTCAGCGCTTCGATGCTTTTGAGTGTCGCGAGCCAGTCCTGACGCGATTTCGGGCTTTGCGTGTCAGCGACCCAGACATGAATACCGCTGGAGACCACGACACCGCCGACCACTGCCTTGAGGGAGGGAATCCATACGTAGCTGCGCTCGGGCGCCGGGCCGTTAAGGCCTTTGATCTGCAACGGTTGGCCTTCAAGCGTCAGGTGGTCGCCCTTGAGCACTTCCGGCACAACCAGGCTGGCTGGCGCATTGTCCTTGAGAATCGGGCCCCAGTAGGCGAGTTTGCCCTGCATCGACGCCTTGATCGCCTTCACGGTAGGTGCGCTGGCGACGATCTTCGCCTCGGGGAACGCGGCTTTGATGACGTCCAGACCGAAGTAGTAATCCGGGTCGCTGTGGCTGATATAGACGGTGGTAAGTTGCTTGCCGCTGGCCTTGATCTTTTGCACCAAGGCCTCGGCGTCGTTGCGCTGGAACTGCGCATCGATAAGCACCGCGTCATGCTTGCCCGTGATCAGTTCGGATGACACCGGGAAGACGGCTTTTTCAGCCGGGTTATACACCTCGATTGCCAGGGGGGCTGCGGCCTGGGCTGCGAGAGGGAACAGAGCAGCGAAGGACAGGGCAAGCAGGGATTTACGCAACATGGGGTACGACCTTCGTTCGGGCAGGACTGAGGTCGTTATCTTATGTTGCCTCAGATGAAACAAAAGCCTCAGTATTGGCAACTATTGATTGCTTATATCGGACGAATCGTGGATCGGATCATAGCGGCACGGGTATTCATCGCTATCAACGATAGGGGCAGCCTCATAGCCGCCGCCGAGGCGCTGGACATGTCTCGGGCAATGGTCACACGTTATCTGGCGCAGATGGAGAGCTGGGCCGGAGCGCGACTGCTGCACCGGACCACGCGCAAGCTCGGCTTGACCGCCCCCGGACAAGTGACGTTGTTGCGTTGCCAGCAGTTGATCGAGCTGGCCGACGCGGTGCCGCTGGCGGCCGATACGCAAATCGAGGAGCCACGCGGCATGCTGCGCATCGCCTGTTCGCAGTCACTGGCGCTGGCCGTTCTGGCACCCGCGGTGACGGCTTACCTGCGCCGTTATCCCGGCACCTCGGCAGACCTGCTTATCGGCAACGAGGCCGTGGATCTGGTCAGCGAGCGAATCGATCTCGCGATCCGCATCACCAATCAGCTGGACCCCAATGTCATTGCCCGTCCGCTGGGGCAATGCGATTCGGTGGTGTGTGCTTCTCCAGCCTATCTCGCCGTGCACGGCACGCCGTCCAGGCCGCAGGAACTGCCTGCCCACAACTGCCTGACCTATTCGTACTTCGGCAAAAGCCTTTGGGAGTTCACCCGCCAGCAACTGCCGCTCAGTGTGCCGGTCGGCGGCAACCTGAGTGCCAACGATTCAGTGGTGCTGCTGGAGGCCGCAGTGGCGGGCGCCGGTATCAGTCTGCAGCCTGTGCATTCGGCGGCGCCGTTGATTGCAAGCGGCAAGCTGATCGCCCTGATGCCGGAGTACCAGCCACGGGCTCTGGGGATACACGCGATCTACACCTCAAGGCACCATCAGTCAGCAACGCTGCGCACTTTTCTGGATTTTCTGACTGAATGGTTTGAGAGGGACGGAGATTAGATCTCCTGCTGTGGACAGGGCTCAGAGTGTCCAGAACACGCGAAGGATGGGCACGATAGGGTACGCACAGACGCCCATCGTTCCCACGCTCCATGTGTGCAGTATCAGGTCTTGAACTTGCGCACCAGGCCGTCCAGTTCACTGGACAGCATCTCCAGGCTTCTGGAATCCGCGCGGGCCGAGTCCGAGAGTTCGGCGATCAGCTGCGCATCACCATGGATCTGGCTGATGTGCCGGTTGATGTCTTCGGCCACCTGATGCTGTTCCTCGGCGGCGGTTGCGATCTGGGTATTCATATCGCGAATCACATCCACTGACTCGCGGATCTGCCCGAAGCTGCTGCGTGCCTGTCCGATCTTGGTCACCGATTGCTGCGACACGTCGAGGCTGGCATGCATCTGTTGCGCCACCGAGGCAGTGCGTTTGGCCAGGTTGCCCAGCAAGCTGTCGATTTCTGCAGTCGAGTCCGACGTGCGTTTGGCCAGTGCACGGACTTCGTCGGCCACCACGGCAAAGCCGCGACCCTGTTCGCCTGCACGTGCCGCCTCGATGGCCGCGTTGAGCGCCAGCAGGTTGGTCTGCTCGGCAATCGAGCGGATGGTGTTGAGGATCGACTGAATGCCTGCGCTGTCCTTTTCCAGTTGCGTCATGTCCTTGGCCGAGCGGGTTAGCTCTTCGCTGAGCTGGTCGACGCTGCGCACCGCTTCATCGATCTGCCGCTGACCTTCACGCGCCTGTTGCTGACCGTTGTCGGCCGAGTCGGCGGCCTGGCTGCAGGAGCGGGCGACTTCATTGGAGGTAGCGACCATTTCATGAAACGCCGTTGAGACCATGTCCACCGCTTCGCGCTGTCGGCCAGCAGCTTCGGCCATGTCGTTGGAGACACGTGTCGAACTGTGTGAGGCTTCGAGAATCTTCCCGGCCGCCTGCCCAATGTGCTGGATCAGGCTGCGGATCGCGGTCAGGAACTTGTTGAACCAGCCCGCCAGCTGCGCGGTTTCATCCTTGCCGCGCACGGCGAGGTTCTGGGTCAGGTCGCCTTCACCGCCCGCGATGCCTTCCAGACCACTGGAAACACTGTGGATCGGACGCACGATAACGCGGGCGAAACTGGCACCGACAATTGCAAAGACCACCGCCAGCACCGCCGCGATGATACCGATCAACCAGGTCAGGCGGGTGGCCGAGGCCATCACTTCGTCCTGCTTGATCAGGCCGATGAAGTTCCAGCCCAGTTGCTCGGACGAGTACACATTGGCCATGTAGCGTTCGCCGTTAAGTGTCACCTCGACCAGACCACTGGCGGTTTTCGCCAGATCGCTGAAGCCGTCGCCCAGTTCGCCCAGTTTCTTGAAGTTATGCTCGGGCTGTTTCGGATCGACCAGCACGGTGCCGTTCTTTTCCATCAGCATCAGATAGCCGCTTTCGCCCAGTTTGATCTGCTTGACGATGTTGGTCAGTTGCTTGAGCGATACGTCAATATTGACCACGCCGCCAGGGTTGCCCAGCTTGTTGGGTATCGCCCGGATAGTGCTGACCAGTACTGCATCGTCGTTGGCCCAGTAATAGGCATCGCTACGCACGGTCTTGCCGGCATTGGCCATCGCCGTCTTGTACCACGGCCGCACACGCGGGTCGTAGTTGCTCATTTTCGGGTCTTCCGGCGTCATGATGTAGCTACCGTTGATCAGACCATAAGAGACGTAGGAGTAGGCTGGGTGAGCCTTGGCGATACTGGCGAACAGCTCGGTCGCCTGCCTGTCATTCTCTGACTGCGGGGGAGGCGTTGCGCCCATGTAGTTTCGGAAATCATCGCTCGCCCCGGCGATCAGCGGGTGCGCCGCGATGTAATTGACGTTCTGCGTAATGCCGTCGAAAAACAGCTGCATGGCATTGTCGACCTGACGAATTTCGCGCGCGCTGCTGTCCGCGAAATCACTGGTCGCCTTGTCACGCAGATTCACGATCACGATGGCGGCAACGACTAATATGGGCAAGCACGCAATGACTGCGAACGCCCAAGTCAATTTCTGTTTGATATTCATTTGAGCTCCGGGATGTCCGTTACTGCCGCAGGTGTTGGGCGCTGCATGGACGCAGTCTGCGCCACCAGGCGTTGGCCTGAGAGTCGTTCTTATGGTCTACCAACAGGTCAACGGCTTTTTGCCGGCATTCTTTAACTGGCTTGGCGGTAACAGACACTTGTTGTCGTTTATGAGCACGACACGACCTTTGTTCAGTAACGCAGTAACCCGGGGTTCATAAATAGCGTCCTCCAAACTCGGTCATGGCATCCAGCATCGCGTCCTTGAAGTAAGCCAGCGAAGCCCGATCGAAGAGGATCTGGAAACAGGGTTCGGCCTGCGCGCCGAGGTTGATGACGATCACATTGATGCGCGCCGCCGAGGTCTGCGCCACCGAACCTGGCGCAAAAACGTTGGGACGCAGATCTACGCCACACAGCTTGGCCATCACCTCGGCGATACACTCGCCACTCAGTTGCAGCCAGGCATGGCTGTCTTCGCGAGGCAGCAGGTAATTGGCGCTGTGGTCCAGCTCCCAGCGCGCTTCTTCATCGGCGATGCGCTGCCCGTCATCAAGCGGGCTGCCCAGCACCAGGTATTCGGTCTGCGAAAGGCGCGCAACATGGCTGCCGTCCGCCTGTGTGACGGCGCGGTTCGGTGCCTCGGGCAGGCTGAAACCGCGTGCCGTGAGGTAGTCAGCGCTTTGCGTGCCGCGAAATCCCACGCGTGGCCGATCGGTCAGGTCTTGCAGCGTGCACAAGGCGCGCGCGGTGGCGCCGACAGGGCTGTTCTGGATAAGGCTGGTCATGGGTCAGAGCTCCTGGCGCTGGTTTTCAGGGTCGAAGAAGGGCAGTTTCACGACGGTTGCCTGAACCACCACGCCATCTTCGACGCGGATCGGAATCTGCTGGCCGGGAGTGCTCTGGTCGAACGCGGCATAGGCCATGCCGATGATCATGCCCAGGGTCGAGGAGTACTCGCAGGACGTCACATTGCCACTGATGTCCGGGCCCTTGAGCACCAGATGGCCCTCAAGCGGCAGCGGGCTGGCCTTGGGCAGGGTGAAGCCAACCAGTTTGCGCTTCTGCGGCCGGGCTTCGAGGATGTCCACCGAGCGGCGGCCGACGAAGAACGGCTTGCTGCGGCTGACGGCCCAACCCATGTCGATCTCGACCGGGTGGGTCATGCCGTCGGTGTCCTGGCTGATAATGACGTGGCCTTTTTCCAGACGTAACAGGCGTTGCGTCTCGACGCCGAACGGACGCATGTCGAAGGCCTTGCCAGCCTCGACAAGTGCATCCCAGAGCCTGAGCGCGTGACGAGCGGGAACGTGGATCTCGTAGCCCAGTTCACCTACAAAGCCGACCCGCAACAGCCGCGCCTTGATACCGGCAACAGTGCCCAGGCGCACGCCAAGATAAGGGAAACCTGCGCCAGACAGATCAAGGTCGGTACAGACCTGCTCCAGCACCTTGCGCGAATCCGGACCTGCCACGTTGACTGCAGCAATGGCCGCCGTGACATTGGTGATGTCCACGTTCAGACGCCACTGGGCATTCCACTTGAGCATCTGCTGATAAATGCGATCCACACCGCTGGTGGTGGCAGTGACGTAGAAATGCTGTTCGGCAAAGCGCGCGCAAACGCCGTCGTCGATGACCACGCCTTGCTCGTTGGTCATCAGCGCATAACGCGAACGCCCGACCGGCTGTTTGAGAAAGGCGAAGGTATACAGGCAGTTGAGCAGCTCGGCGGCATCGGGGCCGCGCACGTCCAGGCCGCCGAGTGTCGACACGTCGATGATGCCGACCTTGTTGCGCACGTGCAGCGCTTCCTGCTGCATGCAGGCATCGCGTTGCGAGGGTTTGCCATAGAACGCGGGACGCTGCCAGATCCCGGCCGGCATCATTTTCGCGCCTGCCTGCACATGACGCTGGTGCATGGGCGTCTGCCGATACGGATCGAAGGCACGACCTGCAACATGTGCCAGTTTCTCTGCCTCGAAGGGCGGCCGGGCCGTGGTCACGCCGGTTTCACTGACACTGCGCTGGGTCGAGGCAGCCACCAGTCGTGCGGTAGGCAGTGCCGAGTGACGACCCTGTGAGGGGCCCATGCCCACCGTGGAATAGCGTTTTACCAACTGGATGTCGCGATAGCCGATGCGCGTGGCATTGACGATATCGCGTACCTGAAGGTCTTCGTCGAAGTCGACAAAGTCCTTGCCGTCAGGGTGCGGGAAGATCGGCCAGGCGAAGTTGACCTGCGCTTCGCTGCGCAGCGCGGCAGGTTTGTCAGCCGATGCCAGGCCAAGTGCCGAGACCACGCTGGCGGCGGCATGGGCGGCATCGGCCAGTACGTTGTCCAGCGCGTGGTAACCGTTGACCGAGCCTGCGATGCTCAGGTTCTGTGGCAGGCTACTGATGGCGAATTCGGCCTGCTGATCGTCATAGGCCAGCTTGCCGCCGGCCTGACACAACAACTGGTAGACCGGCATATAGCCGCCTGACATGCACAACAGATCGCAGTCGACACGCGAGCCGCTGTTCGCCACCTGACCCTGGCCGGTGATCTTGCGCAGTTCGGCGCCGCTCACATGGCGCATGCCTTTCTCATGCAGCGCTTCATAGACCGTTGTGTTCACGTGGCAGACGATGCCGCGCTTCTCCAGAGCAAGCCGCAGCGTCCGGTCCGACGGGCTGCTGCGCATGTCGGCCACTGCGACCACGTCGACGCCCTGATCGTGCAAATCCAGTGCGGCGAGGTAACCGTCATCATTGCCGGTCAGCACCACCGCGCGTTTGCCAGGCTTGACGGCGTACAACTTGATCAGCCGCTGTACGGCGCTGGTCAGCATCACGCCAGGGAGGTCGTTGTTGCGGAAAATCACCGGCTGATCGAACGAGCCACTGCACACCAGACAGTGCGTGGCGCGCACCTTGTACAAACGCTTGCCCTGAATCACCGGCAGGTAGTTGTTGGTGAACCAGGCATTGCAGGTCGCTTGCTTGAGCACCTGGATATTGTCATGTGCTTCTACTGCAGCGACCAGTTCACGCCGCAGCTGTTCGGCACGCAGGCCGTCGACATCGAAGCGGGCATACGCCAGCGAACCGCCGAGGATCGGCTGCTGTTCGATCAGCAACACCTTGGCGCCGGCATTGGCGGCGCTCAGTGCTGCCTGCAAGCCGGCAGGTCCCGCGCCGATCACCGCCAGATCCGTGAACAGGTAGGCCTTGTCGTAGTACTCGGGCTGGAACGTCAGGTCCAGCACGCCAAGGCCGGCCTTCTTGCGAATGACCGGTTCCCAGACTTTCCACATGCCCTTGGGCTTGTAGAACGAGCGGTAGTAGAACCCCACCGGCATGAACTTCGAGAACTTGCCCAGGTACGCGTCCCGGTCGTTGTCCAGCGAGCCGCTGAAGTTCTGGCCGGTGGCCTGCAAGCCTTCCTGCAGGGCAACGGTGTCGGCCATTACGTTGGGCTCGTGAGGCAACTGGATCAGGCTGTTGGCGTCCTGTCCGGCCATGGTCAGCGGACCGCGCGGGCGGTGGTACTTGAATGACCGTGAAAGCAGGAAGCGACCGTTGGCCAGCAGCGCACTGGCAATACTGTCGCCCTGCAGGCCCTGATAGGTTTTGCCATCGAAGCTGAACGTGAGCGGCCGGGTGCGATCGATCAGCAGGCCCATGGGCGCGGGCAGGCGGGCGGGGGTGGTCATCCTGCGATCTCCTTGGAGGCGAGAGGGGCGAAGTCGATACGTGCGGTAAATAGTTCGCGTGGATCGAAGGTGCGGATGATCTCGTCGCTGCCGGTGTGGCGCTCGGCCAGGAACCAGTAGCTGGAGGGATTGTGCATCCACCACTCGCGCACCACGCCCAGCGTGTCCTCACTGTTGAACACGTAATCGGCCCACTCGGCGTCGCTGCAGGTTTGCGGGTCGGGCATGTGTTTGAATTCCCCGCCGTAGGTGAACTCGCTGATGTTGCGCGGCCCGTTGAGCGGGCAGGTCATGATTTTCATGTGTCGCTCTCCGTCAGTGGCTGGCCGCTGTTGCGCCCATTTCGTTGACTTGCTGAAAGGTCGAGAAGCGCTCGAGCGCGAATGGCTTGATCAACTCGGGCACCTTGCCGCCGCTGGCCACCAGTTCGGCCATGGTCTTGCCGCAGATCGGCGTGGCCTTGAAGCCCCAGGTGCCCCAGCCCGCATCCAGGTAGTAATTCCTGACCGGGGAGAGGCCCATGATCGGGCTGTAGTCCGGGGTCATGTCGGTGATCCCGGCCCATTGGCGCATCAGTTTGGCGTTGGCCAGAAACGGAAACATCTCGATGGCGTGGGCCAGCAGGCTTTCCTTGAGGTCCAGCGTCGAGCGGCTGTTGAACAACGGGTAGGGATCAGAGCCACCGCCAAACACCACTTCGCCACGGCTGGTCTGCTGCACATAGCAGTGCAGGGCGGACGAACTCACCAGCGGGTCAAGAAAGGGTTTGAAGGGTTGAGTGACCATCGCTTGCAGCGGGAAAGTCTGGATCGGCGAACGAATCCCGGCCTTCTTCATCATCTGCGAACTCATACCTGCCACCGCCTGCACGGCGCAACCGCACTGGATGGTGCCGCGATTGGTCTTCACCGCCTTAATGGTGCCGTTCTCGATCACCAGTTCCTGCACTTCGGTCAGTTGATGAATTTCCACTCCGCGCTTGGCCGCCTGCTTGGCGTAGCCCCAGGCAACCGCGTCATGCCGGGCGGTGCCGCCGTCGATGTGCCACAGGCCGGCGAGTACCGGCAGATGGCCGGGGTCCAGATTGAGACTCGGCACCAGTTCGCGGATCTGCTGGCGGTCGATCATCTCGGTGCGGCCGCCGAAATGCTTGTTGACCTCGGCGCGCTGGCGGAACGACCGGACCGTGGCGTCGGTATGCGCGAGGGTCAGTTGGCCGCGCTCGGAGTACATGATGTTGAAGTCGAACTCGTTGGACAGGCCCTGAAACATCTTCACCGACTCGACATAGAACTTCACGCCTTCGCTGGTCAGGTAATTGGAGCGGATCACCGCCGTGTTGCGCGCTGTATTGCCGCCGCCCAGGTAACCTTTTTCCAGCACGGCAATATTGGTGATGCCGTGGTATTTCGACAGGTAGTAGGCGGTAGCCAGGCCATGCCCGCCGCCGCCGATGATCACCACGTCGTAGGAGGACTTCAGTTCCTTGGGCGCAGGCAGATCTACCTCGACCGGGTACTCCGAGCTGAGCCCGTATTTCAACAGGTTGAAAGGCATACGGCCTCCGATTGGCTGCGTTGCGCGTGGGCTCGCTGCCGGGCAGCAGTCACGGTGTTTTTCATCAGAAAAGCGATGGTCATCGGGCCGACCCCGCCGGGAACCGGGGTGATGGCAGCGGCGACTTCGATGGCGCTGTCGAAATCCACATCGCCCACCAGGCGATTACGGCCGTGGTCCTCGATGCGATTGATACCGACGTCGATCACCACCGCGCCGCGCTTGAGCCAGCTGGCATCGATCAGGCGCGGACGGCCAACCGCCGCCACGACGATGTCGGCCAACTGGCACAAGGCCCTGGCGTCGTGACTGCGCGAATGCACCACCGTCACCGAGCAATGCGCTTGCAGCAGCAGGGCGGCCATGGGTTTGCCGACGATGTTGGAACGACCGATCACCACCGCATGCTTGCCGCTTAGATCGCCGCAGGTTTCTTCAAGCAAGTGCAGGCAGCCGCTGGGCGTGCAGGGCGTCAGTACGTTACGTCCCTGACTCAGGCCTCCGACGTTTTCACTGTGAAAACCGTCTACGTCCTTGCCCGGATCGATAGACTGCAGTACGCGGTTTTCTTCTAGGTGAGCGGGCAAGGGCAGTTGCAGGAGAATGCCGTTTACCGTGTTGTCGGCGTTCAATTCGGCAATCAACGCCAGTAAGCGTGCTTGGCTGCTGTCGGCCGGCAGTCGGTGCTCCAGCGAGCGAATGCCGGCTTCCTCGGCGCGCAGGATCTTGTTGCGTACGTAGACCTCACTGGCCGCGTCGTTACCTACCAGGATTACGGCCAGCGCCGGTTCGATGCCTTCGGCCTTCAAGGTGTCCACATCGTGTTTGACCTGTTGCAGAACGCGAGCGGCGGCGGCCTTGCCGTCGATGATGTGTGCGCTCATCGGAACACCACCGTTCGATCCGTGTTGAGAAACACGCGGTGCTCCAGGTGGTACTTGACTGCCCGCGACAGCGCGATGGTTTCGTTATTGCGTCCCGCCGCGACCAGGTCGGCAGGCAGGTAGACGTGATCGACGCGCTGCACTTCCTGCTCGATGATCGGACCTTCATCCAGGTCGCTGGTGACGTAGTGCGCGGTGGCGCCGATCAGCTTCACGCCGCGCTCGTAAGCCTGATGGTAGGGCTTGGCGCCCTTGAAACCCGGCAGAAACGAGTGATGGATATTGATCGCCCGACCCGCCAGTTGCTGGCACAGGTCGTCGGAGAGAATCTGCATGTAGCGCGCCAGCACCACCAGCTCGGTGCTGGTTTCATCGACCACCTTCATCAGCGCGGCTTCCTGCGCAGCCTTGGTTTCCCTGGTCACGGGCAGGTAGATGAAGCGAATGCCCTCACGTTCGGCCATCGGTCGCAGATCCAGGTGATTGGAGACGATGGCGGTGATGGTCATGTCCATTTCGCCCTTGTAGTAGCGGTACAGCAGGTCGGTCAGGCAGTGATCGAACTTGCTGACCATCAGCAGCACACGCATCGGCCGGCGCGTGTCGTGCAGCTCCCACTGCATGGCGAAGTCGTTGGCCACAGCGTCGAAGCCGGCTTTCAACTGCTGGATATCGCCCTCATGACCATCGTTGAAACGAAACACTGCGCGCATGAAAAAAGTGCCGCTGTACTCATCGTCGAACTGGGCCATTTCACCGATGTAGCAGCTGTTGCCAGCCAGGTAGGAGGTCACCGCCGCGACAATGCCGGAGGTCGCCGGGCAGCTGATCTTCAGGATGAAATGGTTCTTCTCGTGTTGCATGGCGTGTCCTCTGAAGGATGGCGGCAGTTTGGCGCAGGGCGAAAATGGTCAGATGCAGAGGGTTTCGTTGGCGAATAAAATTCTCTACAGGAATTTAATATTCTTGAGTGCTGTTTATAGGCGAAAGGAAATCCAGCGTCCAGGGGTTTCTGGAAACTTTGTTTACTAAAGGGAATATGGAGGGGCGAAGCAGCCGGGAGAGCGGAGCTCAGGCTCACGCTCCTGAAGACAGAAAACGCCTGCAGCAGGCGTTTTCCGGAAGCAGGAAGGGGGTTTACTCGTGATGCGCCTCACCAACAAACGTCAGCGAGGTAAACAAGCCGCGTTCGGCGATGTCGGCGTTGTCCTTGACCGGCAGCGTGACCTCGGCCGCGATGATATTCAGCCCCTCGTTACGCACGATGACGCTGGCCAGACCTTGTGCATCGGTTTCGGCGCTGACGACATCCGGTGCACTGCGGTAATCGCCGATCAGTTTGATGCCGGCGGCAGGTTTGCCGTCGATCAGTACGCGCACCGGCAGTGCTTTGCCTGCGCCGACTTTCAAGGGATCGGTCTGCGGTACGATCACGAAATTCAGTTTGTTGAACGCTGGCAGGTGCGCGCCTTCGGCGTAAATCGCCACGCTGTATTTGAAGGTGTGGATGGAGTCGGTGCCGTTGGGCACCTTGCTGCGGCCCTCGTTGATCCATTGCTTCCCGGCGTTGCGCGTCCACATGCCGTTATCCAGCGCAACGCTCATGACCGCAGGCGGCTTGAGCGGCACCAGACGCGCGTGGTCGTCAAGGCGTTGTACCGTCACCGGGATCATTTTGCCCTGCAGGTCGTAGGCCCACGCACCGCTGACTTTCTGCGCCTTGAAGGCGTTGTCTTCGGCGCCATGACCGTAGACCACTTCGATATTGCCGCGACGCTGTTCGGTCCACAGACCGTGCGCATTGACGTGACTGGCGAACAAAGCGCCGAGCAGGCCCAGGGCCAGGAAAGGTTTGCTTGAAAGCATGATGCGTCCTTGTTGTTGGGAGCGGGGTGTTGTGAATCGGGTGGTCATGGGCGTCAGAGACTGAGGGTCAGGCTGACCGTGAAGTTGCGCGGTTCGCCAGGCGCGACCCAGTAGTTGCTGTAGGAGCGCTCGTAGTATTTTTCATCGAAAATATTGTTCAGGTTCAGACCTACCGTGACGTTGTCGCTGGCTTTGTAATGCGCCAGCAGGTCTACGGTCTGGTAGGCCGGCAGCTCGAAGTCAGCGCCTGACTGCCCCGAGCGGTCGCCCACGTAGGTGTACGCCGCGCCCACATCCGAGCCGCGCAGCGCGCCTTCCTGGAACTCATAGACGCCCAGCAGGCTGCCGCTGTGTTTGGCGACACCGAGGATGCGACTGCCGGTGGGGATGCTCTGGTCGCCCTTGGTCACTTCGGCGTCAATGTAGGCGAAGGCACCGATGACCCGAATGGCTTCGCTGACCTGCCCGGTAAATTGCAGATCCAAGCCCTGGCTGCGAGCCTTGCCCACCGCACGATTGGTGTCGGTGCCCGGATCCAGCGCGAGAACGTTTTCCTTTTCGATATGAAAGGCGGCGAGGGTGGTGCTCAGGCGATCGTCGAACAGTTCGCTCTTGATCCCGACTTCGTAGCCGACGCCTTCTTCCGGGTCGAAGGTTTTGCCGGCGGCATCCAGGCCATTGTTGGGCTTGAACGAGGTGGAGGCGTTGGCGAACAGGCCGACCTGCGGTGTGAGTTGATAAAGCAGCCCGGCGCGCTGAGTGAAAGCGTCCTGGCGCTGACCGGAGGTGGCGTTGGTGGTGAAGTCATCGACCTGCTGATCGAAGTGCTCGTAGCGTACCCCGATCATGCCGCGCAGCTTGTCGGTAAAGACAATCTGGTCCTGCAGGTTCAGCGCGCGGCTTTCGACATGCTCGTAGAAATCAGTACCGGAGCGTGCGCCGGCGGGTTTCGGCTGGCCGTAGACCGGGTTGTAGATGTCGATGGCGTAGGGGCTGCCGGCGATGGTCGTGACGCGTTCGTTCTTGCGATAGTTCTCGTACTCGGTGCCGATCAGCACCTCGTGCTCGACCCCCATGCCATCGAAACGGCCGCGTAACTCTAACTGGGTGATGCTGTCATGCCAATTATTGTCGCGCTCCCGATAACGCCGATTGACGGTGTGCCCGTCGGCGTTCAGCGGGCGCGCCTCGCTGGCAAAACCGGACATCTCGCCCTGTTTGTAATGGCTGGCCAGGCGCAGCGACCACACATCGTTGAGCTGGTGGTCCAGCGCAAACTGGACCATGTTGTTGTCGTTATCGATGTCATCGGCCGGCTCGCCGAGGAAGGTCGAACGCGACACGCCGCTCCACTTGTTGTTGGGGGCGACCACGCCTCGGTCGAAAGTCGATGTGTGTCGGACGAACTCGGTTTCCACCAGCAGACGGGTGTCAGGGTTCAATTGCCAACTGAAGGACGGGGCGACAAACACCCGTTTGCTCTCTACATGGTCACGAAAGCTGTTGTTGTCTTCTACGGCCAGATTGACCCGCGAAAGCAGATTGCCTTCTTCATCCAGCGGCGTGTTGACGTCCAGCGCGGTGCGATAGCGATCCCAGCTGCCTGCGCTGGTCTGTAAGGTGGTAAAGGCTTCAGGCTGGGGTTTTTTGCTGACGATATTGACCGTGCCGCCCGGATCGCCACGCCCGTACAGGCTGGCGGCGGGGCCTTTCAGCACTTCGATGCGTTCGATGTTTGCGGCATCCGGCGTGGCAGGGTAGCCGCGGTTGGCGCTGAAGCCATCCTTGTAGAACTCGGACGTGGTAAAGCCGCGGATGCTGTACTCGTAAAGCGTCAGCCCGCCGAAGTTATTCTGCTTCGATACGCCGCCGGCAAAATCCAGCGCGCGCTCGACATTGTTGCTGCCAAGGTCCTTGAGCACTGAGGCAGGTACGACGCTGATCGACTGCGGGATATCCGCGATGGCAGTGTCGGTTTTGGTGGCCGTGGCCGAGCGGGTGGCGCGGTAGCCCTGGATCGGGCTGGTGGCGGTCTCGTACTGATAGTCGGAGGTGACGTTGACGCTTTCCAGTTCAATGGTCTGCGGGCCTTCCTCCGCGTATCCCGTATTGCCCAAAACTCCGATTGCCAAGCCTGCCAGAGACGCGATTCTACGAGACGACATATGAGACTTCCTGATAGTAATAGATACAATATAACATCTCCTTTGAGAATTATTGTTGTTTGTTGACGAGAGATGTAACCGTTGCATCTATCAGCAGGCATCCCGGGTTGATGCTCAGGATTCACGTGGTGGGAAAGGGGATAAAGTGCAAGGTCCATTTCCGTTGAGGAAATGGACCTTGCTCACTTACGCCAGCAACTCTGTCCCGAGTTGAAACGCCACCCACAACGCCAGTCCGGTGGCGAAGGTCAGCGCGATGTTTTCGAACCAGTTGTTGCGGTATTCCTTGCTCAGCAGTGACTTCTGATTGGACATGATCAGCAGCCCCAGCGAGATGACGGGCAACCCGATGATATTCAGCGCGTTGACGCCCAGCGTCAGGGTCACGAAGTCCGGCATGCCGGGCAGCGACCAGATCAGCGGGGTGACCAGAATGAACAGCATGAACCACCGGTGCATCGGGTCGTGGTGGAACACTTTGCCGTAGCGTTCGCGGCGCTTGGGCTGGATGTGCTGGAAGGCATCGGTGATCAGCATCGGAAAGGCTGTGGTCTTGCCGGAAATACTGGCGAACAGCGTGGCGAATACGCCGATGAAGAAGATGTACCAGCCCAGCGGGCCGAAGAAGATTTCCAGTGCCTTGCCCAGATCCGCCAGGGTATTGACCTGAATTCCGTTGGGCCGCAGGATTTCGACGCCCACCACCCAGATGGCCAGGTTGATGATGATGCCGACGATCACCGCGAACAGCAGATCGTTGCGCTGGATGCGCTTGTGCTCGGGGCCGGTCCAGCCTTTTTCACGCATCACGTAAGGGTGGACGAAGTTGGCGATCGACCCGGCCACGGCGCCGATCACCGAGACCGCCACCAGCAGCGCACCGTGCACGCCTTCATCAGGCGGAATACTGAAGCCGATGGTGCCCTTGATGATGCCGGTGACATCGGGTCCGGACATGATCGCCAGGGTCAGAAATGCCAGGGTCATGATGGCCAGCAGCACCTTCATCACGCCTTCGATCATTGCGTAGATATTGCGCCCCACCAACAGCCACACGGCAATCACCACTGCGACGGAGCAGAGCAGTGGCTGGTCGATGTGCAGCAGCATGGCAAGCGCCTCGCCAGCGCCCTTGATCATGTAGGCGTTTATCAAATGCCCCATGAGCAATGCGTAGCCAAGCATGAACCAGGCAAACAGCGGATGCAGCTGCGCGTAACCCTGAAGGATGGTCATGCCCTGGTTATTGCAGAGCTGGAAGCGGGCGATGATGTTGACGATCAGAAACCTGAGCAACAGCGAAATCGCCAGTACCCACATCATGGCGTAACCATAGCTGGCGCCTGCAACCGATGAGGTGATCAGGTCGCCCGCGCCCAGCCAGGACAGCACGGCGATAATGCCGGGCCCCAATAGCTTGGCAAGTTTCTTGAGACGGGGTTCGGCTACTGGCGTGGCCGTTTCTTTGAGAGACGGGGTATGCGGCATGCGGTGAATCTCCATTTTTTATTGTAATGAGATGTCAGTCACTGCCAGACAAGATAAGACGTCGTACAACATTGGTCGTGAGTGAAAATGTAACTATGTGTGAACCGACTGCGAGCCGGGCTAAGCTCGAGTCTGCCAATCCTGTCTTCTCTGGAGAGCCAATGACGTTTCCAATACTCGCCGCTGCCCAATTCTGCTCTGCGCGGGGAGATATCGAAAACAATCTCTCCGGGCACCTGGCGTTCATGCAACAGGCATCTGAGCTGGGCGCCAGTTACTTGCTGTTTCCCGAATTGTCACTGACAGGCTACGAGCCGGAATTGGCTCGCGAGCTGGCTTTGCTTGCAGACGATGCGCGTCTGGCGCCGCTCGTGGCATTGGCGGTGAAATTGCAATTGACGACCACCGTTGGCGTGCCACTCAGGGGGCCGAGCGACAGTGTCCTGATCGGCGCATTGACCTTCACCGCCGCGGGCGATGTCATCGCCTATGCCAAGCAATACCTGCATCCCGGCGAAGACGTCGTGTTCAATGCCAGCAACGAGGACGGCTATCTGCTCGTTGATCAGCAGCGAATCGGTCTGTGCGTGTGTGCAGACTTCGCCCACGCCGAGCACGCGCAACGTATGGCGCAAGGCGGAT
This sequence comes from Pseudomonas syringae KCTC 12500, assembly GCF_000507185.2. Taxonomy (NCBI): domain Bacteria; kingdom Pseudomonadati; phylum Pseudomonadota; class Gammaproteobacteria; order Pseudomonadales; family Pseudomonadaceae; genus Pseudomonas; species Pseudomonas syringae. Next base: position 4,999,424 of record NZ_AYTM02000002.1, read on the forward strand.
CCTGGGTGTACGCAGTCAGTGTGCTGATCTCGCCGGGCGGCTATGAATACGATGCCGGATTGCTTTCGGGGCATGCCGGCCGTCACTCGCTGCCGGTATTGATGGCCAATCATGGTGGGCCGACTGGCGGATGGCAGTCGGCGGGGCGCAGTTGTCTGTGGGACGAGGCAGGGCGCTGGGTTGGCGGGATGGAAGGTGGAGGTGGCGGTCTGGTAGTCGCAACCCGCCAGCGCGAGGGCTGGCAGGTAAAGGCGGTTACTGTGGACTAAGGGTGGTCACGCGCCCACGGCATTGTCCGGTTTGAGCCCGGTTTCGTTATGCGAGCGCGAAAGGGTCTCCGGCACCGTCAGCCACAACAGGCAGAACGCTACCGCTGCCACACCGGCGAGGGTCAGAAATGCCGCGCTGTAACCTGCTGCATGCACGACAAAACCGGCCAGGCTGTTGCTCAGCGCTGCACCCAGCCCGAACAGCGTGGACAGCGCGCCCAGACTCACGTTGAAACGCCCGCTGCCTTGAGTGAGGTCCTTGACCATCAATGGGAACAAGGCACCGAACAGGCCAGCGCCGATGCCGTCGAGCATCTGCACCGCCACCAGCCAATAGGGATCGTCGGAAAGGGTGTAAAGCACACCGCGAATCGGCAAGAATAGAAAGCCGGCCAGCAACAGCGGCTTACGCCCCCAGACATCCGCTTTCATGCCGACCAGCAGCGCGGCCGGCACCATCACCAGTTGGGCCGCGACAATGCACGCCGAGGTCAGCGGTGTCGCCATCTGCATATTGATTTGTGACAGCTTCTGGCTAACCAGCGGCAGCATTGCTGCGTTGGCCAGATGGAACAGCGCGCAGCAGATACCGAACATCAGCAGCGGCTTGTTGCTTAACAGCGCAGAAAGGCCTGACGGCTGGTGACCACTGACCTCGTGGCTGGCGTCGAAGCCCCGAGCCACGTCGTGATCGATCGCGTCTGCGGAAACGAAGCTGACCGCGACAATACTCGCCAGCGCCATGGCGGCCATCAGGTAAAACACCGCGATAGGACCGAAGAGGTAGGCGAAGCCGCCAGCCAAAAGGGCTGCGCAGGCATTACCAGCGTGGTTGAAGGTTTCGTTGCGCCCGGTACGGCGGGTAAACGCTTTGGGCCCGGTGATGCCCAGCGAAATGGCCGCGATGGCCGGTGCAAATACCGAGGCCGCAATGCTGCTCAACGCCTGGGTCAGGGCGACCACTGAAAAAGACGAAGTAAAGGGCAGAATCAGGCAGCTCAGCGTCACCAACAAGGCCGCCACACCGATCATGGCGCGCTTGTAGGGCGTTCTGTCGATCAGCGCCCCGGCAGGTGTCTGGGTCAGCAGTCCGGCAATACCGGCAATGGTCATCACCACGCCGATGCTGGCCGGGTCCCATTTGTGCACCGCCAGCAGATAGATCGCCAGATACGGGCCCAGGCCATCGCGCACATCGGCAAGGAAGAAATTCAGGCTATCCAGTGAAAGGGTGTTGCGGCGATCTGCATGACTGACCAAGAGTGAGGTTCCTGTAATTCGTCCGACTCCAGGCAACCGAGTCACGGGTAATACTGACCCGGGCCGTTTTAAAGAAGTTTCCGCACCCAAGATGAAATTTAGGCTTCAAATGCTCTTTTTCTGCAGGCTTTTCAGCCTCTGGGTTGCGCGTTGCGCGGCCGCCATCTTTTCAGGCCGTTTCATGCGCTTCCACTTGCGGATATCGTCCTTGGTACGTCCGCAGCTCACGCACAGATCACCGCTGAGCTGGCACACGGAAATGCACGGGTTTTCGATGTCCTTGGCTATGCTCAACCTCGTCTGGCGTATTTGCGTTTGATGCGCTGCTGCCAATCGCCTGCATTCTCGCGCAGGCACTGCTCTTCGCAGTCGACATGCACATGCGCCGCTGCATTCGACAGGCTGACCTGAGCATCGTCAAGTGCCTCTACCGTGAGACCGATCATGCGCTTGTCCAACCCGCGCTCCAGCGCAGCGTTCTTGTCAGCCAGCGTATCAAACACCCACACCACCTGCAGGCTGGCCGGGAACGCCGCGTAATCGACTTCATGAGTCAGCCAGCAGAAACCGGGCATCTCGGCCTTGGCGGTCTCGCAGGCGTGTGTCAGTGCGCTCACCAGACGCCGATCTGTCTGGGCCTGTTCGCGTTTGCTGGATGGCATGGTGGACCTTGGGTCGTTGAAAAGGAGTGGCGCAAGATACCTTATCGCGAGTGTGTGTCGAAGCATGAGAGACGGTATATCTGCAGGCGAAGTCTGATCGCACACGGCCATTATTCAAGCCATCCAGCGGTATCTTGTAGGATGACGTGCGGCCGCAAGACGCGCGCCTTTCCGACAATAAAGATAATGGATGCTCATCATGGACTTCTCATCGCCAGGCAATACACCTGATCACAGCCGCAGGGGCTTTCTTAAACAGTCACTGGCCGTTTCGGCGACCGTGGCCGCCATTGGCGCATTGCCGCGTCTTTCCAGCGCTCAGCCGCTGACCCAACGCTACCCCGACCCTTTGGTCAGTGTGCTGGACGACAGCTTTACCCACATACGAATCTTCAATGCCAGCGTCGAGAAGCTGGCCAGCGGCATGCGCTGGGCCGAAGGGCCTGTGTGGATCGGTGACGGTCGCTACTTGCTGGTCAGCGACATTGCCAACAATCGCATCATGCGTTGGGATGAGGTGACGGGTGAGCTGTCGGTGTACCGCGAGCACTCGAACTTTTCCAATGGCATGTGTCGCGACCGTCAGGGAAGACTGCTGGTTTGTGAGGGCTCCAGCACGACCAATGAGGGACGGCGGGTGACGCGTACCGAGTACAACGGGCGTATCACCGTGCTGGCCGACAGCTTTGAGGGCAAACCTTTCAATTCGCCCAACGATATCGCCTGCAAACGTGATGGGTCTATCTGGTTCACCGATCCCACCTTCCAGGCCGAAAGCAACTACGAAGGTCAAAAGGTCAAGCAGGAGCAACCCTTCGGCGTCTATCGCATAGACCCCTCGAACGGCAAGGTCTCCAGAGTGATTGATGATCTGGCAGGTCCGAACGGCCTGTGCTTTTCGCCGGACGAGAAAACCTTGTACGTTGTTGAAGGACGCGCCAAACCCCACGGCCTCATCTGGGCGATAGCGGTCAACGAAGACGGCACGCTGGGCGAGCGGCGCAAGCTTATCGAAGGCCTGGACTACGCGGCCATCGACGGCATCAAGTGCGACGAGGGCGGCAACCTGTGGTGCGGCTGGGGCGGTAACGGTGATCCCAAGGCGGATATGGAGAAACTCGACGGCGTGCGAGTGTTCAACCCTCAAGGCAAGGCCATCGGTCATATCAGTCTGCCCGAACGCTGCGCCAATATCTGTTTCGGCGGGCGAGAGGGCAATCGGCTGTTCATGGCCAGCAGCCATTCGCTTTATTCGGTGTTCGTGAACGCGCGCGGCGCTACGTTTGCCTGACGGCGCGTGACCCGATGACGGCGCATGACACGACGCGTCGTCAATCGGGTCGAACCCCTTGGGCCGTGCCCGGTCTGTTCCTGTAATTACTTTCAGGGATAGTTATTTATGTCGGCGCAACGCGGCCTGGTTCTACTTGCACGAGGCGGTTATGCCGCCCGTGGTGTTGTTTATCTGATTATCGGTCTGTTCGCGGTACTGGCGGCGCAGGGCTCCTCGCAGCCGGCCGACAGCCACAGCAGTCTTGAAGCGCTGTTGAGCCAGCCTTTCGGCGGCGTTCTGGTCGGGGTGGTGATCGTCGGTCTGTTGGCGTTCGCGGCATGGCGAGTCCTGCAGGCTACCCGGGACGTTGATCATCATGGCCGCGAACTCAAAGGGCTGGTGATTCGCGGCGGTCTGTTGGTGGGCGGCTTTACGTACGGCGCATTGGCGTTCTTTGCCTTGGGCCTGCTAGTCAGTGGGCTGAAGAGCTCCGGAGGCTCATCGGATGGCGGGCAGGCCAAGGACCTGCTCGCAGCCATTTTGTCCTGGGATCATTCCAATCTGCTGGTCTATGTGGTCGCCCTGGTGCCCCTGGGGCTGGGCATTGTGCACATCATCAAGGGCTACAAGGCGTCCTTCGAGAAGTATTTCGAGGCCGACGAAGACGTCATGAAATACGTGCGTCCTGTCTCGCGCTTCGGCCTGATCGCCCGCGGCGTGGCGTTCATCGAAATCGCCGTATTACTGGCGGTCAGCGGCTCCAGTTATCAGGCCATGCACCCGCCGGGCATGAAAGATGCGCTCAACGGTTTGCAGGATCTGCCCGCAGGCGGCCTGGTATTGCTGATCGTGGCACTTGGGCTGATTGCGTTTTCGGTGTACAGCTTTGCTCAGGCGGCCTGGCGCCGGATCAATATGGACGTGCCTGATGCGCCGGAGGCCGTGGCGCGTCATTTCCGCTGAACACCCGCATTTGGCGGAGGACTGCGTGACGTCTCAGGTCAGGCAGTCCGTTTCAGGGGTGCCTGCCAGTAAAAATAATGTGATCTACGTCTCAAGTCGCCCTTGGCGCGGCCGACATTCTCTTTAGCGCTGCGATAATTTTCCGGACTGACGTTCTCCACGCGGGCCCGGATCAGATTCAGCGCAATAAAAATAAAAGAGGATAGCCATGACCATTCTTCAGCGAGTGATCGGTGGATTTGCTGTGCTGGTGGTACTGCTGCTCGCCATGGCAGGTATCAGCTATCAAAGCACTCATTCCATAAGCGATCGGATCAGCGTCATCACAGGGCAATCCGCACCCTTGAGCAGGGCGGCGAGCGAGCTATACGTGCATGTGCTGCGCGCCAACCAGGCACTGCTCGGGGTTCTGGTCAGCACTGATCCCAAACAGATCGACGATGGCAAGCAGCCGTTCAACGAGAGCATGACCCGGTTCAATCAGTTGCTGGACAGCACGCCTGCCTATATTGGCGATCATGCTGAATTGCGCGACAACCTGAACCAGCAACGCCAACTGAGTGCTGCTTATGCCGAGCAGGCGCAGACGCTGATTGCCAGCCATCGGCAGCACGTTCTGCAGGCACTTCAGAGCCGAGTGTTGCAGGGCTACAGCAGCAGTCAGGGCGCGCAACTGACCGGTTATCTTCGTGACTATATTGCCCGCGAGCGCAACGCCGGTTCCGCAGAGACGGTGGCAGCGGGGGAAAAGCTGCTACTGGAGGTCGGCAAATCCTACGATGGTCTGGCTGCCCATGCCGCCACACCGAATATTCAGACCTTGCAGCGCGTACTCAACTTGCAGGATGAGGTGATCAGTACCCGCACACGGGAGCTCATCGCAGCCGACCCGCGCGCTGGCCGGATTGCCGCAGTGATGGTCAACCGCCTGCTTAACGATCTGACTGGCAGCGACGGCGTTTATCAGGCCTACAGGCAGGAAGCGGCACTCGCCGAGCAGGTCGACAAGCAGCGCCAGGCAGCGGAAACCCGTCTTCAAGCAACGCTGAGCAAGATCGGCGAGTTCGGCAATCAGTCACTGGCGGTGGCCAACGACGCCAAGGCCGGGGCGGATTCGACGATTGCCACCAGCCTTAGCCTGTTGCTGATCGCCTGCCTGCTGGCCGTCATGGCGGCAGCAATCATCGGCACATGGGTCGCCTTCAGCCTTCGTCGCCCTCTGGCTGCGTTTCGCGAGGTTTTGAAGACGCTCACCAGTGGCGACATGCGGGTACGTTTCGACGTCAGCCGCCGCGATGAGTTTGGTGAGTTGGGTGGTTATCTCAATGAATTCACCCAGTCGTTGCAACAGACGTTTCGTCAACTGATCGGGTCGGCCGACAACCTGGCGCTGACCGCCAGCCAGAACGCGCAGATCAGTGAGCAGACGACCCGCGTGGTGGACGAGCAGAAGGATCGGCTCAACTCTGCCGCGTCAGCCATGACTGAAATGGAGAGCACGGTCGAGGAAGTCGCCCGTCGGGCTCAGGACACACGCGGCGCGGTGGACAGCACCAGTGAGCTGACCGGGAAAGTGCAAAAGCGCGTGGCTGAAACCATCGTCAACATTCGCCAGCAGGCTGAACAGGTCAACAAGGCGTCTGCGGTGACCGACGAGTTGCAGAAATACGGGCAGAACATCGACGGTATCGTCGACGCCATTCGCACCATTGCCGAACAGACCAACCTGCTGGCGCTCAACGCCGCCATCGAAGCGGCGCGGGCTGGCGAGCAGGGCAGGGGCTTTGCGGTGGTGGCCGATGAGGTACGCTCGCTGGCCGGTCGCACTCAAACCTCAACCAGCGAGATACAGGAAATGATCGGCCAGATGCAGAGCAAGATCCATTCGGCGGTAGAGGTGATGAACGAAAGCCAGATCCAGTCCGACCATTGCGTGACACTGGCTTCCGGCGCTGATCAATTGCTGGTGGAAATGGGCGAGGCGGTGGATGTGATTCGCGACATGAACATTCAGATCGCTGCGGCCACTGAACAGCAAAGCGCGACGGTGCAGGAGACCAGTCGCATGGTCACCCACATCAACGATTCCGCCCAGCAGGCCGCCGACGGTGCCGAGCAATCGGCAATCAGCAGTCAGGACCTGTCGAAAATGGCCAGGGATCAGCGCGAGCTGCTTCATCATTTCAGCGTTTAACGCCCCGGGAGTCAGAACATGAAACAGTGGTTATCGATTTCCCTGAGTGCGAGCCTGCTGTTCGCTGGCCTGGCGCAGGCTGCCACGCCGCTGATCGGTGTAGGCATGGCCAAATACAACGACAACTTCCAGACCATCCTGCGCCACGGCGTGGAGAAACAGGTAGCCCTGCTGGACGCCGACATTTTCATGGAAAACGGCCAGGACGACGTGGAGCTGCAGATGCGGCAGTTTCGCAATCTGGTGAACTCGAAAGTCGATGCCATCGTCGTCGCAATGGTGAGTGGCAAAAGTGCGCCGGAAATGATGCGTTTGGCCAACGAGGCCAAGGTTCCGCTGGTATTCGTCAATCGCAATCCGGAGCCTGCCAAGTGGCCTGCGCTGACGGCGTTCGTCGGCTCTGACGAACTGGAATCCGGCACATTGCAGATGGAAGAGCTGGCCCGCCGCGCCAATTACAAGGGCAATGTGGTGATTCTGGTCGGCGACCCGAGCAACAAATCATCGGTCATGCGCACCGAGGACGTGGAGAAGGTGGTCGCCAAGTACCCGGACATGAAGGTCGTGCAGAAGAAAATCGGCAACTGGGAGCGCAGTCAGGCTGCGACCATCGTGATTGAATGGGTCAAGCAGGGCGTGGACTTCTCCATCATCGCTGCCAACAATGACGAAATGGCCATTGGGGCAATCATGGGGCTGGAAAAAACCGGCAAAAAGGCGGGTGATTATCTGGTGGGCGGGATCGATGGCACCCCGGACGGTTTGAAGCTGATGGCTGAAGGCAAGATGGCGGTGAGCGTGTTTCAGGATGCGCTCGGGCAGGCCGACGGCGCAGTGGATGCCGCGATGCGCATGGCGCGCGGCGAAACCCTGGCGTCCCCGGTCATCTGGGTGCCGTTCAAGCTCATTACTCCGGAAAATCGTCAGCAGTTCGAGTAGTGCGCAGGTTGCAAACGTGTGGCGCCGGGCGTCACACGTTTGTGTCCTTGCTGCACACTCGGGATCGAACGTGGAGCAGGCCGCGCTTATCGGCAAGTCAGACCCGGATATCCTGCGGTCCGCGGATCTGGGCTTCGATGCGTGTGCCGGTCAGGCGCTCTTCGTTGGAGAACCCGTCGTAGCTGGACAGGTCGCCAAAGCGGATACCGGTGAGTTGTTCGATCTGCGCGACGCTGCGTTGCCAGGTTTTGAGCGGGCCGAACATGATGTCCAGCTTACCCAGCTCGCGGGTCTGGTCGATCATGTAGGCGCTGGCCGAAGGCTTGCCGTCATCGCCGAGAAAGGCCACGACTTTCCAGAATGCCGAAGGTATTTTGACGTTGCGGTAGCTGCGGTCGTCGTCGCGCAGCACCGGCCCGGTGAATACTGTTACCCGTGATTTCCAGCGCCGTGTGTTATCGAGAATGTAGTCCTCGAGTTCCAGCCAGGTCTTCTGGTTGAACGCACCCATCTGTGGCGAGCAGTTGGTGAAGTGGAAGGTGTCACTGTTGGCAACTTCGGCTTCCTTGCCCCAGTTAGGGTCCTGACGCCGAACCAGATGGCCGCGATCCAGCAGGTTGTCGGCGTACACACTTTCGCCAATCTGCGCCTCGGCGGGCAGACGGCCGTCGAATGCCCAGGAATCCTTGCTGCGCTTGACCTCCACGCTATTGGCACCATCAATGTTGACGCCGACATACAGCGCCAGACGCCGACTGCGCGACATGGTGATGGAAAAATGTGTGTAATCGAGGCGATCCCCCGTGTTCTTCAAAGGATAGACATCTGGCGCAAGTTCCTCGTCGGCAGTCGGCCAGGGCACGATGAAATCACCGAGGAAGTTCTCGGCATAGCCGGTGCGCTTTTTCAAGTCGCTTGCTGGTGTGGTGCGTCCTGCGGCCAGCGCCTGTGGTTCGAGTAAGGGTGTAGTCGACGTCAGTGGTTTGAGGTCGGCAAGGCGGGGCCGGTAGGCGAGATCGATGGCGAACTTCTTGTCAGGCACAGTGCTTGCTCCTGTGGGGATTGAATGTCTTTAGTTCACCATAGACGCGTTACAGCGCGGCGTCAGGCTGGGCGTTTGACATGATCGACTGACGATTCGGCAAAATCCGTTAAATAGGCTTAAGTATCTGGCAACGTGCGTCGATAAGCTGTAGATAAGAGCAATCCGCAGCTCGCGTTATTTCATTGACCGGAGGGCTACAGGATGTCGATAAAACTACGTCTGTTCTTGCTGATAGGCACCAGTGTACTGACCGTCATGATCATCAGCCTGGTCAACTACCTGGGTAATACGCGCATGGAGGCGGCGATGCTCGACAGTGAAGTCAGCATGGCTGCGCTGGGCAATCACCTGCAAGCCGACATGATGCACGACGCGCTGCGCGCCGATGTGCTGTCAGCGATGCTGTTCGGCCTTGGCAGGAGCAACAGTTCGCGTGATGAAGTGCAGGCATCCCTCAAAGAGCATGCCGCACTGTTTCGCAAGGTCGTGAGCGATAACCTGCAACTGCCGCTCACCGAAGCCCTCAAGGCAGAGCTGAGCAGGCTCAAGCCGAGCCTCGACGCCTATATCAGCGCAGGCGAGCGGATTGTCGGGCTGGCCATCGACAGTCCGGACCGCGCGCAGCAAGAGCTGGGCACATTTTCCAGCGCCTTCACGCAACTGGAGGGGCAGATGTCGAGCTTGAGTGACCTGATTGAGGACAATTCCAAAGCCAGCGGCGAGCGCACTCGTCAGGCGATTAGCAGTGCCAATGTGACCTTGGCGGTCGTGCTTTCGATCAGTATTTTGCTGCTGCTGATCCAGGGGCATTGGGTGACGCGCAGCATCATGATCCCGCTCGCGTCCGCCAGCCGTATTGCCGACAGTATTGCCCATGGCAACCTGCGCGAACCTATCGCCGAGTCCCGTGGCCGTGACGAAGCCAGCATGCTGATTCGCAGCCTGGCGATCATGCAGCGTGACCTGCGCAGCATGATCGAAGTGGTGCGCAGCAATGCCAACGACGTCAGTGGCATGAGCCGTCAGCTCAGCAGTGGTTGCCATGAGGTGGCCGACAGCAGCCGGCAACAGAGTTCGGCAGCCGGCACCATGTCGGCGGCGACCAGCGAGATGACCGCAAGCATTGAAGAAATCACCCGGCATGCCGGGCAGGCCCTTGAAATGGCCAGTCAGGCCGAATCCCTGGCCAAGAACGGCGGTCGGGTGATTCATCAGGTGGTCAGTGACATGGACAGCATTGCCCGCTCGGCGCAGCAGTCGGCTCAGGTGATCCGTACGCTGGACAAGGACTCGGAAGGAATCTTCAATATTATTCAGGTCATCAAGGGCATTGCCGACCAGACCAACCTGCTGGCACTCAACGCGGCCATCGAGGCTGCCCGTGCTGGCGAGCAGGGCCGTGGTTTTGCCGTGGTGGCCGACGAAGTGCGCAGCCTGGCCGGACGCACCAGTGCTTCCACTCAGGAAATCACCACCATGGTTGCGCGCATTCAGCAGAGCACCCGTGAGGCGGTCACCAGCATGGAAGCCGGTGTGGCTCAGGTCGACAAGGGCATGGCGGTCACCGCCGAAGTGGAGCGCGCGATCAGCGATATCCTGGATGCCACGTTGAGCACCACGCAACTGGTCAACGACATCACCCGCACCATTGGTGAGCAAAGCCTGGCGAGTAATGAAATCGCTCATCAGGTAGAAATGATTGCCAGCATGTCCGAGGGCAATAGCCGGGTTATCGGCCAGACCGCCAGTACGACTGATGAACTGTCGGTAATGGCCGGGCAGCTTTCACAATCGGTCGATCGCTTTCAGCTGTGATATCAAATTGCCCAGCTCTGCAGTACTCTGCGGCGCGAAAAGCGCCGTGAGCTGCGTGGTCGAAGTTTTTCCGCCTCCGCTGAAGGCGAACGCATTAAAGCTTTGGTAGCGACAGACGTTAACCATCGCACCGGAATCACCCTTGTACCCAGGAGCAGCAAAATGCAGACGTTAAAGGCTTTGTACGAGTCAGTTGAAAAGCAGTTTTTCAACACGCTGACCAAGAAGCTATCGAGCCTTTTCCTGCTGGTCCTGGTCAGCGCCTTGCTGTATTGGGTCGCGTTGAACATTCGTTCCGACATCATGCTGCAATTGCGCGGCACGCAAACGGACCCTGCCGCGCTGGGCGTGATCCAGAGTCAGCTTGATCTGCTGAGCAATGCGATTCTGTTGAGCACGCTGTTCACGCTGGTCATGGTCAGCTTCATGGTCTGGTATTTCCGCCACCTGATCGTGCGTCCTGTGATGTCCATGACCCGCGCGCTCGAAGAGGTCGCCAGCGGTGAGGGTGATCTGTCGAAGGATCTGCCGTTGCTCACTCATGATGAAATTCGCGGGCTGGCCAGTACCTGCAATCTCTTTCTGGCCAAACAGCGCGAGATCATCAGCAGCATTCAAGGGCTGACTGTACAGATCGCCGTCGAGTCAGCGCGTTCGCTGAAGAACATCAGTGATTCCAGCGACAGCGCAACCGATCAGGCACGCTTCGCCAGAGAAGTGATGGACCAGAGCAACATGGCAGTGGGCAGCATCGAGGACGTCTCGCAACAGACCCAGGGCATTTCCAGCACCACCGCGCAGAACCTGAGCATGGCGCGCGATTCTTATGCCGAATTGCTGGAAGTGACCGGAAACATCAGCCAGATATCCAGCAGCCTCAATGAGTTCGGTGGACTGGTCTCAGGCTTGAATGAGCGTTCATCAAGCATCAAGTCGATTGTCGGTCTTATTCAGCAGATTTCTTCGCAAACCAACCTGCTGGCGCTCAATGCGGCCATCGAAGCGGCGCGGGCGGGGGAGAGTGGTCGAGGTTTTGCGGTGGTGGCTGACGAGGTGCGCACGCTGGCGCAAAACGTCAGCAAAGCCACTGACGACATCTCGCGCAACATCGACGCTATGCTTCAGGAAGTCAGCTCCACACACGAACAGACCATCCAGATCAGCCACAGCGCCCGCGAAACCCAGCTGGTGGTAGAGCGTGCGTCCGGCCATTTCGAAAGCATGATCGGCGATTTCGAGTCGACCAACGACAAGCTCGCCGACATCGCTGCTCATATTCAGCAGTTTGCCTCTACAAACACGGGGATCAATGAACGGGTAACGCGGATCTATTCCGATAGCCAGGCCATCGACCAGCGCATGCAGCACTCCGCGACGGCCACCCGGGATCTTTCCAGCGTGGCCGAGCAGGTGCAGGCGCTGTTGGGGCGATTTGTGCTTGGGCATGGCGAACTGGATGCGGCGATCACTCGCGCTAGCCAGTGCCGTGACATTCTGCAAGCACGCCTGGTCGAGCTGCATAAACAGGGCGTCAATCTGTTCGATCAGAGTTACAAGCTGATTCCGGGCACAGACCCCAAACAATACACCACCGGTTACACCGAGCGTTTTGCGCAAATCTGCCAGGAAGAATGCGACAAGCTGACCAAGGGCACACGCGGCGGCAAGGTCACCTTCATCGTCGACAGCAAAGGCTACTGCCCGGTCAACAACAGTTGGGTATCGCAAAAGCCTACCGGCAATCGTGAAGTCGATCTGCCGGTGTGCCGTAACAAACGTATGTTCTCCGACCCGATTGGTCTGCGCGCCGCAGGCAACAAGCAGCGTTTTCTGTTGCAGACTTATTTGCGCGATACCGGAGAGATCATGACCGAAATCGATGTGCCGTTCTTTTTCGAGGGGCGCCACTGGGGCAACTTGCGGATGGGCTTCGACGCAGCGCTGCTGTTGGGTAAATAAGCGAGGGCGCGACGTGCGCGCCCGGTGTTCGATGCCGACCCACAGTGACATCGCTCAATGTGTTTCATGCACCGACGGCAGGCGTGTTCAGGCTGGCCTGACCCGAAAGGACTGAACGTTTGCGCCAATAAAAGCTCCATTTTCAAGCGGCGCTGATTTCCAGAACGCCACCGGAGGTGTGACTTTGAACATTCAAGACCTGACCAAGCATGCAAACGATCAAACGGTTCGTGAACTCGATTTGATCTCCATGGAAGGCGGTTCCTACGTGCTGCACGCAAAGCTCGACGGCAAGTCTGTGCCGGTGGAAGATTCGAGCGGAAAAACCCTGCACGTTGCTTCGGTGGAAGAGGCGCGCAAGGTGCTGTCTTCGGTGTCTGACGTAAAACTGTTCATGACCCAGGCCGTGGCGCATGACGAAATGGTCGGTCTGGACGATGTGAAGGCACAAACTTCGCGGCAGAAGATACCCCTGCGCTCGAGTCTGTGATGTCGATCAGGTGTTGTTGCGCCTGACCGCAACGCACTTGATTTCGAGCAGCAACCCGTGGTGCGCCAGTTCGGCAACGCCGATGCAGGTCCAGGCACATTGGCCACGCGGGAAAATGCGGTTTTTCACTTCACGAAACACCGCCATGTGCTCGCTCATGGCGACGTGATAAGTGGTCATGTCGACGATATCGTCGAAGGTGCAGCCGCCCTCGGCGAGTAAGGTGCGCAGATTTTCCCAGCAGGCGATGAATTGCGCCTCTGGGTTGAGAATGACTTCCATATCCCGCGTACGCCCCACCTGGCCCGCGCAGTACAGGGTATCCCCAACCTTGACCGCAGGCGCATAGCCTGCACGGTCCATGATCGACTGCATGGTGGGCGGAATGATGAGCTCTCGGTCTGACATGTTATAACACCTGTTTGTAACGCTTGAATGTGCAGTGGCTGATCTGGCTATCGCCGTTCCGGCCTACGCCTTGGCGGCCGGTCTGGCAGCACGCCGTGGCTTTTTCGCCGCAGTGTCCGCTGTGGCGGTGGGGGGCTTGGCGACGCGCTTTGTGGTCTTGCGTTTTTTCTTCCAGGGCGGCGCAACGCCTGCCGGGCTGGCCGGCCCGCTGATGCTCATACGCATGCCGACGCAACGGCTGACCTGTTTGCTCATCCACGCCGCCTGTTTGGCAACGAACTCTTCGAGGCTCATTTCGCCGCTCTGGACCATGTCCAGCGCCTGCTCCCAGATGGCGGTAGTGCCCGGATCGGCGATGGCACGCGGCACGGCGTCGATCAGGCTGAAGGCCGCCGGTGCTGCGCACAGCGATTTGCCCTGCTTGGTCAGGTAGCCACGGTCCAGCAGGCCTTGAATGATCCCGGCGCGGGTGGCTTCGGTGCCGATGCCGGTGGTGTCCTTGAGCTTCTGTTTGAGCAGCGGGTCTTCCACCAGTTTGGCGACGTTCTTCATCGCCTTGATCAGGTCTCCCTCGGTGAACGGTTTCGGCGGCTGGGTCCAGAGGTCCTTGAGGATGACCTCGGTGATCGCACACTCGCAGCCCTGAAACAATGCTGGCAACGGCTGCGGGGCAGGCGCTTCGCGACCCTTGGAAGGTGCCAGCGCTTCGGGCATCGCACGCTTCCAGCCCGGCTCGACGATCTGCTTGCCCACCGCACGCAGCGCGTGGCCTGCACAGTCGAAGTCAGCCTGGGTGCGGTCGTATTCATGGTTGGGCAGAAACTGGGCCAGGTAACGCGCCCTGATCAGGGTATACACCGCTCGCGGTTTGCCGGTCAGACGTTCTACGCCACGCACCGCCGCGGTGGGAATGATGCCGTGGTGCGCCGTCACTTTGCTGTCATTCCAGGCCCGTGACCGACGTTGTGGGTCGAGGTGCGGGGAAAGGCCTGCCAGTGCAGGGTCGGCCTTGCAGAGCGCCGCGATGATGCCTGCGGCTTCACCGTGCTGACTGTTCGGCAGGTACCCGCAATCGCTGCGCGGGTAGGTGATGACCTTGTGGGTTTCATACAAGGACTGGGCGATGTCGAGGGTTTCCTGCGCGCCGAGCCCGAGCTTCTTCGAACAGATTTCCTGCAGGGTGCCCAGGTCGAACGGCAAGGGCGCGGCTTCGCGAATGCGCTCGGTGCGCAGCTTGACCAGTCGTGCGCTGGTTGCGGCGTGCATGTCGTGCGCAGCCTGTTGCGCCAGCGCCTGGTTCAGGCAGCGGTCCTGATCGTCGCAGGCGTCCGACGGCGCGCGCCACTGGGCAATGAAGGCCTGATTGTCATGCAGCAGCCTGACGTCAATCGCCCAGTAGGGCGCCGGGACGAAGTTGGCGATGCTGCGATCACGGTCTACCACCAGTCGCAGGGTCGGGGTTTGTACCCGGCCCACTGGCAACACGCCCTGATAACCGGATTGTCGACCCAGCAGCGTGAACAGACGGCTCATGTTCATGCCGATCAGCCAGTCGGCGCGTGATCGGCCCAGTGCCGAGTGATACAGGCTGAACGTGTCGGCACCGGGCTTGAGCGCCGCCAGCGCCTTGCGAATCGAGGCGTCATCCAGTGCCGACAGCCACAAGCGCTGAATCGGCCCGCGATAGCGACAGTGCTCGATCAGTTCGCGGGCGATCATTTCGCCCTCACGGTCGGCATCGGTGGCGATCACCAGTTCCCGGGCTTCACCCAGCAGTCGTTTGACTGCCTTGAACTGGCTGGCAGTTCTGGGCTTGACCAGCATCTTCCATTTTTCCGGAACAATGGGCAGGTCTTCCAGCACCCAGCGTTTGTAACGTGCATCGTAGGCATCGGGCGGGGCGGTTTCCAGCAGGTGGCCGATGCACCAGGTCACCGTCGCATTGGCACCCACCCAGCAGCCGTCGCCACGCCGGGTCGCGCCGAGCGCAGCCGCAATGTCTTTGGCCTGGGAAGGTTTTTCGCAGAGAAACAGCCGCATGACTACCGTCGTCGATTACCGGTGCAAGGGCTGCAAGGATGAACGTTGAATGCGTAGCGGGCAAGTTTTATCTGTATGGATATACAGATAAATGCACTGTGCGGCCTCAGCAATGGACCGCTCAACGCCATGCCCGCATGCGCGGTTCAGCCTTTAGAGTTGCCGGTGGCTCAGCTCAACAATTCGGAAAACGTCTTGTCGGCTTCCAGCACCGCTGGCAACCCGGCAAACAGCGCGTCCAGATCGATGCCTTCCATCAGCGGCCCGCCTGACGCCTGCTGCGCCTGAGATGTCGCGCCGCCATGGGCCTCCAGCGCGTCCGAAATGGTGATGGCCTGGGCGACGATCCTCGGTAAAGACGCGTCCTTCGGTGCCTTCAGCGGAGTCGCCTGATAGGCGATTGCGTCGCGAATGACCTGGGGCAGATGCCAGCGACTGGCCAGTTCTGCGCCGACTTCCGGGTAGCTGAAACCCAGTTGCAGGGTTTCGCTGGCTGCACGCCCTGGCGTCCCGGCTTTAGCGGCGTTGTTCAGGCGCTCGGCCACATCGGGCGCGCCGGTCTGGATCAGCAACTCACCGATGTTATGCATGACCCCGCAGGTAAAGGCGATTTCAGGGTCGGCACCGGTCTGTTTCGCCAGCATCCGGCAGATCCCTGCCACCTGAAAGCTTTTCAGCCAGAACCCCTTGAGATCAAAACTCGGGCCGGCCTTGAAGGCACCGGTCACTGCCGAGGCCATTACCAGCGTACGCAACGTATTGAAACCCAGGCGCATGGCCGCGTCTTCGATGCTCGAGGATTCCCTCGAACCACGAAAGCGCGCCGAGTTGGCCAAGCGCAATACCTTGGCCGCAATCACCGGGTCTTTTTCTATATTGCGGGCAATGCTTTCCAGGTTGGAAGAGGGATTGTCAAATTGCAGCATCAAGTCCTGAGCCACTTTGGGAATACTCGGGAGGCTATGCAAACCGTCAAAAAGTTGCTCGATACTTGGCATGGTGAAACCATCCTGTGCAGGGCGGGGGATGATTTCAACCATAGCCAGTTTTTCATGTTCTGCACGCTTGAGTGTCGATTATGGGAAGGACATCTCGACCCCCGACGAAAAAAATAATCAAGGACTCGTGGGTCGCGCCGATATGGCGATACAAGCGTCTTTGTAAGGTGTCGATACTCGGACCTGCCTGGTGATTGACGCCGCGGCAGGTGTATCGGCTCCGGTTGCTGAACGGCCTGTGGGTTGTAACGTGAAATAGACGGCACCGTTGTGAAGTTTGATTGGCGATCCAGAGATCGTCCTTATTGGTTTTTTGCCGTGGAAGTATCCGCTATGAAGAGTCTGGGGTTCAGCAAGAAAATCCTTCTTGCCGCTGCATTGATTGTGGTTGTTGCGTTCAGCGTGTTCATTGTCGTCAATGACTATCGCCAGCGTCAGTCACTCAAATCCAGCGTCAAGTCCGAGTTGCAACAACTGGGTACGCTCACCACGCAGAATATTCAGACCTGGCTGGAAAGCCGCATGCAATTGCTGCAGTCGATGTCGCAGCAGATCGCCGCGGATGGCAAGGAACTGCCCCAGTTGCAGCGCGCCATCGGCCTGCCGGCCTACAGCGAAAGTTTTCAGCTGAGCTACTTTGGCAGCACCGAAGGTGTGATGTTCTCGGTGCCGTCCGCCAATCGCCCCGCTGACTACGATCCGCGTGCGCGTGGCTGGTACAAGGCGGCACAGAATGCGCCCGGCACCATTGTGACCGAACCCTACATCGCGGCATCTTCCGGCAAGCTGGTCATGACCATGGCCACACCGGTCAAGTTCCAGAATCAGTTCGTGGGTGTGGCCGGTGCCGATATCGCTCTGGACAACGTCACCAAGATCATCAACTCGCTGAACTTCGATGGCCATGGCTATGCATTTCTGGTCAGTGCCGACGGCAAGATTCTGGTGCACCCGGACAGCAAACTGGTGCTCAAGAACATCAGTGAAGCCTACCCGACCAACACTCCGAAAATTACCACGGGTGTGACCGAAATCGACTCCGGTAAAAAGCCGGAAATCATTTCTTTCACGCCTGTTCAAGGTGTTTCGACGGCCAACTGGTACGTGGCACTGGTACTCGAGCAGGATTCCGCCTACGCCATGTTGGCCGAGTTCCGTGCCTCGGCCATCACGGCCATGGTGGTAGTGGTGGTGGTGATCATCCTGCTGCTGGGTCTGTTGATTCGCGTGTTGATGCAGCCCTTGCATCAGATGGGCCGTGCGATGCGTGATATCGCTGACGGTGAGGGCGATCTGACCAAGCGTCTGGCCATCACTTCGCAGGATGAATTCGGTGAACTGGCCGAGTCGTTCAACCGTTTCGTCGAGCGCATTCACACTTCGATTCGTGAAGTGGCTTCGACTGCCGCACAGTTGGGCGAGGTTGCCACTCGGGTGGTCAAGGTCTCCAATGCGTCCATGAGCAACTCGGACCAGCAGTCCAACCGCACCGAAAGCGTGGCGGCGGCGATCAACGAATTGGGCGCCGCAGCCCAGGAAATCGCCCAGAATGCGGCGCGCACCTCGCAGCAGTCGAGCGATGCGAGCGGCCTGGCCAGCGACGGCCAGAACGTCGTGCAGCAGACCATCAAGGCGATGAACGAGCTGTCCGGGAAGATCAGCGAGTCGTGCGTGAACATCGAAAGCCTGAATGGCAAGACCGCCAACATCGGGCAGATTCTTGAAGTGATCACCAGCATTTCCCAGCAGACCAACCTGCTGGCGCTCAACGCGGCCATCGAAGCGGCGCGTGCCGGTGAAGCAGGGCGCGGGTTTGCGGTCGTGGCCGACGAAGTGCGCAACCTGGCGCATCGCACTCAGGATTCTGCCCAGCAAGTGCAGACCATGATTGAAGAGCTGCAGGTCGGCGCTCGCGACGCAGTGACCAACATGACCGAGAGCCAGCGTCAGAGCGAGGACAGCGTCGGCATCGCCAACCTGGCCGGCGAGCGTCTGAGCAGCGTGACCCGCCGCATCGAAGAGATCAACGGCATGAACCAGTCGGTCGCGGCGGCAACCGAGGAGCAGACCTCGGTGGTCGAGTCGATCAATGTCGACATCACCCATATCAACACCCTCAACCAGCTGGGCGTCGACAACCTGCGCCAGACCCTGGATGCCTGCAACTCGCTGGAAGAGCAGGCCGCGCGTCTGCAGCAACTGGTGGGCAGCTTCAGGATCTGATCCGGCCATTCTCTGCGCCGCTGCTCATACCTGGGCGGCGCAGGCAGAGCGTCTGGAACCGAATCCCGACGCCCTGCATCGCTGACCGTGTGCGCATCGCAACAACATCTGCGACAAACTGTTATGACCCCGTCATTCGAGCTTCATGAGGCTGCAACAACACAGGTTCAGTTTGGTTGACAACCAAATGCGACCTGTCCCGGGTCGTGCACAGACCGAGAAGCCTCATGAACGAAGCCATTCATGTACAAGGCCTGAACAAGACCTTTTCCCATAAAAGCGCGCTCATTGACCTTGCGTTGTCTATACAACCCGGTGAGATGGTTGCGCTGATTGGCGCTTCCGGTTCGGGCAAGTCAACGCTGCTCCGGCATCTCGCCGGCCTGGCGTGCTGCGATCGCAGCAATGGCGGACAGGTTCAGGTGCTGGGGCGCGAGGTTCAGTCCTCGGGTCGCCTGAACGGCCAGGTGCGACGTCTGCGCGCCGACATCGGTTATATCTTTCAGCAATTCAATCTGGTCAATCGCCTCAGCGTGCTGGACAACGTCCTGCTCGGTTGTCTGGGGCGCATGCCACGCTGGCGCGGCAGTCTTGCGCTGTTCAATAACGAGGAAAAACAGCGTGCAATGGCTGCGCTGGAAAGGGTCGGGCTGGCGGACCTTGCCGCGCAACGGGCTTCGACCCTGTCCGGCGGTCAGCAGCAGCGAGTGGCGATAGCCCGGGCCTTGACCCAGCGCGCCGAAGTGATCCTCGCCGACGAACCGATTGCCTCGCTGGACCCGGAATCGGCCCGCCGCGTCATGGAAATCCTCGCCGACATCAACCGCCGCGACGGCAAGACGGTCGTGGTGACCCTGCACCAGGTCGATTATGCCGTGCGCTATTGCCCGCGTGCGGTGGCTCTCAAGTCGGGGCGCATCCATTTTGATGGTCTGGCGCAGGACCTCAGCAAACAGTTTCTCAACGACCTCTACGGTGCAGACGCGGACGCGAGTCTGATGATCACCGAACGAAGCCGGCGTGTGCGGCAAAAAGCCAGCCTGACGCTGGCCAAAGTCTGACGTCCTTTCGACAACCATCACCTGACATTTTCCGGAGAGCCTGCATGTTCAAGCGTATCGGTCGTCTTCTCGCCTCTGCCGCCTTGCTGACTGCCTGCGCGTTGGGCACGGTCCAGGCCGCAGAAGAAAAAGCCATCAATTTCGGCATCATGTCCACCGAGTCTTCGCAAAACCTGAAAAGTATCTGGCAGCCGTTTCTCGATGACATGAGCCGCAAGACCGGTCTCAAGGTTAACGCCACCTTCGCCTCGGACTACGCCGGCCTGATTCAGGGCATGCGTTTCAACAAGGTGGACGTGGCCTGGCTGGGCAACAAAGCGGCGATGGAAGCGGTGGACCGCTCCAACGGCGAGATCTTTGCCCAGACCTCCGCCGCCAACGGTGACGCGGGCTACTGGAGCCTGCTGATCGTGCGCAAGGACAGCCCGATCAATAACGTCGAAGACATGCTCAAGAACGCCAAGAGCCTGACCTTCGGCAACGGTGACCCGAACTCCACTTCGGGCTATCTGGTGCCAGGTTATTACGTGTTTGCAAAAAACCATGTCGATGCGTCCACCGCCTTCAAGCGCACCTTGAACTCCAGTCATGAAGTCAACGCCCTCAGCGTTGCCAAGGGTCAGCTGGACGTTGCGACCTTCAACACCGAAAGCTGGGATCGCCTGGCCGTGACTCAGCCCGACAAGGTCGAGCAACTCAAGGTGATCTGGAAATCGCCGCTGATCCCGGCCGACCCGATTGTCTGGAGCAAGGCGCTGTCGGACCAGGACAAGGCAAAGATTCGTGAATTCTTCACCAGTTACGGCAATACCGACGAAGAGAAAACCGTCCTGAAGAACATGCAGATGGGTAAGTTTCTCAAGTCCAGCGACGACCAGTTGTTGCCCATTCGCCAACTCGAACTGTTCAAGCAGCGCACCGAAGTGGTGGCCAGCACCACGCTGGACGAGCAGGAGAAAGCCGCCCGTCTCAAGGATATCGATGCCAGCCTGAGCAAGTTGCAGGAGCGCATCACCGAGCTGAACCAGAAAACCGCAGGCAGCTCCGCAGGTTGAGCCAGCCGTTCACAATCAGGAGTTCGTCATGACCACTCATGTTGCCTATACCCAGGTCGCGGGCAAACCCAACGGGTCCCGTTATCTGGGTTGGGGCCTGTTGCTCGCTGCACTGGCCTGGGCCTGGCACGGCGCAGAAATGAACCCGATGGCACTGGTTCGCGACTCGTCGAACATGGCCACATTCGCCGCCGATTTCTTCCCTCCGGACTTCCGTGAGTGGCGCAGTTACCTCAAGGAAATGCTGGTGACTATCCAGATTGCTCTGTGGGGCACGGCGCTGGCGATTGTCTGCTCGATACCGCTGGGCATTCTGTGCGCCGAGAACATCACGCCGTGGTGGATTCACCTGCCGCTGCGGCGCTGCATGGACGCTTTTCGTTCGATCAACGAGATGGTGTTTGCGATGCTGTTCGTGGTAGCCGTCGGGCTGGGGCCGTTCGCCGGGGTGCTGGCGCTGTGGATCAGCACCACCGGGGTCCTCGCCAAATTGTTCGCCGAGGCTGTCGAAGCCATAGAGCCCGGACCGGTCGAAGGGGTGCGCGCCACCGGTGCCAGCGCCTTGCAGGAAGTCATCTACGGGGTCATCCCGCAGGTCATGCCGCTGTGGATCTCCTATGCTCTATACCGGTTCGAATCCAATGTGCGCTCGGCGACGGTGGTCGGGATGGTCGGCGCAGGAGGCATCGGGGTTATCCTCTGGGAAAACATTCGCGCCTTTGCGTTCGTCCAGACCAGCGCCGTGCTGCTGGTGATCATCGTTGTGGTAAGCGTGATCGACATTGTGTCGCAGCGTCTGCGCAAGCAATTCATCTGACAGAAGAGGGGTGTTCAATGAACACTTTTTTTAACCATGCAGTTGTCTAGACAAGTTGGCCCAATGTACCACGAGCTCGCCAACATCTTGCGTGAAGAGCTGACCACCTATCAGCCCGGCGATTTCCTGCCCGCCGAATTCCAGCTGGCCGAGCGCTTCAGCGTCAACCGCCACACCATTCGCCGCGCGGTCGATGAACTGGTACGTGAGGGCAGCGTGTTGCGACGTCAGGGCAAAGGCACTCAAGTGCTGGAGCGTCCGCTGATTTATCCGATGCAGGCTGACAGCGCCTACAGCAAATCCTGGTCGGCGCAGGGCCTGGGCGTGGAAGCGATCCTGCTGCGTCGTCAGGAATGTCAGGCCAGCCGTGAAGATGCCCAGTATCTGGGAGTGGACGAGCACGCGCCGCTGATCGAACTGCAGACACTGCGCAAACTGGACGGCCAGGCGGTCAGCCTGATCTTCCACCGCTACAGCGCCCGTTACAGCGATTTGCTGGCCGATTACCGCGGCGGCTCGGTGCGCCAGTACCTGGCTGAGCGCGAGTTGCCGTTGAGCCGTGCGCAGAGCCTGATCGGCGCACGCCTGCCGTCCCGCGAAGAGGCCGCGTGGTTGCTGATGCCCCGACACATGCCGGCGCTGACCGTACTGACCGTTTCCTGTGACCCGGCGGGGCAGCCGGTGGAGCTTTCCCGCTCGGTCAGCCGCGCCGATCGCTTCCAGTATCAAGTGGCGACTCCTTTCAAGACGACCTGACACCGAGGTGTTCCATGCAAGCAACTCCCGAAACAACGGCGCGTCAGCACTGGATGGGCGTACTGGCCCGCGCTCATGCCGATCAGCCGAGCCGCGAGCAGTTGAACCGCCACGAAACGGCGCTACGCGACACCGATTACCAGATGATCCGCGCCCCGGAAATCGGCATGACCCTGGTGCGCGGCCGTATGGGCGGCACTGGTTCAGCTTTCAACCTCGGCGAAATGAGCGTGACGCGCTGTGTGGTGCGTCTGGCCGACGGGCGCACCGGCTACAGCTATCTGGCTGGACGCGATAAGCGCCACGCCGAACTGGCGGCTCTGGCCGACGCGCATTTGCAGGGCGCGCAGCAGGCCTGGTGGCTGTCCGAGCTGATCGAGCCCCTGGCGCGTGCGCAAGCCGAGCGTCGGGCGCGCAAGGACGCCGAGGCCGCTGCCACCAGAGTCGAATTCTTTACCCTGGTCCGAGGAGAAGACTGATGAATGCCGTCCTTTTGCAACCTGCCTTCACCGATCCGGTACTGGATGCCCAGCGCAGTTTTCGTGTCGCCCTCAAGGCGTTGTCCGGGCCGGGCGTGATCCAGACCTTGCCCAGCGCGCACCAGCCGCCGGCCTTGCAGGGCCTGGACAGTGCAACCCACGCCTTGTGCCTGGCGTTACTGGACCTGGACACGCCAGTGTGGCTGGCACCGGCATTCGATACCCCGGCGATTCGCGCGAACATTGCCTTTCATTGCGGCAGCCCGATTGTCACTGAGCGGCACGCAGCGCGCTTCGCGTTGCTCGATGCATCGACTGCCCTGCAACTGCACGATTTCGATACCGGCAATGACCGCTACCCGGATCAGTCCTGCACCTTGCTGATCCAGCTGCCTGACCTGCAAGGCGGGCGGGCGCTTGCCTGGAGCGGTCCGGGCATCGAGCGACACCATTCGGTGGCCCTGCCGCTGGATGAAGGTTTCTGGGCCGCACGTGAAGCATGTAATGTCTTCCCTTGCGGGCTGGATGTGTTCTTTGTTTCGGGCAATCGATTGCTCGGCTTGCCACGCAGTACCCGCGTGCAGGAGTGTGCCTGATGTACGTCGCAGTCAAGGGTGGCGAACAGGCCATCGATAATGCTCACCGCTTGCTGGCCAACAGGCGTCGTGGCGACACCGGTATTGCCGAACTCGACGTCGAGCAGATCCGCCAGCAACTGCCGCTGGCGGTTGCTCGGGTCATGAGCGAAGGCTCGCTGTACGACCCGCAACTGGCTGCACTGGCGATCAAGCAGTCGGCGGGCGACCTGATCGAAGCGATCTTCCTGCTGCGCGCCTACCGCACCACGCTGACGCGCTTTTGCGCCAGCGTGCCCATCGATACCTCGAACATGCAGCTCAACCGTCGCTTGTCGGCCACGTTCAAGGACCTCCCTGGCGGTCAATTGCTGGGGCCGACCTTCGACTACACCCATCGCTTGCTGGATTTCACCCTGCTGGCCGAAGGCGAGCACCCAGGCCCGGAAGTCACCCCGCACGCCACGCTTGAGCCCTGCCCGCGAGTGCTCGGATTGCTGGCCAAGGAGGGGCTGATGAAGCCCGAAGTCGACGATGGCGAGCGCGTCGCGGACATCACCCGCGAGCCGCTGGAGTATCCGTCCAGTCGTGCCCAGCGCCTGCAGGCACTGGCGCGTGGCGATGAGGGATTCCTGCTGGCGCTGGGTTATTCGACCCAGCGCGGTTATGGTCGCAATCACCCGTTCGCCGGGGAAATCCGTATCGGCGAGGTGGAAGTCTGGATCGAACCTGAAGAACTGGGCTTCCCGATCGTGATTGGCGACATCGAAGTCACCGAATGCGAGATGGTCAATCAGTTCGTCGGCTCGGCCAGCGAACCCGCGCAGTTTACCCGGGGTTACGGCCTGGCGTTCGGTAACGCGGAGCGCAAGGCAATGGGTATGGCACTGGTGGACCGTTCGCTGCGCGCCGAGGAATTCAACGAAGAGATCCTCTCACCGGCCCAGCAGGAAGAGTTCGTCCTGGCTCACTGCGACAACGTTGAAGCGGCGGGTTTCGTCTCACACCTCAAGCTACCGCATTACGTGGACTTCCAGTCCGAACTGGAGCTGATCCGCAAGCTGCGCAAGTCTGCACCGAAACCGGGGAGCGACCAATGACTCATGCACCGATGAACACTGCACAGCAAAGGCCTGCACGGGATGAGGCCTACAACTTCGCTTATCTGGACGAGCAGACCAAACGCATGATTCGTCGCGCCTTGCTCAAGGCGGTTGCGATCCCCGGTTACCAGGTACCGTTCGGCGGGCGCGAAATGCCGCTGCCGTATGGCTGGGGCACCGGCGGGATGCAACTGACCGCCGCAATCCTGGGCGCCGATGATGTGCTCAAGGTCATCGATCAGGGCGCTGACGACACCACCAACGCTGTCTCGATCAGGCGTTTCTTTGCCCGTACGGCTGGCATTGCCACAACCGAGCGCACGCCCGAGGCGACGGTCATCCAGACCCGTCACCGAATCCCGGAAACACCGCTGCACGCCGATCAGATCATGGTCTATCAGGTGCCGATTCCCGAGCCGCTGCGTTTCATCGAGCCCTCGGAAACCGAGACCCGGACCATGCACGCGCTGGATGATTACGGCGTCATGCACGTCAAACTCTATGAGGACATCGCCACCTTCGGCCATATCGCCACCAGTTACGCCTACCCGGTGATGGTCGATGAGCGCTATGTGATGGATCCGTCGCCGATTCCCAAATTCGATAACCCCAAGCTGCACATGAGCCCGGCATTGATGCTGTTCGGCGCAGGGCGCGAAAAGCGTCTGTACGCCGTGCCGCCGTATACGCAGGTGGTGAGCCTGGACTTTGAAGATCACCCGTTCGAGGTGCAGCGCTGGGAGCAGTGCTGTGCGATCTGCGGCAGCCATGATTCCTTTCTCGACGAGCTGATTCTCGACGATGCCGGGACGCAGAGCTTTGTCTGTTCCGACACCGATTACTGCGCCCAGCGCGTCAAACAGCAGGAGAACGACCGATGATCAGTGCACGTTCATTGGACCCGGCGCGCGAGCGCCTTCCCGAGGCTGTGCAGCCGCTGCTCAAGGTGCGCGGCCTGACCCGTCTGTACGGTGTGCAGAAGGGCTGTCAGGACGTCAGTTTCGATCTGTACCCCGGCGAAGTGCTGGGCATCGTTGGCGAGTCCGGCTCGGGGAAATCCACGCTGCTCTCGCTGTTGAGCGGACGTTGCCCGCCGGACCGCGGCAGCATCGACTATCGCAGCAAGGAGGGTGACTGGTTCGACCTGTACAGCGCCAGTGAGGCGCAGCGGCGCACCTTGCTGCGCACCGAGTGGGGCTTTGTCGAACAGAATCCGCGTGATGGCCTGCGCATGGGCGTGTCGGCCGGCGCCAATATCGGTGAGCGTCTGATGGCGCAGGGGGTGCGCAATTATCAGCAGTTGCGGGGTGCCGCGCTGGACTGGCTGACCCAGGTGGAGATCGATCCGCAGCGCATCGACGACTTGCCGCGGACCTTTTCCGGCGGCATGCAGCAGCGCCTGCAAATCGCCCGCAATCTGGTCTCCAGCCCGAGACTGGTGTTCATGGACGAACCCACCGGCGGGCTCGACGTGTCGGTGCAGGCCCGCTTGCTCGATCTGTTGCGCGGGCTGGTGCGCGAACTGGATCTGGCCGTGGTCATCGTCACCCATGATCTGGCGGTCGCGCGGCTGCTGGCTGACCGGCTGATGGTCATGCGTCGCTCGGAAGTGGTCGAAAGCGGCCTGACCGACCAGATTCTCGATGACCCGCAGCACCCGTATTCGCAACTGCTGGTGTCCTCGGTATTGCAGCCATGAGCCGCACTGTCCGAACATGCTGTACAGAAGAGGTGAGCCCGATGACAACCTTGATCGAGGTCCGTGACCTGTCGAAAACCTTCACCCTGCATCAGCACAACGGCGTGGTCCTCAATGTGCTGCGCGGGCTGAATTTCTCGGTGCGCGCTGGCGAATGCCTGGTGCTCAGCGGGCAATCCGGCGCGGGCAAAAGCACGCTGCTGCGCACCCTGTACGGCAATTACCTGCCTGCCGCCGGCAGCATTCGCGTGCAGCATGAAGGCGAGTGGACCGAACTGGTCGGCGCAACCCCGCGCCAGGTGCTTGAGGTACGACGCAAAACGCTCGGCTACGTCAGCCAGTTCTTGCGCGTGATTCCGCGTGTGTCCAGCCTGGACGTGGTCATGGAACCGGCTCTGGCGCGCGGCTGGTCCCGTGAGCAGGCTCAGGAGCGCGCGCAACTGCTGCTGGGGCGGCTGAATATTCCGCAGCGCCTGTGGCCGTTGGCGCCCAGTACGTTTTCCGGTGGCGAACAGCAGCGTATCAACATCGCGCGCGCGTTCATGGTGCCATGGCCGGTGCTGTTGCTCGACGAACCGACTGCGTCGCTGGACGACGCCAACCGCCGGGTGGTGCTGGAACTGGTCGATGAGGCCAAACGGGCCGGTGCCGCCCTGATCGGTATTTTCCATGATCGCGACGCCCGCGAGGCAGTCGCCAATCGTCAACTCGACATGACCCCGGTGGACCTCACCGCCAAGGAGTTGCTGCAATGCTGAACGAACAGGTTTTCAGTAACGCCCGCGTGGTGACGGCCGAACAGGTATTCACCGGCACTGTGGTGGTCCGTGACGGCCTGATTGCCGAGGTCGAGAGTGGATGCAGCCAGTTGAGTCAGGCCCAGGACATGCAGGGCGATTACCTGCTGCCGGGACTGGTGGAATTGCACACCGACAACCTCGAAAAGCACCTGTCGCCGCGTCCTGGCGTTGACTGGCCGTCGATGTCGGCGGTGATCAGCCACGATGCGCAAATCGTCGCCGCGGGCATCACCACGGTGTTCGACGCGCTGTCGATCGGCGACATCAACCCCAAAGGCAAGCGCATGCAGCAATTGCCCGCCATGCTGCAGGCGATTGCCGACGCCAATGCGGCAGGCCTGACTCGCGCCGAGCACGTGCTGCACTTGCGCTGCGAGGTCAGTCACCCGGATACCTTGAGCGTGTTTCGCGATCTGGTGGACCAGCCACTGGTGCAACTGGTCTCGGTGATGGACCATGCGCCCGGCCAACGTCAGTTTGCCCTGGAGTCGAAGTACCGCGAGTACTACATGGGCAAGTACCACATGAATAACGAGGAAATGGACCGTTTCATCGTCGAGCAGGTGGCCAACTCCAACGAGTACGCCGACCGCTACCGGCGTGCGATCGTCGAGCTGTGCCTGGCGCGCGGCCTGTCGATTGCCAGTCACGACGATGCAACCATGGCGCATGTCGAGGAGTCGGCGGGTTTCGGCATGAACATCGCCGAGTTCCCGACCACACTCGAAGCGGCCCGTGGCTGTCGGCAACTGGGCATGAGCGTGTTGATGGGCGCACCGAACATCGTGCGCGGCGGCTCGCACTCCGGTAACGTGGCGGCAGCATCGCTGGCCACGGACGGGCTGCTGGATATTCTGTCCAGCGATTACTACCCGGCCAGTCTGTTGCAGTCTGCATTCATGCTCGCCGCTCAGGACAACGCATGTGACCTGCCGCAGGCGGTCAACATGGTCAGCCGCACGCCGGCCGTGGCTGCCGGGTTAGCGGATCGTGGTGAAATCCGGGTCGGGCTGCGTGCTGATCTGATCCAGGCGCGTGATCATGCTGGCCTGCCGGTTATCGACAAGGTCTGGCGACAAGGCAAGAGGGTGTTTTGATGGTTGGCAGGTTGATCTATCTTATCGGGCCGTCCGGATCAGGCAAGGACAGCCTGCTGGACGCGGCCCGGGATACCCTGGCGCAACGCGACTGCCGAATCGTTCGGCGGGTGATCACCCGTTCCGCCGAAGCGGTGGGCGAGGCGGCGCAGGCGGTGACCGTCGAGCAGTTCGAGCAGATGCGCGAGCGAGGCGCGTTCGCCTTGAGCTGGCAGGCCAATGGTCTGCACTACGGCATTCCCGTCGAGATCGATCAGTGGCTGCTGGAAGGCCATGACGTCCTGATCAACGGCTCCCGGGCGCATCTGCAAAAGGCGCAGGCGCGCTATCCCACGCTGCTGGCGGTGTTGCTGACCGTCAATCAGGAGGTGTTGCGCAAGCGCCTGCTGGCGCGCAACCGGGAAAGCCTTGCGGAAATCGAGGAGCGCCTTGCGCGCAACTCGCGCTTTGCCGGAGATTTGCTGGCGAGCAATCCGCAGGTCTTCCCGCTGGATAATTCCGCTGATCTGCAACACACCGTTGCCACGCTGCTCGGCTTGCTCGACAAGCGCCACGCATGCGCCTGACCCTGCTGGGCACCGGTGATGCCCGACAGGTGCCGGTCTACGGTTGTCAGTGCATGGCGTGTGCTGCCGCGCGTGCCGACCATGATCTGCGCCGCTTGCCGTGCAGCGCGCTGATCGAATGCGCCGACCAGCGCTGGTTGATCGACAGCGGACTGACCGACCTCACCGAGCGTTTTCCGCCGCGTAGCCTGAGCGGGATTCTGCAGACGCACTACCACGCCGACCATGCTCAGGGGCTGTTGCACCTGCGCTGGGGTCAGGGGCTGGTGATTCCGGTCCACGGCCCGGCGGATCCGGAAGGCCTGGCCGACCTCTACAAACACCCCGGCATTCTGGATTTCAGCCAGCCATTCGCCGCATTCGAACGCCGTGCACTGGGCGCGCTGCAGGTTACAGCGCTGCCACTGGCGCACTCAAAACCTACGTTCGGTTACCTGTTCGAAGGTGAAGGGCAACGTTTTGCCTACCTGACCGACACCGTCGGCTTACCCGACGACACCCGCGAGTATCTGCAACGTGCACCGCTGGATCTGCTGGTGCTCGACTGCTCCATGCCTCCACAGCCTCAGCCGCCGCGTAATCACAACGACTTGACGTTGGCGCTGCAAACCATCGAGTGGCTAAGACCGGACAGGGCGATGCTGACGCATGTCGGCCATACGCTGGATGCGTGGTTGATGGAGCACTCAGGGCAGTTGCCGGGCAATGTAGTGGTAGGGCGGGATGAGATGAGTGTGTTCTGAGCGAGGTCTTCACATCGCGCCAATCTCCGGCTTGCCCGTTCTCGACCCGCCATAGATCGGCGGATGCGTGACGATGTGGGTCAGGTCGACCGCCGAGGCCAGCAGTTTTTGCAGGTCGGGACGCGGACGTGACAGGCGTGGATCATTCAGCGTTGCCTGCTCGATCGCCTCGGCGCAGGCCAGCAGTTTCGCATCGCCCCGAAATCCGCCGATCACCTGCAGCCCGAACGGCATACCGTTGTGGTCGGCGCCGCAGGGCAGGGACAGCGCCGGATTGGTGGTCAGGGTGATGGTGTAGCACAGCGCCAGCCAGCGATAGTAATTGTCCAGGGGCACGCCATTGACTTCGCGCAGGTACAGCTCGTTCCAGGGGAAGGGCGAGACTGGCGTGGTGGGCGCGAGGATCAGGTCGTAGTGTTCGAATTGTTTCTGAAAGCCGCGAAAGATCCGGCTTTGCTCGCCATGCGCCTTGACGCAGTCCTGCAGCGACATCGCGGCACCCATGTCGAAATTGGCGCGGGTGTTGGGCCCCAGTGCATCAGGGTCGCGGTCGTGAGCGTCCTGCAGCCCGGCGACGAAGGCTTCGGCACGCAGGACGTCGAAGGTGCGATGGGCGCTGGTCAGATTCAGGTCGATGGCTTCGCAGGACTTGAACAGCGATTTCAGGGCGCTGATCTTTTCCCGAAAGACGGCACGGATCCTGTCATCCACAGCACACGCGCCGAAGTCTTCGCTGTAGCCGACGCGCAGCTGGCTGAGGTCGATCGGGCGCGGTGCGAACTCGTCAGCGGCGATGGCATAACTCAATGGGTCGGACTGCCCCAGCCCGGCGCTGGCGCGCAGTTGCAGCAGGGTATCGGCAACATTGCGGCCCATGGGGCCTACCACTGAAATCGGTGTCCAGCCGAGCTTCTTGCGTTCACTCGGCACCAGCCCTGGTGAAGGACGCAGGCCGACGATACCGCACAGCGCCGCGGGAATGCGCAGCGAACCGCCGGTGTCCGAGCCGCTGCACAACGGCACCATGTCGACGGCCAGTGCGGCGGCGGATCCCCCCGAGGAACCGCCGGCATTCAGTTCAGGATTGAACGGGTTACCGGTCGCGCCCCACACAACATTGCGGGTATTGGCGCCTGCGCCCAGCTCCGGAACATTGGTCTTGCCGACCATGATTGCCCCGGCCGCACGCAGGCGCGCGACGAACAGGTTGTCCTGCGCGGGAATGTTGTCGCGAAACAGTTGCGAGCCGTAGGTGGTGAGTACCCCGGCGGTCTCTTCCAGATCCTTGATGCCGATTGGCAGGCCATGCAGCAGCCCCAGAGATTTGCCCTGCATGACGGCCTGTTCGGCCAGCAGTGCCTCGTCGCGGGCGCGCTCGAAACAGGTCGCGGCGAAGGCATTGATCTTCGGGTTCAGGCGTTCAATCCGCTCGATACAGGCGTCCAGCAATTCCACCGGAGAGAGCTGTTTGTTGCCGATCAGCGCACGCAGTTCGGTGGCGGATTTACCGAGCAGCTCAGACGATTTTTGCATGGAGTGTTCCTCACTGGACTTAGGTATAACGCTGGGTGCGGAGCATGGCTACGATACTGGCCCGAATGTTCATCGTTCCGCACGCTCTGGTATGACCCCCGAAGGTTGGACGATTATTTCTACGCTGCCTGAGCGGCCTGCATTCTGAACTCCACAGGGCTCAGGCCGTTAAGTTTCAGTTTGATGCGTGACTGATTGTAATACTCAATGTACTCGTCGATGCCCGCATGAAGCTCATCCAGATTGTTAAATTTGTTCAGATAGAAAAACTCGGACTTCAGCGTGCCAAAAAAACTTTCCATAGCCGCGTTGTCGTAGCAGTTGCCCTTGCGCGACATGCTGCATGTGATCGAATGCTCATTGAGTAATCGTTGGTAAACAGGCATCCGATATTGCCAGCCCTGGTCTGAGTGCAAAATAGGCTTTTCATGCGGCTCAAGCTTCTTGAACGCTCCTTCAAGCATTTCGTCCACCATGGAGTACAGCGGGCGCCTGGCGATTGCATAGGAAATGATTTCGCCGTTGTACAGATCCATGATGGGCGACAGATAGAGCTTCTGGCCTCCCACTTTGAACTCGGTGACGTCCGTGGCCCATTTTTCATTAAGGTGCTGGGCCTTGAAATCACGCTTGAGAATGTTGGGCGCAGCCTTGCCTACTTCGCCCTTGTAAGAGCGGTATTTCTTCACTCGCACCAGGCTCTTCAGGCCAAGCTGCCCCATCAGTTTCTGCACCGTCTTGTGGTTCACAAGATGGCCTGCGCGCCGCAACGCCGCCGTGATACGACGATAGCCATACCGGCCTTTATGATCGTAGAAAACTGTCTGAATCAGGTCTTTCAGCCCGGCGTACTTATCGCCCGCTTGCAGTACCTTTTGTTGATAGTAAAAAGTGCTGCGCGCCAGACCGGCAAGCTTCAGCAGGCCACCCAGAGAATGCCCCAGTCTCAGTTCGGTTACGATTTGCGCTTTTTCTGTTGCGCTATTCGTTGCTTCTTCTGAGCCAAGGCATCGAGCTTTTTTAGATAGTCGACCTCCATCCGCAGTTGCTTCACCTCGGCAAGCAACTCGTCACGCGAGCGCGATTCATCGTCGATTGAGGGGGCGTTCACAGGCGGAAGTGCAGTCGTCATCTTTCTTGGGCGTCCGGCTTTTGTGGGTGGCTTGGAGGAGGCATCAAAGGCCCCTTCTTCATAATGGCGCTGCCATAGACCGATGATGCCGAACTGACGGATATCGAACAAGGCCGCTGTCTGGCGCAGAGATAAACGCTCATCATGCATGCGCTTCAAAACAGTCAGCTTGAACTCGTCACTGTAGCGCTGGCGTTTTTTCTCTTGCAGGCCCGCTACGCCATGAATCTGATAGGCCGCAACCCACTGCCTAAGGCAGGAAAAATCCACATCGTGGCGATGCGCAACATCCCTCAAACCTGCCTTGCCAGCACAATACTCTTTCACGGCTGCGAGTTTTGCCTGCTCTGTATATTTACCCATGACGCCTCCAAAGGTTGCATCCAACCTTCGGGGGTCACACCACTCCGCGTGGGAATGCATTTCGTGACGCTCTGCGTCACACATCCCCCAGCGCCAGAATCGTCGCGACCAGCGCCTGGCCTCTGGGCACCAGGGTGTTCAGTTCCAGGTACTCGCGGTCGGTGTGGACCTTGCCGCCCACCGGGCCGAGGCCGCACAGGGTCGGGATCCCCAGGCTGGCGGTAAAACCCGAGTCGGCGCAGCCCCCGGTGAATTCGCCTTCCACGCTGAAACCCAGTTCCTGCGCGAGGCGCTGATAAATACTCAGCAACTCGGTGCTGTGTCGGGCTTCCATCGGCAGGAAGGTGGTGGCTTCCAGCAGTCTGGCTGACGTACCGGGCAGTTCCTCTTCGGCGACGATCGCCTGCACGGCGGCAAGTATTTCCGTCCATTGGCGAAGCTCGACAAAGCGCACGTCGAGCTTCGCCGTGGTGCTGGGCGCTACCGTGTTGCTGGAGGTGCCACCGCAGATCAGCCCGACATTGGTGGTGATGCCCGCTGCGTAATCAGTCAACGCATGCAACTTGATCACCTTGTGCGCCAGCGCCTGAATGGCACTGGCGCCGTCGGCATGATTGACTCCCGAATGCGCTGCGCGGCCGTTGACTTCGATGATCAGCGTGGCACCGCCTTTGCGCGCGCTGACCACATTGCCGCTGGCGCGCCCTGGCTCGGGATTGAGCACCGCGCGCGCCTGGCGGGCGTAGTGTTCGATGTGACTGCGAGCGCTGGCGGAGCCGATTTCCTCGTCGCCGGTATACAGAATCTGCACCGGGAACGGCAGCGGGCCTGCGCGTTTCAATGCCTTCAGCGCAAAGCAGTTGAGCACCAGTCCGCCTTTCATGTCGGCCACGCCAGGGCCGTAGGCCAGCTCACTGTCTTTTGTGTAGCCGCGTGTTGTAGTGGTGCCCTTGGGGAATACGGTGTCGCGGTGACCCAGCAACAACACCGGCTTGCCGGGTCCGCCGGGCAATTCAGCCAGCAACACATCACCGAAACCCTCGACCGGGATACGCTCGACGCTGATTCCGTCAGCCTGCAATTGTGCGCAGAGCAGGTCACCGACCGCGTCGACGCCGACCTTGTCGTAACTGTTGGAATCGGTATCGACCAGGCGCTGCAGCAGCGATTCCATTGCCTCATATTGCTCGGCCAGCCATGCGGTGGCGTGCAGTTGTGCCTCATTCATTCACTCAACTCCTGTGCCCGCTGCTCCCGTGTCAGTCGTGCGCCGTCCGTGCCGAGGTCCCAGAACAGTCCGGCCATGATTTGCAGGCTCTCCTTGACCACCGGAGCCAGCAAGTGCTCATCAGGCGCATGCTGCGAGCACGCCGGGTATGAGTGTGGCACCCAGACCGTCGGCAGGCCCAGCACTTCAGCGAACACGTCATTGGGCAGCGAACCGCCCAGATTGGGCAGCAGTGCGGGTTTCTTGCCGGTGGTGGTGGCCAGCGAATCCAGCGCCCAACCGACCCACGGGCTGTTCGGCGACAGGCGCGTGGCGTGCATCACGTCCATACGCGTCTGCCTGACCTCGACACGATCGAAGCCATGGGCATCGAGGTGCGCGCGCACCGCGGGGATGAACGCGTTGTAATCGCTGTCGACCACAAAGCGAATGTGACACAACGCGTGAGCCTTGCCGGGAATGGCGTGTACCGGGGCGTCCGGGTTGCCGGTCTTGAAAGCGAGGACGTCGAGGGTGTTCCAGCCGAAGACTTTTTCGCTGAGCGACAGCGCCGGGTTGCCCCAGTCGGCGTCGATGTCAGGATCGCCGGGGCCGCCGCCGACCTCGATATCCGCCAACGCGGCCTTCACAGCGTCGGGAATGGCTTTGGGCATCAGCCCTGCGACTTTCACCCGGCCATGGTCATCGACCATGCTGGCGATCGCATTGGCCAGAATGATCCCCGGGTTGGCCAGCAGGCCGCCCCAGTTTCCGGAATGGTGCGCACCTTCGCGCAGGTTCACCGTCAGCTCGAAGTTGAACACCCCGCGCGAGCCGAGAAACAGGGTAGGGCGTGCCGCTGCGAGGCGCGGGCCATCGGAGGCGATAAAGATGTCGGCGGCGAGCTCTTCGGCGTGGGCCTGGCAGAATGCGCTCAGTCCGGGAGAGCCATCTTCTTCGCCCATTTCCAGAAGCAGTTTGACGTTGAAGCCCAGCTTGCCATCGCGAGCCTTGAGGGTCTGCTCCAGTGCCGTCAGGTTGATCAGGTGCTGACCCTTGTTGTCGGCGGTGCCGCGCCCGTACCAGCGCTCGCCACGTTCGATCACCTGCCACGGCGACAGGCCTGTCTGCCACTGCGCGTCATAGCCGCGAACCACGTCGCCGTGGCCGTAACTGAGCAGCGTTGGCAGTTCAGCGGCTTCGATGCGCGTGGCGATCATCAGTGGGCCGCGTCCGGCGACCGGGTTGTCATGCACGGTAACGCTGAAACCCAGGCGCTCGACATGCGGGGTGATGAACTCATGAAGATAACGATACAGCTCGGGCAGGCTCTCGGCCTCCTGGCTTTGGGTCGGGTAGGCAACGCTTCTGCCGAGCAGGGCGAAAAAGGCGCCGTTGTCGAACTGTTCAGTGACGTTTTCAATGGCGTGCGAACGGCTACTCATGAGGGCATCTGCTCCAGAGGTTTCGAGGTGTCGTGCAGGTGGCAGCGGACGGTTCCGCCTTCCATGCGGCCAATGGCCGGGGCTTTTTCCTTGCACACCGGCATGCACGCCGGGCAGCGCGGATGAAAGGCGCAGCCGGACGGCGGCGACATGGGATTGGGAAAGGTGCCGTGCAAACCCAGATCGGGAATCCCCAGATGCGGGTCCGGGGTCAGCACCGAGTCCAGCAACGCCTGGGTGTAGGGATGGCCGGGCCGGGCGAACAATGATTCGCGGCTGCGCTCTTCAACGATCCGCCCCAGGTACATGACCGCCACGCGGTCGGCCAGATGTTCGATGACGGCCAGGTTGTGGCTGATCAGCAGGTAAGTCAGGCCGAATTCCTGTTTGAGGTCCTGCAACAGATTGAGGATCTGCGCTTGCACCGAAACGTCCAGCGCCGAAGTCGGTTCGTCGCAGATCAACACATCCGGGCGCATCACCAGCGCCCGGGCAATCGCCACACGCTGGCGCTGGCCACCGGAAAGCTGGCTCGGGTAACTGTCGATCACGCGCTTGGGCAAGCCGACCACGTCCATCATCGCTTCGGCGCGCTGGCGACGTTCGGCCGGGGTGCCGATGCCATGCACGATCAGCGGCAGCGTGACGATCTCGCGCAGGGTCTTGCGCGGGTTGAGTGACGAGTAGGGGTCCTGAAAGATCGGCTGAATGCGCCGCGCCATCTCCTTGCGGTCGGTGCCGGCGAGGTGCTTGCCGTTGACCAGTACGTCGCCGCTGCTGGGCGCAAGCAGCCCCAGCAGCATCTTCGCCAGGGTACTTTTACCGCAGCCCGATTCGCCGACCAGCCCGAGTGTTTCGCCACGCATCAGGCGTAGCGACACACCATCGACGGCTTTGAGCGTGGCATTGGGTTTGAAAAAACCACGACTGATGCTGAATTCGCGGCGTATATCGCACAGCTCCAGCGCGATGTCTTTCTTGACGCTGGGATTCGGAACCTGTTTCACGGCGGTATTCATGACGGTACGCCCTCAAGGTGAAACGCAGGCTCGGCGCCCGCTGCGGCAAACAGGCAGCGGGTCATGTGGTTGTGGCTATTGATCGGCGGGATGTCGTCGGCACAGGCGGGGATCGCCTGCGGGCAGCGATTGCGAAATGCGCAGCCGTGTTGCTCGCCCACCAGGCTGGGCACCAGCCCCGGAATCGACCCCAGCGGCTGGCCCGGCTGAGTGCGCCCGGGGATCGGTATGCTTGCCAGCAAGCCGCGGGTATAGGGATGTTGCGGGTTCTCGAACAACTCGATGGCCGGGGCGGTCTCGACGATCTGTCCGGCGTACATCACCGCGACCCGGTCGGCGATACGTGCCACCAGCCCTAGGTCGTGGGTGATGAAGATCACGGCCAGACCCAGCTCCTTCTGAATGTCGCGGATCAGGCGCAGGATCTGCGCCTGAATGGTCACGTCCAGCGCAGTGGTCGGTTCGTCGGCGATGATCACGTCCGGTTCGCACATCAGGGCCATGGCGATGATCACCCGCTGGCGCAGGCCTCCGGACAATTGGTGCGGGTACTGGCGCAAGCGCTCGCTCGCGTTGCTGATCCCGACTTTCTCGAGCATTTGCGCGGCGCGCTGCAGGGCCTCCTTGCGGGACACCTTGCGGTGTCGGGTGAGCACTTCGCTGAGCTGATCGCCAATGCTGTAGGCCGGGTTCAGCGAGGTCATGGGCTCCTGAAAGATCATCGCCAGGCGGTTGCCGCGCAGGTCGCACATCTGCCGCTCGCTCTGGGTCAGCATGTCGATGCCGTCCAGGCTCAGCGTCGTTGCGGTACGCCGGGCCTTGCGCGGCAGCAGGTCCATGAGCGCCAGCGAAGTCAGGGATTTGCCGCAGCCGGACTCGCCGACGATGCACAGCATTTCGCCACGCTCGACCTGAAAGTCCAGGCCGCGCACTGCGTGCAGCGTGTCTTGCCCGAGAGGAATCTCGACACGCAGGTTTTCAACATGCAAAAGCGCCATGTGCGTATCTCCTCTGTCAGTTGCGCCCGTCGGGCAGGATCAGGTCGCGCAGGCCGTCACCGACCAGGTTGATGCCCAGCACCAGCACCATCAGGGCGACGCCGGGAATGGCGATGACCCAAGGGGAAAAGAACATGTACGGTTTGCCCTCGGCGATCATCAGCCCCCATGAAGGAATGGGCGGCTGCACGCCAACCCCGAGAAACGACAGGGCCGACTCGAGGAGGATTGCGTGAGCCATTTCCAGCGTAGCCACGACGATCAGCGCACCGACCAGATTGGGCAGGATTTCGCTGGCCAGAATGCGCAGCGTCGAGCAGCCCAGGGCCTGGGCCGAGGCGACGTATTCAGCGTCGCGAATCTGCTGCACGGCAGCGCGTACCACCACGGCAAAGCGGTCCCAGAGCAGGCAGCCAAGCAGCACGATCACCACTTTCAGCGAGCCACCGATCAGCGACGCGGAGGCCAGCGCGATCATCACCACCGGCATCGCCAGGCGGGTGGTAATCAGGTAGCTGATCAGTGCATCGGTCTTGCCGCCGAAGTAGCCGGCCAGCAGACCCATGATGGTGCCGATGATTCCGGAGATCAGCGCGGCCGATAAGCCGATAAACAGCGAGATGCGTGCGCCGTAGAGCAGGCGTGACAGGTAATCGCGGCCCAGTTTGTCGGTACCCAGCACGTAGTCCCAGGTGCCGTTGGCCATCCACACCGGCGGTTTCATGCGCAACATCACGTCCTGCGCATAAGGGTCGTAGGGGGCCAGCCAGGGGGCGAGCAGTGCGCCGAGCAGGATGATCAGCAGCAGTACCGCGCCGATGGCGAAGCCGCGATGCGCGAAGCTGCTGCGCAACGTGCGCCAGACGCTGCGCGCTGGAGGCTGGTAATCGTTGATCAGCAGCGGCGATGAGGTGGTTGTGCTCATGGGGCCTCCTATTTCACGCGGATGCGCGGGTCGAGCAGTGCGTTGAGCACGTCGGCCAGCAGGGTGAGGACGATGTAGATCACCGCAATCAACAGCACGACCGCCTGCACCACCGGGAAATCGTCACGGGCAATCGCATCCCAGGCCAGCTGGCCAATGCCCTGCAGCGAGAAAACCGTTTCGATGACCACCGAACCGCCGAGCATGAAGCCGAATTCCACGGCGGCGAGGGCCACCACCGGAATCAGCGCGTTGCGCAACGCATGCTTGAACAGCACGGTGGCGGGGCGCAGGCCCTTGGCCCGCGCGGTGCGGATGTAATCGGAATTGAGCACGTCGAGCATGCCCGCACGGGTCAGGCGCATGATCGCCGGCGTGGCGTAATAACCGAGGGCGATGGCCGGCATCACGAAGTGCGCCCAGGTCGAATTGCCTGATACCGGCAGCCATTTCAGGGTGACCGAGAACACCACGATCAGCATCAGTGCGAACCAGAAACTCGGCATGGCCTGACCCAGTACTGCGATGCTCAGTGCCAGGCGATCAATCCACGTGTCGCGTTTCACCGCGGCCAGCACACCCAGCGGAATGGCGATCAGCAGCGCAATACTCAGGGCCATCGCTCCCAGTCCGAGGGTGATCGACAGGCGCGAGGCGATCAGGTTGTAGACCGACTCCTGAAAGAAGAACGAATCGCCCAGATCAAGACGCACCACGTCGGCCAGCCATTCGAAATACTGCGTAACCAACGGCTTGTTGAGGCCGTACTGCACCCGGATCTGTTCGATCTGCTCGCTGCTGGCTTCCGGGCCACCGATGGCAGTGGCCAGATCGCCGGACAGGTGCAGCAGGGAAAAGCTGATCACCGACACGGTAATCGCTACGCACAGGGCGATGCCCAGGCGGCGCAAGAGAAATCCGAACATGGCAAGTGACCTTGTGTTCAGGGAGTGACGGGGTGGCTGAACCTGCTGCAAGACGCGTCGTGCGCCTCACAGCCCGGTTCGCCGACTGGCCTGGGCAAGCGCTTATTTCCAGCTCGACAGCACGAAGCGCGGCAGCTCGTCCGGGTAAGGCTTGAAATTCAGGTCCGAGACATAGGCGTAGTTCATCGAGTAGTTGAACAGCGGCGCCCAGTAGGCCTGCTCGCTGATGCGCTGCAACGCCTTGCGGTAGTTGTCCTTGCGCACCTGCGGGTCCAGCGCGTTGTCGGCGGTCTGCAGCCAGCCCTGGACTTGCGGGTCCTTGATGTTGTCGTCGGGGTTGCCCTTGAACCAGGTGCCGGCCGACGCCGAGGTGTCGAGGATCGAGAACGAGCCCCAGGCCTGGAACGACATCGGTACCTTACCGCCGCGCTGCTGATCACGCAGGGCGGCGTACTTCAGGTAGCGCAGCTTGGCGTTGATGCCTACGGCGCGCAGATTGCCGATGATGGCTTCCACGTAGTCGCGGTCGCGGTAAGCGAAGATTTCGGTTTCAAAGCCGTTCGGGTAGCCGGCTTCGGCGAGCAGCGCCTTGGCCTTTGCCGGGTCGTAGTTGTAGACCGTGGCGGCGGTGGTGTCACAACCGAACTGGCCAGGGTAGCAGGCGACTTGCAACGGTTTGCTTTCGCCGCCGACCAGTTGCGAAGCCAGCCCGTCCCGATTGATCGCGTAGTTGATCGCCTGACGTACTTTCAGGTGCTTCATCGGCGAATCGGCGCTGGAGGTACCGCGCGCGTCGAGAATCAGAAAGCCAATGCGCATGGTCGCACCGCTGGTCACCACCAGATTGGGCATGGCCTTGAGGTTTTCCGCCTGATCCGGTGCAACCCGCCACGTCCAGTCGACGCCACCGGTCATCAGCTCGGCCAGACGGGTTTCGGCATCGGCG
The DNA here is from genome assembly GCF_000507185.2 of Pseudomonas syringae KCTC 12500. NCBI lineage: Bacteria > Pseudomonadati > Pseudomonadota > Gammaproteobacteria > Pseudomonadales > Pseudomonadaceae > Pseudomonas > Pseudomonas syringae. The sequence continues at coordinate 5,039,207 of NZ_AYTM02000002.1, forward strand.
ATCACCCTGAAGTTGATGTGCCCGATCTTTGGCTGACCCTGAGGGCTGTCCTTGAAGTAGTCCGGGTTCTTGTCCATCTTCACGCCTTCGCCGGTGGCGATGGCCGTCACCTTGTAAGGCCCGGTGCCGATCGGTTTACGGCTGAAGCCTGCCAGCCCGACTTCTTCGAAATATTTTTTCGGGAACATCGGTACGGCGTTGGAGAGGTATTCCAGCGCAGGTGGGAAGGGCTTTTTCAGGTGCAGACGAACGCTGTAATCGCCCAGTTTTTCGGCGCCCTTGATCCAGTCGACGTTTTGTACCGTGACCACCTTGGACTCGGGAGACACCACATAATTGAGGGTGAACACCACGTCATCTGCGGTAAACGGGTCGCCGTTGTGAAACTTCACGCCCTGGCGCAGCTGGAAATCGATGGTCGTATCGTCGACCTGTTTCCAGCTGGTGGCGAGCATCGGTTGGTACTCGCCATTGTCCGGGTTGCGATAGACCAGGTTGTCCCAGATCAGGCGACCGAGGATCACGCCTTCGCGCAAATCGTTGTGATAGGGGCTGATGTTTTCCGGTTCGCTGTCCGAGGCGTAGACCAGTGTGTCGTCAGCCTTGCCGGCCAGGACGGAGAAGCTGCTGAACAGGCTCAATAGCGCGATGCTGCGAGCGAAACCCTTGATTCCCATGCCGTCGTCTCCAAAAGGCAAAGTGGATGTATCAAAGGGCAGTGGGTCGCAAATGCGAGAAGAGGGGAAACAACGAGGCCGCAGTGTTCTTTTGATTGGCTTCTTTTGATGAGTTGCGCCTCGACATGACTCTAGGCAAAGCGTATCAATGCCACAAGCACAATATTTCGAACCTTTCATTGCTGAAAAGGCAACGCAGGAGCATCGATGCAACTCTACGGCGTACAGTCCACGGCCTTGCGCTACTTCCTCGAAGTGGCGCGGTGCGGATCGATCAGCGAAGCCTCGATCCGCCTCAATGTCGCGTCTTCGGCGGTCAGTCGGCAGATCAGCAAACTGGAGCGAGAGCTGGATGCGGTGCTCTTCGAGCGTCAGGCGCGCGGCATGATGCTCAGCGAGGCGGGGGTTCGCCTGGCGGCCTATGCACGCAAATCACAGCTTGAGGCCGAGCAGGTGGTACTGGAAATTACCGAGCTGCAAGGCTTGCAGCGTGGGCATGTGCGCATCGCCTGCTCGGAGGGCTTTGCCCTGGATTTTCTGCCGCAGTGCATTGCGCGTTTTCGGCGGCAGTACCAAGGCATCCATTTCTCGATGGAGGTCTGCGCCCCGGCGCAAGCCACCGAACGGGTGCGCTCGGGCGACGCTGACCTGTGCCTGACTTTCAGCCTGACGCCGCAGAACGAGATCAAGGTCGAGCACATCCACAGCGGCGCGATCTGCGCAGTGGTCAGTCATAACCATCCGCTGGCCGCACGCAAGGAGGTCACGCTGGCTGAACTGCAGCCTTACGCCATCGCCCTGACCAACACCGACACGACCTTGCGCCAGTTGTTCGATATCTGCTGCGGTGTGCAGGGCCTGCTGTTCGATCCGGTGCTGACCAGCAATTACATCGGCGCCTTGCTGCGGTTTGTTCGGGAGGAGGGCGGAATCAGCCTGTCCAGCGAGATGACGCTGGATAAACGCGCCCATGAAAAACAGCTCAAATCGCTGCCGATCAGTGACGATGGCATGAAGGCACGGCGTATCGAGTTGCAAAGCATGGCAGGGCGCAATCTGCCGGCGGCAGTCGCTGCCTTTCGTGATTTTCTGATCGAGGAGCTGGCAAAGACCTGAGCCGCTGGCGGTATTGCAGGAGCGTTGTGTGGAGTGAGTAACCTTTGGTTGATGAAGTTCGCGAGCATGATGTTATAGTGTAACGAATTTATGGCCGTGTGCTGCACGGCTGTGAACCGCCAACATCAGGCTTCGCCCGCGTGGTGAAGTTCGCCAACGAGACGAACGACGCACATGAACAAACCTCTCCCGGATGTTGCCCTGACGGAAATTTCCCCGGCGCTGGTGTCACTCGACTGGGTCGGCATGCAAGGTGTGGAAGTGCCGATCAGACTGGCTGAAGCGAGCATTCGTCATCCTGTTCACGCGCATGTCGATCTGCAGGTCGATCTGGCCGACCCGAGCGTCAAGGGTATCCACATGTCGCGGCTCTATCGGTTGCTCGACGGCTATGCCGAGCGCCAGATCGTCAGCCCGGATACGCTGGCTGCCTTGCTGGAAGCCATGGTCGAGAGCCACCTCGACTGTCACTCCAGCCACGCCCGACTCAAGCTGAGCTTCAATCTGCTGTGCCGTCGTCCGGCGTTGATCACCGAAGGGCTCAGCGGCTGGAAATCCTACCCTGTGACGCTCGATGCCACCTGGCATGCCGGTCGGTTGTGTCTCGACAGTTCGGTGGATGTCACCTACTCGTCCACCTGTCCGTGCTCGGCTGCATTGTCTCGCCAATTGCTGGAAGAGGCATTCGCGGCGCGCTTCGGCAGGCAGTCATTTGTCGATCCGATGCAGGTCGCCGCCTGGTTACGCGAGAACGCATCGTTTGCCACGCCGCACAGCCAACGCAGCGTTGCGACGGTGCAGGTGCGGGTGGCGGAGCAGGCGGCTGAACTGGGGCTGATGAAGCTGATCGATAGCGTCGAGCAGGCGCTGGGCACTCCGGTGCAAACCGCCGTCAAGCGCGCCGACGAACAGGCCTTCGCACGGCTCAACGGCCAGAACCTGATGTACGTCGAAGACGCTGCGCGCAAGGTCCAGCAAGCACTCGAGGGCCGCTATGCAGCTTCCAGCGTCAGCGTTCGTCACTTCGAAAGCCTGCACCCGCACGATGCCGCTGCCCAGACTTCCAACTACCTGTCCTGAGGTTTCATTCCGTGATCCGTAAAAATCCTTCCGGCCATCTGCCGGTCATTGCCGAGTCCGCCTACATCGATAAAACCGCGATCATCTGCGGCAAGGTGATCATCAAGGACAACGTGTTTGTCGGGCCCTACGCCGTGATCCGCGCCGACGAAGTCGATGCCACCGGAGACATGGAACCGATCGTCATCGGTGCCAATTCCAACATTCAGGATGGCGTGGTTATCCATTCGAAATCAGGTGCTGCTGTCACCATCGGCGAGTTCACCTCGATTGCCCATCGCTCCATCGTGCACGGACCTTGCATAGTTGGAGATCGCGTGTTCATCGGGTTCAATAGCGTGTTGTTCAATTGCCAGGTCGGCAACGGCAGTGTGGTCAGGCACAACTCGGTAGTCGACGGTCGCGATTTGCCGGAGCACTTTTACGTGCCGTCCACCACACGGATCGGGCCGGGCACTGACCTTTCGCAATTTCCACCGGTGAGCATTTCGGCTTCGGAGTTTTCCGAAGATGTGGCGCACACCAATATTGATCTGGTACGCGGCTACAAAGCGCTTCAGAACGAGTTTTGAAGCGCTGCGCGCCAGCGGCAAGCGGCAAGCGGCAAGTTATAAGCTGCAAGCTAGAGGCTAAAAGCTTGAAGCTTTCCACTTGCAGCTTGCAGCTTGCAGCTACAAGCCATTAGCCCCCCATCACGGACCTTGGACTTTTCATGACAACAGCTGTTCACTCAAACCGGGCACCCGCATCACGACTGCGCTCAATCGATGCTCTGCGCGGGCTGATCATTCTTTTCATGTTGCTGGACCATGTCCGCGAAACGTTCTTCATGCACCACCAGGTCATCGACCCGATGGACGTCACAACCACCGCGCCCGAGCTGTTTTTCAGCCGGACGCTGGCGCATTTGTGTGCGCCACTGTTCGTCCTGCTGACCGGGCTTTCTGCGTTCCTCTATGGCGAGAAACACCAGGGCAAAACCGACGTTGCGGCGTTCCTGCTCAAGCGCGGTCTGTTTCTGATTGCGCTGGAGTTCACGCTGGTGAGCTTTGCCTGGACCTTCCAGTTCCCGCCGACCATCATCTACCTGCAAGTGATTTGGGCCATCGGCCTGAGCATGGTCGCGCTGTCGCTGATGGTGTTTCTGCCGCGCTGGGCGCTGGTGCTCATCGGCGTGGTGATCATCGCCGGGCATAACCTGCTGGACACGGTGCATTTCGGTGTCGAGTCGGCCATGCACGTGCCGTGGGCGATTCTGCACGACCGTGGCTGGATCGAGGCTTCCGATAACCTGCGCTTGCGTACGTCTTATCCGTTGTTGCCGTGGATCGGCATCATCGCACTGGGCTACGCCGCAGGCCCCTGGTTCTCAAGCAGCTACGATGCGGCGAAACGCCGTGCGAATCTGTGGAAGTGTGGGGCAGGGGCGTTGCTGGGCTTCGTGGTTCTGCGCCTGATCAACGGCTACGGTGAAAAGCCGTGGAGCGTCGGCGACAGCGGTATACAGACGCTCATGAGCTTCTTCAACATCACCAAATACCCGCCCTCGCTGCTGTTCATCTGCCTGACGCTGGGGATTGGTCTGCTGATCCTCATCGCCTTCGAACGCAGTCAGGAGAAAAGCTGGTTAAGGCCGCTAGTGGTGCTCGGTTCGGCGCCGATGTTTTTCTACCTGCTGCACCTTTACGTGCTGAAGATCCTCTACCTGATTGCCTTGGCGATCTGGGGCACCAATCAGGGCACGTACTTCGGTTTCGACCACATGTGGGGCGTCTGGCTGACCTCGGTGGTACTGGCCTTACTGCTGTTCCCGGCGGTGCGCTGGTTCGCCGCGCTCAAGGCTCGTCGTCGCGATATCAGCTGGCTGAAATACTTCTAATCCCCGCAATAGCGGTGCGCCTGCTGGCGTACCGCGTCTCGCCTGGCGTCAATCTCCGTGCGCCCCGTAATTCATGATCGACAGCAGCTTGATCGGCACCTGCACCAGTTGCTCGGGGCCATGGGGGATGTCGCCGTCGAAGGTCAGGCTGTCACCGGCCTGCATCGGATATAACTGGTTACCGTGGCGGTAGATCAGTTCGCCTTCCAGCAGGTGCAAAAACTCCGTGCCTGGGTGTGAGAAGGTCGGAAACTCTTCGCTGGCATCGTCCATCGTCACCATGTACGCCTCGAAACTCTTCTTCGGCCCACGGGTATGGTTGAGCAGGTGATAGGTGTGGCCTTTCTCGGTGCCGCGCCTCACCACTTCGAGTCCTTCATCGGCCTTCACCAGCAGGGCGCTGCTGCCTTGCTGGTCATACTGGCTGAACAGTTTGGACATGGGCATGCCCAGCACGTCGCACAGGCGGCTGAGGTTGTCGAGGCTGGTCGAGACCTGCGCGTTCTCGATCTTGCTCAGCATGCCCTGGCTGATACCGGCGATGCGCGCCACGTCGGCGAGCTTCAATTCCTGAGCCTGGCGCTGTCGCTTGATCTGGATGCCCAGGTACTGCTCGAGCTTCAATTTCGGATGTGGTTCGGTCGGCATGTTCATCGGCTTTGCACAGTTTCCGTTCAATAATTTTTATTTCGCACTGGGAATGTGCGTTTCGACAGGCCGTGGTGTGGCCGGTGTGCAGATTATTCCCAGAGGGAAAACGAGTTTCCCATATAAACAGCAGAATTACCCCTCATGAGTTGCTTCGTTTGACTGACATACCGAACTGGCAAGCGCTTTGCATTCCTAAAGGGAAAGTAACTTTCCTGTTCGGAATATGCACCGAGAGGCAGTGAACAGCGGCCCTTCCCTGAAACGTTTTGCTTTTGCCAGGAGACACGTCCCATGTTGCCACCCGAAACACAGCGTCTGATCGAACAGCACGGCATCAAGTACGTACTGGCTCAGTTCGTCGACATTCATGGTTCGGCCAAGACCAAATCGGTTCCTGTGACAGGTCTGGAAATGGTTGCAGAGGACGGTGCCGGCTTTGCCGGTTTCGCGATCTGCGGGATGGGCATGGAGCCTCACGGGCCGGACTTCATGGCCCGGGGTGATCTGTCGTCGCTGACCCCGGTGCCATGGCAGCCGGGCTATGGACGGGTGGTGTGCATCGGCCATGTGGATGGCAAACCCTGGCCCTATGACAGTCGTTACGTGTTGCAGCAGCAGGTCGAACGCCTCGGCCAGCGTGGCTGGACCCTCAATACCGGCCTGGAGCCCGAGTTCAGTCTGTTCAAGCGCGATGTCACCGGCAGCCTGCAGATGGTCGATGCCAGCGATAACCTCGACAAGCCCTGCTACGACTACAAGGGGCTGTCGCGCTCTCGCGAGTTTCTCGAGCGCCTGACCGAAGCATTGCAGCCGGTGGGTTTCGACATCTATCAGATCGATCACGAAGACGCCAACGGCCAGTTCGAGATCAATTACACCTACAGCGAGGCCATGGAATCGGCTGACCGTTTCACCTTCTTCCGCATGGCCGCCGGAGAGATCGCCAATGACATGGGCATGATCTGCTCGTTCATGCCCAAGCCTGATCCCAAACGTGCCGGCAATGGCATGCACTTTCACCTGTCGATCGCCAGTGCCAGCAACAAGAACCTGTTCCACGATGCCAGCGATCCGAGCGGCATGGGGTTGTCGAAGCTGGCCTATCACTTCGCCGCGGGCCTGCTGGCTCACGGGCCTGCGCTGTGTGCCTTTGCCGCACCCACGGTCAACTCCTACAAGCGCCTGGTGGTCGGCAATTCACTCTCGGGCGCCACTTGGGCTCCGGCGTTTATTGCCTTCGGTGCCAACAACCGCTCGGCGATGGTACGCGTGCCTTACGGCCGCCTGGAGTTTCGCCTGCCTGACGCCGGTTGCAATCCGTATCTGGTCAGCGCCGCGATCATTGCCGCAGGGCTCGACGGTATCGACCGGCAACTGGAAATCGATCACGTCTGCAACGAGAACCTCTACAAATTGAGCCTCGAAGAGATTGCCGCACGGGGCATCAAGACCCTGCCGCAGTCGCTCAACGAAGCCTGCGATGCATTGCAGGCCGATCCGTTGTTTGGCGAAGTGCTGGGCAGCGAGATTGTCGATGAATTCATCCGCCTCAAGCGCATGGAATGGGTGGAATACAGCCGCCACGTGAGCGACTGGGAAGTGAAGCGCTATATCGAGTTTTTCTAGCGGCAAGTTTCAGAGAGCAGCTGCAAGTTTCAAGCGGCAAGCTGCAAGAAGAAGCGGATTGCGGCGTGTTTGATTTCTCTGTCTACGCGGTTGGTTTTTAGCTTGCAGCTAAAAGCTTGCCGCTCCCGAACAAGGTGAGGCGTATGTGCGGAATCGTTGGTTTGTATCTGAAAAGCCCGGCGCTGGAGTCGCAACTCGGCAAGTTGTTCGAGCCGATGCTCGAAGCCATGACCGACCGCGGACCGGACAGTGCCGGGTTCGCCATCTATGGCGATGAAGTGGCGCAGGGCTGGGTCAAGCTGACCTTGCAGGCCACCACCGAACAGTATGATTTCACGGCGTTGATCGCGGCGCTGCAAGACAGGTTGAGCGCGCCGCTGGACTGGTTTCAGAACGCCAGCGCTGTGGTCTTGAAGATTCAGGCAGAAGAAGCCCCGGTGCGTGCCGCGCTGGCGGAGCTGGCACCGAGCGTGCGCATCATGAGTGCCGGGCAGAGCATCGAGATCCTCAAGGGCATGGGCCTGCCGCGGGAGATTTCCGAACGTTTCGGTCTGGCGTCCATGAAAGGCAGCCACATCATCGGCCACACGCGCATGGCCACCGAAAGCGCCGTGACCATGGAAGGCAGTCACCCGTTCTCCACGGGCTCCGACCTGTGCCTGGTGCACAACGGCTCACTGTCCAATCACTTTCGTCTGCGCCAGAACCTGCGCCGCGAGGGTATTCATTTCGAGACCGATAACGACACCGAAGTGGCGGCGGGGTATCTGGCCTGGCGTCTGCAACAGGGCGACAGCCTGAAACAGGCACTCGACAAGTCGCTCGAAGACCTCGATGGCTTCTTTACTTTCGCCATCGGCACACGCAATGGTTTTGCGGTGATTCGCGACCCGATCGCCTGCAAGCCGGCAATCCTAGCGGAAACCGATGACTACGTCGCCATGGCCTCGGAATACCAGGCGCTGTCCAGCCTGCCGGGGATTGAAAACGCCAGGGTCTGGGAACCGGTCCCGGCCACCATGTACATCTGGGAACGCGAGCCAGCCGAGGGAGCACGTCCATGAAAACCGTCGATCTTTCCAGCACCACCGTGCGTGATCTCAATCAGGCCCTGCACGATCAGGTCAAGGAAGTACAGGACCGCGAATGGCTGGTCACGCATCCCGATGGCGCACACAACCTGGCGGTCGGCGTCAACGAAGCCATCTCCATCGATATCCAGGGCCACGCGGGTTACTACTGCGCGGGGATGAACCAGAAAGCGTCGATCACTGTGCACGGCAATGTCGGCGTCGGCTGCGCGGAAAACATGATGTCCGGCGCTGTGCGGGTCAAGGGCAGTGCCTCGCAGGCGGCCGGCGCAACGGCACATGGCGGCTTGCTGGTAATTGAAGGCGATGCCGGGGCGCGTTGCGGGATTTCCATGAAAGGCATCGACATCGTGGTCGGCGGCAGCATCGGCCACATGAGCTGCTTCATGGGCCAGGCCGGCCGGCTGGTGGTCTGCGGCGACGCCGGTGATGCGCTGGGCGACTCGCTGTATGAAACGCGGATCTACGTCAAAGGCAAGGTCGAGTCACTGGGCTCTGACTGCATCGCCAAGGAGATGCGTGAAGAGCATCTGCAGGAGTTGCAGGAGTTGCTCAATCGCGCGGGCTTCAACGAGAAGGCAGCGGATTTCAAACGCTACGGCTCGGCCCGTCAGCTGTACAACTTCAAAGTCGATAACGCCTCCGCGTACTGATCCAGGAGCATTACCATGAGCGACCCTATCAGCCACAAACCTGCTCCAGTCCTGCGCGAGTCGGCCACCTTCGATCGCCTGACCATTCAGGAAATCCAGCGTGCTGCGGAAACCGGCATCTACGACATTCGTGGTGGCGGCACCAAGCGCAAACTGCCGCACTTCGACGACCTGCTGTTGCTCGGCGCCAGTGTGTCGCGCTACCCGCTGGAAGGCTACCGCGAGAAGTGCGGCACTGACGTGGTGCTCGGCAATCGTTTTGCCAAGAAGCCGCTGTATCTGAAAATCCCCGTGACCATTGCAGGCATGAGCTTCGGCGCGTTGTCGGCCAACGCCAAGGAAGCACTGGGGCGCGGCGCGACCATCGCCGGGACCAGCACCACCACCGGCGACGGCGGCATGACCCCGGAAGAGCGTGGTCAGTCGCAGCATCTGGTCTATCAGTACCTGCCATCGCGTTATGGCATGAACCCGGACGACTTGCGCAAGGCCGATGCCATCGAGATCGTGCTGGGGCAGGGCGCCAAACCGGGCGGCGGTGGCATGCTGCTGGGCATGAAAGTCACCGAACGGGTGGCCGGCATGCGCACCTTGCCGGTCGGTGTCGATCAGCGCTCGGCCTGCCGTCACCCGGACTGGACCGGCCCGGACGATCTGGCGATCAAGATTGCCGAGATTCGCGAGATCACCGACTGGGAAAAGCCGATCTACGTGAAGATCGGTGCCAGCCGTCCCTACTACGACGTGAAACTGGCCGTAAAAGCGGGCGCCGACGTGATCGTGCTCGACGGCATGCAGGGCGGTACGGCGGCGACTCAGGAAGTGTTCATCGAACACGTCGGCATTCCGATTCTGCCTGCCATCCCGCAGGCCGTGCAGGCGCTGCAGGAAATGGGCATGCATCGCAAGGTGCAGTTGATCGTCTCTGGCGGCATCCGCAACGGCGCCGACGTGGCCAAGGCCATGGCGCTGGGTGCCGACGCAGTGGCGATTGGCACGGCGGCACTGATAGCACTGGGTGACAACCATCCGCGGCTCGACGAAGAACTGAAAAAGATCGGCTCGGCAGCGGGTTACTACGACGACTGGCAAAACGGCCGCGACCCGGCGGGCATCACCACCCAGGACCCGGAACTGTCCAAACGCCTCGACCCGGTCGAAGGCGGCCGGCGCCTGGCCAACTACCTGCGCGTACTCGTCCTCGAAGCCCAGACCATGGCCCGCGCATGCGGTAAATCACACCTGCACAACCTCGACCCGGAAGACCTGGTGGCACTGACCGTCGAATCAGCAGCCATGGCCCGCGTGCCCCTGGCCGGGACATCGTGGATTCCGGGGTCTGGTTCTGGTTACTGACGCCATAACGTGCTTTCGATCACGATGGCACAGACGACGCAAATTGCGACGTAAGTGACAGGGCGAAGGAACCCGACGAAGTCGGGCCGGAAACGGAGCTGCGGGCTTTGCCTACTTTGGCCCCATCAAAGTAGGTCGCCGAGGAGCGAAAAGGTGATCTGAGCCGGACCCCAACCTACCTGATATTACAGAAACGCTCTGTGACGCAGAGCGTCACGAAAGGCATTACCACGCGTGGGAACGAGAGTCGCAATGTGATTTTTGATTCTGGCCGAAGGCCGTAGGAGCGAACTTGTTCGCGAAGAAGGCTTCTCAATCGACGTATTTTTGCCGATTACACTCGCGCTTTCGCGAACAAGTTCGCTCCTACGCCCTTCGGGCAGAAGCCTGGAAGCCTTTTACCTGGAGCATCCAGGACTTGCGCATAACGATGAGTGCAGAGCGTGTGGAGGATCAATATTATGGTCTGAGCAGCATTTTCCTGGGCCTCTCAGGCAATCTCAACACTCAACGAAACACCGGCACCACATGCTTGATGAACAGCTCGAGCGACTTTTTCTTCTCGGCGTGGGGCAGGCTGTTATCGCACCAGAAGCTGAACTCGTCGACACCCAACTCCTGATAGTGACGAATACGCGGAATGATCTCCTCAGGGGTACCGATCATGGTGTTTTTGCGGATGTTCTCCAGTTCGAACTCCGGACGCTCCTTGAATTTCTCTTCCGGGCTAGGGGCCAGAAAACCATTGACCGGCGTCTGTTTATTGCCAAACCACGCGTCAAAGGTACGGTAGAACTTCGCGATGGCGGTGGCACCCACTTTCCAGCCTTCGGGATCATCTGCGGCATGCACATGCGTATGGCGCAGCACCATTAATTGCGGACGGGGCACGTCAGGGTTATTGGCCAGCGCGGCGTCGAACTTGTTCTTCAGGTCGACAACTTCTTCGTCACCCTTCATCAACGGGGTGACCATCACGTTACAGCCGTTCTGCACGGCGAAATTGTGCGAGTCGGGGTCGCGCGCAGCGATCCACATCGGCGGCGTGTTGATCGGCTTGGGCACAGAAGTCGAGGTCGGGAATTTCCAGATATCGCCATCGTGAGCGTAGTCACCCTGCCATAGCGCACGTACCACAGGGACCATTTCACGCAACGCCTTGCCGCCCTCGGAGGCTGGCATGCCATCGGCCATGCGGTCGAACTCCACCTGATAGGCACCGCGTGCCAAGCCGACTTCCATGCGCCCGTTGCTGATCACGTCTAGCAGCGCGCATTCACCCGCGACCCGCAATGGATGCCAGAACGGCGCAATGATGGTACCGGCGCCCAGATGAATACGTGTGGTCCTGGCCGCCAGATACGCCAGCAGCGGCATCGGGCTTGGCGAGATGGTGTATTCCATCGCGTGGTGTTCGCCTATCCAGACCGTGCTGAAACCACCTTGCTCGGCCATCAGCGTCAGCTCGGTCAGGTCCTCGAAAAGCTGGCGATGACTGACACTTTCATCCCAGCGTTCCATGTGCACGAACAACGAAAACTTCATGACACTTACCTCGCTTAAATCCTGGCGCCTGCACCGGCGTGATGAGTTATTGTTGTCTGATGGTATACCGTAATACTTTCGGTGCAAGTGTTTTTTGCGGCGCTGCTTTTCGCTGCAAAACGCAACAGCAGAAACGAAAAAAGCGCCTCAAAGGAGGCGCTTTCGGATGTTGCGGATTCAGCCGGGGCAGGCCCGATCAGCTTGGGATCAACTGCAGGCTTCGGATTCAATGTACTCAGCCGTGGAGTCGCGAATCACCGGACCCATGCCACTCACGGCCTTTGCCTGCTCCATGATTTCCAGTGTGGAACCGGTGCCGACCAGGTTCACCGTGTGGTTGGCGCAGTTATAGACCCGCTTGGAGTAGATCACCCCAAGTATCCCTTCACGCCGCGTGATCACCACCCGTTCCTTTGCGGTGCCGCTTTTCTCTACCAGTGCGTGCTGACCGGTTCGATCATGGGGGATGGATATGCTTTTGCCTTCAGCATGCGCCGACAGGGCAGGGATCATCAGGGCCAGAAAACAGGCATGCAATTTCATCGGTGCTCCTGCGGATGAATGCGGGTTCGTTGGATCCAAAATTTACTACTGCAACGCGATCCTGGATAGCCGGGAGAGCTGCCTCTCGTCGGCTTGTTTTCAACAAATCACATCCTGCGCCAGGCCAAATATCCCGTGGAACTGCTGCTCAGGCAACAGTCGTTCCACAGCATGGTGTGGGGCGGACAGTTGACGCTGCACGCCAGCCGTTGCAACACCTTGATCTGCCTGTCTTTTATTGGATGGCATGGTTGCTGCTCTGTGGATGTGCAGGCCCTTGTGCTTAATGCGCTCGGGAAGCTTGCAGCAGAGGAGTACCGTATGAGCCAATCGTCCATAAAATTTGCGTACTGGGTCCCCAACGTCAGTGGTGGGCTGGTAGTCAGCAAGATCGAACAGCGCACCAGTTGGACCATCGACTACAACCGCAAACTGGCGCAGATCGCCGAGCAGTCCGGTTTCGACTATGCGCTGACGCAAATCCGCTTTACCGCCGGCTATGGTGCCGAATTCCAGCATGAATCCGTAGCTTTCAGCCACGCACTGTTGGCTGCGACCGAAAAGCTCAAGGTCATCGCCGCGATATTGCCCGGGCCATGGACTCCGTCGGTAGCCGCCAAACAACTGGCGACCATTGACCAGCTCACGGCCGGGCGCGTGGCAGTCAATATAGTCAGCGGCTGGTTCAAGGGCGAGTTTCAGGCCATCGGTGAGCCCTGGCTGGAACATGACGAACGTTATCGGCGCTCCGAGGAGTTCATTCGCGCGCTCAAGGGGATCTGGACCACCGACAACTTCACCTTCAAGGGTGATTTCTATCGCTTCCACGACTACACCCTCAAACCCAAGCCGATCCAGCGTCCTCACCCGGAGATCTTTCAGGGCGGCAGCTCTCGGGCTGCACGTGATATGGCGGCGCGGGTGTCGGACTGGTATTTCACCAACGGCAATACTGTCGAAGGCATCAAGGCGCAGGTCGATGACATTCGAGCCAAGGCAGCCGCGAACGGGCATTCGGTGAAGATCGGCGTGAACGCGTTCATCATTGCCAGGGATACCGAAGAGGAGGCGCGTGCCGTGCTGGCCGAAATCGTCGACAAGGCTGACCCGGAAGCCGTCAACGCCTTTGGTGATGCCGCGAAACAGGCTGGCCAGTCGAGTCCGGAAGGCGAGGGCAACTGGGCCAAATCCACCTTTCAGGATCTGGTGCAGTACAACGACGGCTTCAAGACCAACCTGATCGGCACACCCCGGCAGATTGCCGAGCGCATCGTGGAGCTCAAGTCCGTTGGCGTAGACCTGGTCCTTTCAGCGTTCCTGCATTTCCAGGAAGAAGTCGCCTATTTCGGTCAGCACGTGTTGCCTCTGGTACGCGAGCTGGAAGCCGCTGCGCAACGCACGCCTGTCGCCGAGACGGCTTGACCTCAGGCCACTGTCGATAACCCGCCTTGCCCCTGTAAGCCAGTCGCATTTACAGCCCGTCATAAAATCAGGCGCCACTGTGATCCAGTGTGCGCCTGTGTCCGTATGTTCAACCCCGATCAACCCATATACAGTTGCACGTGGCATTATGATGCCACTCGCTGGCATGCTTTTATCGATGCCAGGCCTTCCAGGTATGGCCGAGCACTTGCCGACAATGGCATTTGATAGCGAAAGGATTGTCGATGGCCCCTGAGCAATCAGGTCCGGTTTTCAGAAAAACCAGATGCACTGGTTCTCACCTGTTGTGGAGGCAAGTTTTGAAACGCGACCTTCGGCTTGCGTCATGGCTGATCTTCGTAGTGTGCGCCTGCGTGGTGATGTTGATGGCCTGGCAAGCATGGACCGCACGCCGCAACACTCTGGAAAACATCCAGACCAGCACGATCAATCTGGCTGGAGCGCTGAGTACCTACACGGATGGCATTTTCAAACAGAGCGAGCTGATGCTGATCGGCCTGACGGAGCGTGTCGAAAAGGACGGCGCCGGGCCTGAACAGATCGAGCGTCTGAGGTGGGTCATTGCGCGTGAAATGGGCGCGTTGCCGCAGATCGATACCGTGTCGCTGTACAACGCCGACGGGATTTGCATCTTCTCGAGCAATCCCAAAGTCATAGGCATCAACAGTGGGCAGCGCCAGTTCTTTCAGCACCACTTGCAGATGCCTGACAAAGCCCCTTACATCGGCCCGACGATTCGCAGCCGCGCCTCCGGCGAATGGGTCATATCGGTCAGCAGACGCATCAATAATCCCGATGCGAGTTTTGCCGGGCTGATGGTTGTGACCATCGGCGTAGATCATCTGTTGAAGTTCTATTCGGATATCAAGGTTGGCCGAACCGGCATCATCAGTCTGACGTCGACCACCGGACAGCTGCGGGTACGCTATCCCCATCTGGAGCAGGAAATCGGTCGCGACCTGTCATCGACGCCCATTTTTACGTCGAAACGCGGCCAAGTGTCCGGCACCGCTCAGTTCGTTTCCAGGATCGACGGTGTCCCGCGTTTTTATGCGTTCAAACGCAGTGATGTCTACCCGATCGTCACCGTGGTTGCGCTGGGACAGAAAGAAGCCATGCTCGACTGGCTGGGCCAGACCAGGCAGTCCATTCTGGTCATGCTGGTGCTGCTCGGCCTGGTGATCGGACTCGGCGTTCGTCTGATCGGGCATATCCACAGCCGCATACGTGCAGAAGACCAGCTGCTCGATTCCCAGGCAGCCCTGATCCAGCTGAACCAGCACCTGGAGTTGATCGCCTCTGAAGACAAACTGACCGGGCTGGCCAATCGCAGACGTTTCGATCAGTTTCTGGAAGTCGAATTCAAACGCGCCAGACGCGAGCGCATTGTGCTGTCGTTGATTCTGATCGATGCCGATCATTTCAAACGCTACAACGATCATTACGGTCATCTGGCCGGTGATGAATGCCTGATTGCGCTGGCTCGAGTGGTCGAGCAGTTCATTCGCCGTCCCAGTGACGTCGCCGCCCGCTATGGTGGTGAAGAGATCGCGGTGGTGTTGCCCGGTACTGATGAGTCGAACGCTCGCCAGGTGGCCGAGAAGATCCTTCAGGCAATCCGTGACGAGCAGATCGAACATCCTGCCAGCCCGTTTGGCATCGTGACGATCAGCCTGGGTGTCGCGACATTCGTCGGCACGGATCGTCAGCTCGATCAGCGAGGCCTGATCGAGCTTGCTGACCGCGCGTTGTATGCCGCCAAATCGCAGGGTCGCAACCGGGTGAATGTGGCGTCGGAAAACGCGACCGGCACATTGCCGGCCTGGACCCGCGTCAAGGCCTCGGCGGATGCGCGAGCCGACACGGAGCCAAGGTCGGGCCAGCGCGATTGATGCCCGTCGGCCGCCTCTTGGCTATCACTTCTCAGACAGTTGCTGATCGTCGGCAATCTATTGCGCATGCGGTTTGCGGCGCAGCGCGGACAACACCCAGACGAAGAATATCGGCACCAGTACCACGCCCAGCAACGTTGCACTGAGCATGCCGCCGATAACACCTGTACCGATGGCGCGCTGGCTCGCAGCCCCCGCGCCGGTGGCGAGGGTCAGCGGCACCACGCCAAGGATGAAGGCCAGCGAGGTCATGACAATCGGCCGAAAGCGCAGCCGCGCAGCCTGAAGTGCCGCGTCGCGCAGTGAATGGCCCTGATCCCACAGCTCCTTGGCGAACTCGACGATGAGAATCGCGTTTTTCGCCGCCAGCCCGATGATGGTGATCAGGCCGACTTTGAAATACACATCGTTGGGCATGCCGACGGCCGTCACGGCCAGCACGGAACCCAACGCACCGACGGGTACGATCAGCATCACCACCAGCGGGATCGCCCAGCTCTCATAGAGCGCGACCAGCAGCAGGAACACCACCAGCAGTGCCAAGCCGAACAGTCCGACCGCCTGGCCGCTGGCGAGTCTTTCCTGATAGGAGAGGCCGGTCCATTCATAACCGATGCCTTGCGGCAGCTCGGAAACGATCCGTTCGATTTCAGCCATGGCCTCGCCGGTACTGACCCCCGGCGCTGCGTCGCCGGAAATCCTGAACGCGGGGTAGCCCCGTTGTAGCGTGCGATCTGCACCGGGCCTTGTTCCCAGTGTGTCGAAACGAAGGCACCCAACGGCACCAGCGTGCCGCTGCTGTTGGGCACGTAGAGTTTGAGCACGCTTTCCGGGGTCATTCGCGAACTCTGCTCGGCCTGCACGACCACGCGCTGTTGACGTCCGGCATTGGCGAAATCACTGATCACCGAGGAACCGAAGGCGGTGGACAGGGCGTTGCTGATCGACTCGAAACTCACCCCAAGCGCACGGGCTTTTTCGCGGTCGATGTTCAGGCGCAATTGCGGCGCTTCGGCCAGGCCTTCCATCATCGCGTAGAGAATCTTCGGGTTGCCGTTGGCCTCGCCGAGCAGCTTGTCGCGTGCCGCCAGCAAGGCTTCACGGCCCAGGCCTGCGCGGTCCTGCAGACGCAGCGAGAAGCCGCCCGAGGTGCCCAGGCCGTCGATAGGCGGTGGCGTCACTGCCATCACCGTGCCGTCGCCGAGCCCGGCAAAATGCTGGTTGAACGCCGCCGCTTCTTCAGCCGCCGACTGGCCCTTGCCGCGCTCCGACCAGTCCTTCAGGGTCGGGAACGCAAGACCCGCGTTTTCACCCATGCCCGAGAAGCTGAACCCCAGCAGCATGGTCACCGCGCCAGTGGCTTCGCGGGACAGCATGTAGTTCTCAAGCAATTGCGCGGTGAGGTCGGTACGTGAACGGGTGGCACCGGGGGGCAGTTGCACGTCGATGATCAGATAGCCCTGGTCTTCCACGGGCACAAAGGACTCCGGCAGGCGCAGGTAGAAAAAGCCCAGCAGACCGACGATACCCAGGTACAGCAGCATGTAGCGGCCGGCGCGCTTGATCATGCTGGAGCTGACGCGCTCGTAACGGTCGGTGAACGTGCCGAACAGGCGATTGAAACCACCGAAGAACCCCCGCTTTTCATGGTGCCCGGCCGGGATCGGCTTGAGCAGCGTGGCACACAGCGCGGGGGTGAACGTCAGGGCCAGGAAACCCGAAAACAGAATCGACACGGCCAGCGACAGCGAGAACTGCTGGTAGATGACCCCGACCGAGCCGCCCATGAACGCCAGTGGCAGAAACACGGCGGCCAGGACCAGCGTGATGCCGAAAATCGCCCCGGAAACCTGCTGCATCGCCTTGACCGTGGCGGCGGCGGGAGAGAGGCCTTCTTCAGCCATGATCCGCTCGACGTTTTCCACCACCACAATGGCGTCGTCGACCAGAATACCAATGGCCAGCACCATGCCGAACATGGTCATCATGTTCACCGAGAAGCCCATCAGGTACATGATCGCCAGTGTCCCTGCCAGGCACACCGGGACCACGATGGTCGGGATCAGCGTGTAACGGATGTTCTGCAGAAACAGGAACATCACCAGAAACACCAGCACCATGGCTTCAACGAGGGTGTAGATCACCTTGTCGATCGCCACGTCAACGAAGCGCGAGGTGTCGTACGGTATCGAAAACCCGACGCCTTCCGGGAAATTGACCGACAGCTCGGTGAGCCGCTGTTCGACGGCTCTGGCCGTCTGGATCGCGTTGGCACCCGGCGACAGCTGAACGGCACCGGCGACGGCCCGTTGCCCGTTCAGGCGTGATTCGAAGCTGTAATCCTGGCTGCCGACCGCCACCCGCGCCACATCGGACAGGTGCACCGCAGAGCCGTCCTCGTTGGCACGCAGAACGATGCGCCCGAACTCTTCCGGGTTGTCCAAAGTGCCCTTGACCGCCAGGGTGGCGGTCAACTCCTGCAATGACGAGCCCGGGCTGCTGCCGAAACTGCCTGCCGGAACCTGCACGTTCTGCGCCCGGATGGCGGCATTCACGTCGTCGATGGACAAGCCGAAACCCACCAGCTTCTGCGGATCGATCCATACCCGCATCGCGGCTTCGGCAGCGAAGAATTGCAGCCTGCCGACACCGTTCACCCGGCTTATTTCGTTATTGACGTTGCGTGCCGCGTAGTCGGCCAACGCGACGGTATCCTTGTTGGCCGCGCCGTCCTTGTAGTTCAGTGTGTAGATCAACAGAAAACCGGAGCTGGCCTGTTCGACCTGCAGGCCCTGGCTGAGGACCGTCTGCGGCAAGCGTGCTTCGGCTTTTTTGATACGGTTCTGTACCTCGACCTGAGCCAGGTCCGGGTTGGTGCCCGGCACGAACGTCACGTTGATTTCCGCGCTGCCGGTCGAGTTGCTGGTCGACTCGTAATACAGCATCCCTTTGGCACCGTTGAGCTCGTCCTCGATAACGCTGGTCACCGAATCGACCAGCACTTTCGCGGATGCGCCGGGGTAGGTTGCGGTGATGGTGATCTGCGGTGGCGCCACGTCCGGGTACTGCGCCACAGGCAAAGACGGCAGAGCCATCAACCCGGCGAGCAAGATGAACAGGGCGAGTACCCAGGCGAAGTTAGGGCGCTTGATAAAAAAGAGAGACATGGACAGTGATCCTCGGTCGCGCTGAAGGCGGCTTTACTGCGCTGTGGCCTGCGGCTGGGCGGAGGGCGATTTGCGGGCGACCTTGTCACCGGCGCTGAGCCCGGTCATGTTGCCGACAATGACCTGTTCGCCTGCCTTCAGGCCTTCAGTGATCTGCCAGCGCGAATCCTGCATCGCCCCGGTTTTTACCGGGCGCGCTTCGACCGTGCCGTCCTGGGCAATCACCAGCACGCGGGCTGCACCGTCACCAGAGCGCTGAACGGCGCGCTGCGGAACAAGAATGGCGTTGCTGTCAACGCGTTGCGGTGTGCGTACCCGCACGTACATGCCGGGCAGCAGCACGCCCTTGGGATTGGCAAAGCGGGCACGCAACGAAACCTGGCCGGTAGTCCGGTCTACTGCGACATCGGTAAACAGCAGGGTGCCAGTGCTCGTGTAATCGGTGCCGTCGACACTCAGTGACAACGCGTCTTCGCCGCCCTTGGGCAAGCGGCCTTCCTGTATCGCGGCGCGCATCTGCAAGGCGTCGGCGGCCGGCTGGGTAAAGTCGGCGTAGACCGGGTCGAGTTGTTGAATGGTTGCCAGCAGCGTGGTTTCGCCCTGACCGACCAGCGCGCCCTCGGTGACCATAGCGCGGCCAATGCGGCCTGAAATCGGCGCCTTGACGGTGGCATAGCTCAGGTTCAGCCTGGCTGTTTCAACATCGGCCTCGGCCGAACGCTTCGCTGCAACAGCGTTTTGCAGCGCGGAGCGGGCCGTGTCGAAGGTCTGGCGACTCACCGCTTCAATTTCCACCAGCGACTCATAGCGCTTGACCGTGGCCTGAGTCTCGAACAGCGTGGCCTGAGTCCGTGCCA
This sequence comes from Pseudomonas syringae KCTC 12500, assembly GCF_000507185.2. Lineage (NCBI taxonomy): Bacteria > Pseudomonadati > Pseudomonadota > Gammaproteobacteria > Pseudomonadales > Pseudomonadaceae > Pseudomonas > Pseudomonas syringae. The sequence continues at coordinate 5,058,783 of NZ_AYTM02000002.1, forward strand.
GATCTCCCTGCGCCTTGGACAGCGCGGCCTTGAATGGCGCCGGATCGATCTGGAACAGCACTGCGCCGGCTTTCACGTCGGCGCCTTCCTCGAAGTTGCGGCTCAGCACGATACCGGCCACCCGGGCGCGAACCTGCGCCACACGCACCGGTTCGATACGGCCGGGCAATTCGTCAACGAGCGTGAACGATTCGGCGCTGACGATAATGGCTTCCACCTCTTTGGGCGCTTTCGATGCAGCGTGATCCTGCTGCTGTTTCTGCTCGCACCCGGTCAGACCCAACGCTGCCAGCAGGGCTACTGCAGACATGACACGCCAATCGCTGAAACTACTCATCATTCACCCGGCCGCAGCCATCAGATGCTAAAGCCGCGAATGATCCACTCTGAAAGGCGATGAGTCAATATTGACTCACATGAGGCTTTAGTGACTAATTGTGTATAGGCTTTGAGAACGCGGTAAGGTTTCTGCACAATGCGCCGCCCGCCACTTATACGAGTTGAAGACGTACCCAATGGAATTACCTGCTGACGACAAATTTCTGAAGGCTCTGGCCGTTGCGCTGGTCGACCATTCCAACGGTACGCTCAAGGATATTGCTCAGGCGGCTGGTGTCAGCAAGGCGACGCTCAACCGCTTCTGCGGTACTCGCGCCAATCTCGTGGAACTGCTGCTCAATCACGCCTCGGACCTGATGAACCAGATGGTTGCCGACGCGGATCTGCAGCATGCTCCGCCGCTGGAAGCACTTCAGCGGCTGGTCGACAACCACCTCATGCACCGCGAAATGCTGGTCTTTCTGGTATTTCAGTGGCGCCCGGATTCGCTCGACGAAAGCAGCGGGGGGCGCCGCTGGTTGCCTTACTCTGACGCCCTGGATGCATTTTTCCTGCGCGGTCAGCGTGAAGGTCTGTTCCGGATCGACGTCGGTGCCGCCGTCCTTACCGAAATGTTCGCAGCGCTGCTCTCCGGGATGGTCGACGCCGAACGCCGCGGCCGTGTGGCACGCGTCGGCATGGGCGCATTGGTGACCCAGTTTTTCCTGCAGGGCGCGGCGGCACGATAAGCCAGCCTGTGCTGTTTTGTCGCATGACCTATTGCAGCCCATGAGCGCGACGTTTGCGCGTCTGCTCATGCCTTGATACAGGATTGGCGGTATTCCCCATGGTCCTTGAGTGGTAAATTCGCCGCCTTTGAATTTGTCTGAACCCACGCGCCTTATCCTCAGGGGACGCAAGACATGACGCAACATCTGACACGCCGCGAGGTGGTCGCAGGCCTCTCGTTGCTGAGCCTTGGCCTGCTGACCGGCTGTGGCAGCTCCAATGCGTTGCCGTTCAAGCACGGCAAGGACATGAGCAACGAGATTGTCGGCCGCAACTTCCGGCTCAAGGACTCGCAAGGCAACGTCAAGACGCTGTCGAGTTTTCGCGGCCTCATGCCGATGATCTTCTTCGGTTTCACCCAGTGCCCGGCCATCTGCCCCACCGCGCTGGCGCGAGCTGCACAGATCAGGAAGCTGATGGGCGAGGAGGGCAAAACGCTGCAGGTGGTGTTCATTACCCTGGACCCGGAGCGCGATACGCCCGAAGTGATCGACGCCTACGTGAAGGCCTTCGATCCGACCTTCGTTGCACTGTCCGGCACGCTTGAAGAAACGGCGGCAACGGCGAAGGAGTTCGGCGTATTCTTCGAGAAGGTCCCACTGGGTGACACCTACACGATCTCGCACACCGCGACCAGTTACGTCTACGACACCCGCGGTGTATTGCGCCTGGGGTTGTCGCACAGGCTGTCCGCCCAACAATGCACCGAAGATCTGCTCACTTTGATGGAAGTATGCTGATGACCGTTCTGATTCGTAACGTCGCAAAACCGCTGTTGCTGACCCTTTCGCTGTTGGGCCTGAGCGCTCAGGCCCTGGCCGAAACACGCGTCGATGATGCCTGGGTGCGTGCCACCGTGCCGGGCCAGTCCGCCACGGGTGCGTTCATGCGCATCACCGCGGACACGGACAGCAAGCTGGTCGACGTTGCTTCACCTGTTGCGAAAACCGTGCAGATCCATGAGATGAGCATGAAAGGCGATGTGATGAGCATGCAGCGCGTCAACTCGGTCGACCTGCCGGCTGGCAAACCGGTGATGCTCGATTCCGATGGCTACCACGTGATGTTCATGGGCCTGTCCGCCCAGGTCAAAGAGGGCGACCAGGTGCCTCTGACCCTGACCGTGGAAGACGCCAAGGGCACGAAGCAATCGCTCCAGGTCACCGCAGTCGCCAAGTCACTGACCAGCGACGAGCACAGCAGCCACGGCGATCACAGCGGCCATTGAGGCTTGCAGCATCGGACGCTGGGCACTCATCGTTATAAACCGGTCTTGTGGGAGCGAGCTTGCTCGCGAAGAGGCCGGCACAGCCTACATGACGCCTATCGTTCCTCACGCTTCAGCATGGGAATGCCTTTCGTGACGCTCCGCGTCACAACTCTGTGCCTCACTGCACGTTCAAAAGCGAACGCGGAACGTCCGCCTCCTATATGCATTTAGGATCTAACCGACGAACCAAATATTCTTTTCAGGAACAAAGCTCTTTCGGCGATGATTGCCTCGCCACATCGGCCTAAGGAAGGTGACTGATACCAACAGAACCTGGATTTTTATCATGAAAATGCAGGAGTGTATCAATGGGCAATGTCCAGACCGCAGCCAGTGCACATGACGTGCCTTGGCGCCAGACGCCGAGTGGCGACCTGGTCGATCTGGGGCGTCCTTTCCGTGCGCCGCTGGCGTTATCGCGGTTGCAAAGCACCCCCAAGCCGATTCTCGGACGGCGCGAAGCCATTTTGCTCGGTGCGCTGGCGCTGGTGTTCCATGGCGCGATCATTTACTGGCTGAGCCAGAACCCGACGTCGGCGTTGCCGGTTGTGCCACCTGAAATCCCGCCGATGACCATCGAGTTTTCCCAGCCTGCGCCACCGGTTGTGGAAACACCGCCGCCACCGCCCGAGCCTGTCGTGCAACCGGTGGTCGAGCCGCCACCTGCTGTCGAGGACGAACTGGCCATCAAACCTCCGTCGCCCAAACCGATTCCCAAGCCCAAGCCACAGCCGCCCAAACCGGTGGTCAAGCCGGTCGTGAAACCCGTGGCCAAACCGGTTGAACAGCCACCCACACCTCCCGTACCGACAGCTCCTGTCGCCGCGCCTGCGCCACCCGCTCCGCCGGCACCAAAGCCGGTGACCCCGGCCTCGGCCAGTGCGGGTTACTTGCGCAACCCGGCTCCGGAATACCCATCGCTGGCCATGCGTCGCGGCTGGGAAGGCACTGTGCTGTTGCGCGTGCATGTATTGGCTAGCGGCAAGCCCGGCGAGATTCAAATACAGAAGAGCAGTGGCCGCGAGCAGCTTGATGACGCCGCGCTTGCTGCGGTGAAACGCTGGAGTTTCGTTCCGGCCAAGCAGGGCGATGTAGCCCAGGATGGCTGGGTCAGCGTGCCCATTGATTTCAAGATCAAATGAGGCTTCAAGATCAAAACGTTTCACGATCAAATCCGGCTATTCGATTGACCTGGCGAGCTACCTGAACCAAAGGCGCATCGCGACACACTCCATGCCTTGTTCAGACTTTGTTCAGAGAGAGCTGCGCCATGAATCTACTTGCTTCGCCTTTTGAATCCATCGAACACGCGGTCATCTGGCTGCTGGTGCTTTTTTCCGTCGCGACCTGGGGCCTGGCCTTGCTCAAGGGCGTGCAGTTTTCGCGTCTGAAGTCTCAGGATCGCAAGTTCCACAAGCGGTTCTGGGCGGCATCGAGTCTGGATTCGGCCGCGCAACTGGCCCAGGAGCAACCGGGCGCTGCCGCTCGTGTCGCCCTGGCCGGTTACGCCGCCATTCAGGTGCCGGATGGCACGCAGGCCAATGACCTCAGTCAGTCCATCAACCATCAGGACCGCCTTGAGCGCGCATTACGTCAGCAGATCGTTCGCGAGCGCCGCTCGCTGGAAACCGGTCTGGCCATCCTCGCCAGCATCGGCAGCACTTCGCCTTTCATCGGTCTGTTCGGTACGGTCTGGGGCATCATGTCGGCCCTCAAGGGCATCAGTGCGGCCGGTTCTGCGAGCCTGGAAACGGTGGCCGGGCCGATCGGCGCGGCGCTTGTGGCTACCGGTGTCGGTATTGCCGTCGCAGTGCCCGCAGTGCTGGTTTACAACTACTTCCTGCGACGCCTGAAACTGACCGCTGCCGATCTGGATGACTTTGCCCATGACTTCTATAGCCTGGCGCAGAAGAGCGCCTTCCGTGTGCTGCTGCATCCGGTATTGAAGTCCGGCACTGCGGGCGTCCACGCCGGGCAGAACGTGAAGGAGGCCTCCTGAGATGGCTTTTTCTACTCAAGATACCGATGAAGTGCTGAGCGAGATCAACGTCACGCCGCTGGTAGACGTAATGCTGGTGCTGCTGGTGGTGTTCATCGTTACTGCGCCGCTGTTGACCAACTCGATCCCGATCAACCTGCCCAAGACCGAATCGGTCGCGCCAGTGGAGCAGAAAGACCCATTGGTGGTGAGCATCGACGGGCAGGGCAAGCTGTTCATCAACAAGGACGAAATCCAGCCGGGCTTGCTGGAAAGCAGCCTGAAGGCGGCCAAGGACAAGACCCCTGACGTGCGCGTGCAATTGCAGGCGGACAATGGCGTCAACTACGGAGAAGTCGCGCGCGCCATGGCTTCCATCGAACGTGCCGGGATTACCAAATTGTCCGTGATCACTGCCAAGTAGCAGATTTATACCACCTACAGCTTCAACGGTTTTGGGCCGCATCCTCAGGCAGGTGCGGCCTTTTTTTGTCTGCATCGCAGGCATTTTTCAGTACGGACACAAATGCAGATACTTATTCGTTATTGGTATTTAAATATTTAAATCAATGTCATTAAGCTATATCGCATCGGGCTACCGGAACACCAATCAGACACCGTAATGATCGCCACCGTCCGCCGCACGGATCGCTCGTTGTAACCAGAACAAAGTTTCTGGATCAGGGATTTTCAAGGGGTAGTGGTATGGGGAATTTCAAACGCAACGTATTGGCCACGGCGATTTTTTCAGCCAATTTGCTGTGCGTCGCAGGTATCAGTGCAAGCGCTTTTGCCGCCGAAGCGACAGATGAACAAGCTAATCAGGGTGCGTCCACTCTGGGTACAGTGATCGTGACCGGCACCCGTGCGCAGGAGCGTACCGCCAGCGCCTCGCTGTCGCCTGTCGATGTGATCTCCGGTGACAGCCTGCGCAGTTCCGGCTCCAGCGAGTTGGGCGCCGTGCTGGCTCGTCTGATTCCTTCGATCAATTTCCCACGGCCGAGCCTGGTGGACGGTGCGGAGCTGACACGTCCGGCGCAACTGCGTGGCCTCTCGCCGGATCAGGTGCTGGTGCTGGTCAACGGCAAGCGCCGGCATACATCCGCCTTCGTCAATCTGGGCGGGGCGGTCGGACGTGGTTCGGCACCTGCCGACCTGAATGCCATTCCGCTGTCGGCCATCGACCATATCGAAGTCCTGCGCGACGGTGCGTCGGCACGTTATGGGTCCGATGCCATCGCCGGGGTGATCAACATCATTCTCAAGAGCGCCGACCATGGCGGGTCGATTTCCAGCCAGTACGGCCAATACAAGAAGGGCGACGGCATTCAGCGCCAAGTATCGGGCAATACCGGTTTTGCCCTGGGCGACAACGGCACGTTCAACCTGTCCGGTGAGGGTGCCAACAATGACTACACCAACCGTGCCGGTGACGACTTGCGAGCGTCCAGTGTCGGGTCCACCACTTACGGTCAGCAGGTGTTTCGCCAGGGCGAGCCACAGACGCACGAGGGCAAGCTGCAGTACAACGCCGAATACAGCTTCAGCGATGCTGCGGAGTTCTACAGCTTTGGGGGCTACAGCAAACGGCGTGGTGAAACCGCCGCTTTCTATCGGCCGAGCAATGCTTCGAATAACATTACGGCGATTTATCCAAACGGCTATCTGCCACTGATCAACGGCACACTCGAAGACACCTCGCTGGTCGCTGGCCTGCGCGGTGAACTGGCGTATGACTGGCACTACGACCTGTCCGCCAACTATGGCAAAAACTCTTATGAGCTGCGCACCAAAACCATTAACACCTCATTGGGGCTGAACACGCCGCGCTCGTTTTACAACGGCACGCTGACCAATGATCAGAGGCAACTGAGCCTCGACCTGTCCAGAGAATTCAATGCAGCGTGGCTGCCTTATCCGGTATCGGTTGCGTTTGGCGCGGAGTACCTGCGGCAAGGCTATCAGATCGAGGCAGGGCAGCCAGAGTCGTATTTCCAGACCGGCAGTTCCGGGTTGGGCGGTTTCCGCGCGGCGGATGCAGGCAGTTACTCGCGACACAACTTCGCACAGTATCTGGACCTGGAAACCAATCTGACCGAGAAGCTCGGTGTGTCGGCTGCCGTCCGCCACGAGGACTACAGCGATTTCGGTTCCAATGTCAGCGGCTCGCTTTCGGCGCGCTACGATTTCACTCCGCAGGTGGCCTTGCGAGGCAGCATATCGACAGGCTTCCGCGCGCCTTCACTGGCGCAGCAGAACTTTACTTTCACGTCGTCGCAGCTGATTGGCAACACCATCCAGGAAGCGGGCACGTTTCCGGCCGGCAGTAACGTTGCACAACTGTTGGGTGCCGAAGACCTCAAGCCGGAAAAGTCCCGCAACTACAGCCTGGGCCTGGTACTCCAGCCGCTGGATAGCCTGACCGTGACCGCCGACGTCTATCGCATCGACATTCAGGACCGTATCTCGCTGTCCTCCAATCTGGTGCTCAATAACACCGCCATCAATTACCTGCGCAGCAATGGCGTAGGCGATATCAACTACACCAGTGCCCGTTATTTCACCAACGCCACGGACACCAGCACCGATGGCGTCGATCTGGTCGCCAATTACCGCTACCAGTTCGACAACGGTGTGCGCTGGAACAGCACGGTGGGTTACAACTACAACCACACCAAAGTCACCGACGTGAAGGCCAATCCGGCGATTCTCGATCAGTTGGGGGTGAACCTGGTGCGGGTAGACCGCAGGGAGCGCATCGGTTTGCTGGGCGACACCACGCCGCAACACAAACTGACACTGGGCAATGACCTGACGTTCGGCAATTGGGCGCTGCACTCTAACCTGGTCCGCTACGGCGAGTTCACCAGCTATCAGGCCGACAAGGTCAACGACCAGACCTTCAGCGCCGCCTGGCTGCTGGACCTGGCGGTCGACTACAAACTCAAGAGCTGGGTCTTCACCCTGGGCGGCGACAACGTCACCGACAAATACCCGGAAAAGCTCAACGACTTCTCCTCCAGCGGCGGCAACCTGGCCTACAGCACATTCTCTCCCTACGGGTACAGCGGCGCTTATTACTACGGCAAGGTGACGTATAACTGGTAGCGCGATTTGCCGCTGACTGTCGTTCCAATACGTTGCGTTTGCATAAAGCTCGTGACGCTGCGCGTCATATCTGTGCTGCAACACAACGTTATGCCTTACTCGTAGTCACTGCACATAAACAAAAGCGCTTCTTGGCTCGATGGCACTGACAACGCAAATTGCGACGTAAGTGACGGCTGAGTCCTGACGCTGATCCGGGGGTAACTCGGCAGGACGCCGAGCAAGCCGCACCGGGCCATGGATGGCCCGTTGCGGCGACCCCCGGATCAGTGACAGGGCGAAGGAACCCGACGAAGTCGGGCCGGAAACGGAGCCAGGGGCTTTGGTCACTTTGGCCCCATCAAAGTGACTCGCCGAGGGGCGAAAAGGTGACCTGAGTCGAACCTAAATCCACCTGACATCCCGAAACCGCCGTGTGACGCAGAGCGTCGGCCGCTGTGAAGCGACTGATACGGCAAAGAAATCTTGCGATATTGGACATGCGATGCTCCATGGGGGTTTGCCAATTCTGGAGCATATCGCTATATAAAAAGTTATTTAAATAGCCTTTAGAAATAATCATAGACCTTCGTGGAAATGTGCAAAGGCGGTAGAAGGACTGACTTTAATATTCTCATTTTTTATAATTAGCTTAGAAGTAAATGTGATTTTTAATTGAATCCCCATGCGCCTAGTCTTGCTGATCAGTCAGAAGTCATCCAGGAGCAATACCATGAGCAACGTCAGCGCTTTGCCAGTCCAGTCAGGTACGACGCCGTCGGGTAGCGGCAGCGTGCGCGACAGAGTGTCGCCGGAAGAATGGGAAGTCCGGGTCAAGCTGGCGGCAGCCTATCGGCTGGCGGCGCTCAAGCGTTGGACCGATCATATCTATACGCATTTCTCGGCACGCGTGCCGGGCCCGGACGAGCACTTTCTGATCAACGCGTTCGGGCTGCTGTTCGATGAAATCACCGCGTCCAACCTGGTCAAGGTCGATATTGACGGCACGATTGTCGATGACCCCACCGGGCTGGGTATCAACTACGCCGGTTACGTGATTCACAGTGCCATTCATGCTGCGCGCCACGACCTGCAGGCGGTGCTGCACACGCACACCCGTGACGGTATCGCCGTGTCGGCGCAGAAGGACGGCCTGCTGCCCATCTCCCAGCACTCGATTGCCTTCTCCGGCCGGGTTGCTTACCACGGCTATGAAGGCATTGCGCTGGACTTGAGTGAACGCGAACGGCTGATCGCGGACCTGGGTGACAAGAGTGTGATGATCCTGCGCAACCACGGGTTGCTGACCGGCGGGGTGAGTGTCGAGCATGCGTTTCAGCAGCTTCATGCCCTTGAGTACGCCTGCAATATTCAGATTGCGGCACAGTCGGCGGGTAACGCCGAACTTGTGTTCCCGCCGCGCGAGGTGATTGCCAAGGTGGAGCAGCAGGCAAAGGCCATCAAGGACGGCCATGCGCCGGGTGTCGCACGGCACTGGGATGCCCTGATTCGCGAGCTGGAGCGCAACGACACCGATTACAAGACGTGACCCTGCAACGCAGTGATGCGAGGCGCTTTAGGTTGGTGTAGTGTGCGCAGCCAAAACAAGGGGCGCACACATGCAAGACCTGCTGAACGAAATCCTCGATGAAGTAAGACCCTTGCTTGGTCAGGGCAAGGTAGCCGATTACATCCCGGCACTGGGCGAGGTCCGGCCAGATCAGCTGGGCATCGCGGTGTACGGCAACGATGGTCAGGTGTTCAGCGCCGGTGACGCCGAAACAGCGTTTTCGATACAGAGCATTTCCAAGGTGTTCAGCCTGGTACAAGCCATCGGTCACTCGGGCGAGGAGATCTGGCAGCGTCTCGGACACGAGCCTTCTGGCCAGCCATTCAACTCGCTGGTGCAGCTGGAGTTCGAGCAGGGCAGGCCGCGCAATCCGTTCATCAATGCCGGTGCGCTGGTGATCTGCGATATCAACCAGGCGCGGTTCGCAGCACCGTCGCTGTCGATGCGCGACTTCGTTCGACGCCTGTGCGGTAATCGGGCGATCACTTCCGACTCCAAAGTCGCCGACTCCGAATACCAGCACCGTTCGCGCAATGCCGCGGCGGCCTATCTGATGAAATCCTTCGACAATTTTCACGGCGATGTGGAAGACGTGCTGCGCAGCTACTTCCATCATTGTGCGCTGAGCATGAACTGTATCGATCTGGCCAAAGCATTCGGTTTTCTGGCTCATCAGGGCTTTTGCGCTCACAGCGGCGAGCAGATCGTCACTGCTCGGCAGGCCACCCAGGTCAACTCGATCATGGCCACCAGCGGCCTGTACGACGAGGCCGGCAACTTCGCCTATCGCGTAGGCCTGCCGGGCAAGAGCGGGGTAGGCGGTGGTATCGTTGCGATCGTGCCCGAGCGTGCTTCAGTCTGTGTGTGGTCCCCGGAGTTGAACGCAGCGGGCAATTCCCTTGTCGGTATGGCTGCGCTGGAAAAACTCAGCGCGAGGGTCGACTGGTCGGTCTTTTGAGGTGAAAAGCCTTCTGAAGTGAACCGCGCGTCGAAGCGCGAACCAGACAGGAGTCATGGATTGAATAGAAGGCTATGCAAATCGCTCATGCTGAGCGTCGGGTTGCTGATATTGGCAGGCTGTGGCACGCAGCGGGTCCAGGAGCCCGAACTGACGCCTGAACAGGCGCGCGCGCAGATCATGCGCCTGATGCCGGCGACTGCTACGGATCGCCAGGCATGGGCCACGGATATTCACGCCGCGTTTGCCGCGCAGAAGATCCCGCTGACCACCGAAAACCTGTGCTCGGTGATGGCCGTTACCGAGCAGGAATCGACCTTTCAAGTCGATCCTGCAGTGCCGGACATGGGCCACATCGCCCGCGCTGAAATCAATCGCCGCGCTGCGCGACTGCACATTCCCAATGCGCTGATCGCCACCGCGTTACGTGTTCGCTCGCCGGATGGCAAGACTTACGGCAAACGCCTCGATTCTGCGCGCACCGAAAAAGACCTCAGCGCGATCTTCGATGACTTCATCGGCATGGTGCCGCTGGGTCAGGCGTTGTTCGGCAACTTCAACCCGGTCAAGACCGGCGGGCCGATGCAGGTCAGCATCGCCTTTGCCGAGAAACACGCCGAGGATTACCCCTACACGGTCGATGGTTCGATCCGCCGCGAAGTCTTCACCCGCCGTGGCGGCATGTACTTCGGTATCGCTCACCTGCTGGGCTACCCGGTCAACTACACCCAGTCGTTGTACCGCTTTGCCGACTTCAATGCCGGTTGGTACGCCAGTCGCAATGCCGCGTTCCAGAATGCCGTGAGCCGAGCGACCGGCATCGAGCTGGCGCTGGATGGCGACCTGATCCGCTTTGACTCTACCTCGCCGGGCTCCACCGAACTGGCAGTACGCACGCTGGGCGATCGGCTGGGCATGAACAAGTCGCAGATATGGAGCCAGCTCAAGCAGGGCGACACGCTGGAATTCGAGGAGACCGATCTGTACAGCAAGGTCTTCGCCCTGGCGGACAGGGCGGCGGGCAAACCTTTGCCCAGGGCCATCCTGCCCGGCATTACCCTGAAAAGCCCGAAAATCACCCGTAACCTCACCACCGCCTGGTTTGCCGAGCGCGTCGACGACCGACGCGAACGCTGCGTGCAGCGTGCGCCCAAGTGAGGTTGAATCACCGTGACAGGAGTTTTACCGTCATCGCATCTCGCTCGCCTCCGAAAAACGTATCCAGCACCTTTTGAAACACGGGCCGCTCAGGTGCTGCGATGCTGAACAGGGTCATGCTCGAATGCAGTTTCATGTCATCCGGCGAACTGAAGATCTGTCGCGCCGAACGTTCTACCTGAGGCGCAATGATTGCGGCGCACTGTTCCAGACGCGGCCCCAGCACGGGGTGTTGCAGGTAAGCCCGCGCTTCATCGAGGTCGGTGATTGCGTAGTGTCGCGCCGTGTCGCTGCGCCCCAGCCCCTGGATCTGCGGGAACACGAACCACATCCAGTGGGAGCGTTTCTGTCCGGCTTCGAGTTCCGTCAGCACCTGCTGGAACAGCGGTTGCTGGGCATCGACAAAGCGTTGCAGGTTGTAAGCATCTTTCATGATGAGTTTCCTGTTTTTCAACGAACCTGTGGTCGTATGATGGCCGCCCGACATGGGGGTTCGACCTGTCTGAAGAGTTTTTAAGCGTATGCCGGTTTTTAAGCGTTTCATTTCGTTCATGCACCAGGCCTTGCGCGCGATGCATCTGGTCTGGACCACCTCCCGAGCGCTGTCCATCGGGCTGATCGTCGCCACGCTGATCGCCGGCCTGCTGCCCGCGCTGGCCGCCTGGCTCGGCCAGCGCATCGTCGATGCGGTGGTCGCTGCCATGCAGTTGCACGCCAGTGCGGGCGAAGCACCGTTGTGGCCGGTGCTGCGCTATGTGTTGTTCGAAGCCGGTGTGCTGGCTCTGCTCGCGGCAGCACAGCGCGGGCTTTCCGTGCAGCAGGCGTTGCTGCGGGTGCTGCTGGGGCAGAAGGTCAACACCCTGATTCTGGAGAAGGCCCAGACCCTGTCGCTGTCGCAGTTCGAAGACTCCGAGTTCTACGACAAGCTCGTGCGCGTCCGGCGTGAAGCCTCCACACGGCCGCTGGCACTGGTGACCAAATCGTTGGGGTTGTTGCAAAACCTCATTTCGCTGATCAGCTTTGCCGTGTTGCTGGTGCATTTCTCGCCTTGGGCGTTGTTGATTCTAGTGCTCGGCGCGTTGCCGGTGTTCTTTGCCGAGGCGCATTTTTCCGGCGACGCGTTCCGCCTGTTTACCCGTCGCGCTCCGGAAACCCGTCGGCAGAACTACATCGAAACACTGCTCTCCCACGAGGGCTATATCAAGGAGGTGAAGCTGTTCGGCTTCGCGCCGCTGCTGCTCAAGCGCTACCGCGACACCTTCGAGCGTCTGTATGCCGAAGACCGGCGCCTGACGGTGCGCCGTGATGGCTGGGGCTTCCTGCTCGGTCTGCTGGGCACGGCTGCGTTTTACCTGGCCTACGCCTGGGTGGTGGTCGATGCGATACACGGGCGGATCACCCTGGGGCAGATGACCATGTACCTGGTGCTGTTCAAACAGGGTCAGGCCGCGGTGAGCAGCAGTCTCAGCGCCATCAGTGGTTTGTACGAGGACGGGCTGTATCTGGCTGACCTGTATGTCTACCTCGGTCAGCCGGTTACGCCATCTGCTGGCAGCCTGACCGTGGGCGCGCATCCCGGTGATGGCATGCGCTTCGAGAACGTCAGTTTCACTTATCCGGGGACCAGCCGTCCGGCACTTGAAAATATCGATCTGCACCTGGCGCCGGGGCGCAGCGTGGCCCTGGTGGGCGAGAACGGCTCGGGAAAAACCACCCTGATCAAGCTGCTGACGCGTCTCTACCAACCCGATCAAGGCCGCATTCTGCTGGACGGCAGCGACCTGCAGGAGTGGGACGAAGACGCTTTGCGCTCGCGCATCGGGGTGATTTTTCAGGACTTCATTCGCTATCAGTTTCAGGTCGGCGAGAACCTCGGCGTTGGCGACACTCAGGCCTTCCATGATGAAGGCCGTTGGCGCGACGCGGCGGCGCAGGGCATGGCCGCGCAGTTCATCGAACAACTCGACAAAGGCTACGCCACACAATTGGGTCGCTGGTTTGCGGGAGGTCAGGAACTGTCCGGTGGGCAGTGGCAGAAAATCGCCTTGTCACGCGCTTACATGCGCCGCGACGCCGATATCCTGATTCTCGACGAGCCGACTGCCGCCCTGGATGCCGGGGCAGAAGCGGCGGTATTCGAACATTTTCGCGAGTACGCCAAAGGGCGCATGACGCTGCTCATATCGCATCGGTTTTCCAGCGTGCGCAACGCCGAACACATCGTGGTGCTGGAGCACGGGCGGGTGTTGGAACGCGGTGATCATGACAGCCTGATCGCCGCCGCAGGGCGCTACGCCGCGCTATTCGATCTGCAGGCGCAGGGTTATCGCTAGGTAAAACCGCATAAAAAGTGTTGCAGTGAATGACCAGTCAGCGTTTTATGGGAGCCCTGTTTCAAGCTGTATCTTTTTGAATCAAACGGAGACATCGATGCAATTTCGTAAATTGGGCAAAACCGATCTGTCGGTCAGCGCGATCTGTCTGGGCACCATGACCTGGGGCGAGCAGAACACCCAGGATGAAGCATTCGAACAGATTCGTATGGCCAAGGATGCCAAGGTCAACTTCCTCGACACGGCAGAAATGTACCCGGTGCCGCCGCGTGGCGAGACCTACACCAAGACCGAAAGCATCATCGGCGAGTACTTCAAGAAGTACGGCGACCGCAACGACTGGGTACTGGCCAGCAAGGTCGCCGGTCCAGGTCGGATGGATCACATCCGCGATGGCAATCCGCGCCTCGACCGCAAAAACATCACTGCGGCGCTGGAAGCCAGCCTCAAGCGTCTGAACACCGATTACCTGGACCTGTACCAGTTGCACTGGCCGGATCGCAAGACCAACTTCTTCGGCGTGCTCGGTTACACCCACGACCCGGATGATCAGGCCGTCGAAATCGAAGAAACCCTGTCGGTACTGGCCGATCTGGTCAAGGCGGGCAAGATTCGTCACTTCGGCCTGTCCAACGAAACGCCGTGGGGCACTCAGCGTTTTCTGCACCTGGCCGAAACCCTCGATTTGCCACGTGCCGTCTCCATCCAGAACCCCTACAACCTGCTTAACCGCACCTTTGAAGTCGGTCTGGCGGAAATCGCCATTCGCGAACAGATTGGCCTGCTGGCGTACTCGCCACTGGCGTTCGGTGTGCTGGCGGGCAAGTACCTGGACGGTGCACGTCCGGCCGATGGCCGTCTGACCCTGTTCGAGCGTTTCCAGCGCTACAACAACCCGCAGGCCGTCACCGCCACGGCCAAGTACGTAGCGCTGGCTCGCGAGCATGGTCTGGATCCTTCGCAGATGGCGCTGGCCTACGTGACCAGCCGTCCGTTCGTGACCAGCAACATCATTGGTGCCACGAAACTGGACCAACTGAAGATCAATCTGCAGAGCATCGACGTCACGCTGTCCGATGAAGTCATCGCCGGTATCGAAGCCATTCACACCTCGCAGCCCAACCCTGCGCCATAACCTGCACTGAACTTAATTTCAGCCTCGCCAGTCAGCACTAGTACGCTTACTCCGAGGCTGAAATTGATGCACATCTCACTCAAGCAACAAGTCGCAATCGT